>JACZSC010000126.1 GCA_022574415.1 Nitrososphaerota archaeon | reverse complement strand
TGTTGAGAATAAGTTGTTTGACCGGTTGCTCTAGCAAGTTTCATTTTTTCTTCCAGATTAGAGCTTTTTGATTCTGGACCATAATCCGCTATTTGATCTGCCACGACAACGCCGCAACCAGAACAAATTATTTCACCATTCTGAGAGTCATCAACAAGTGAAGACTTACATTCAGGACAGCATTCTGTTTCTATTGTTTTCATTTTCTTTTTCTCCTAATTTTTTGTTTTTTTGCAGGAGAGTTTTCTAACGCAAAAACTTTCTTTCCAGTGAATTTTTTTATGTTGTTTGTAAGAGGAGCTGCTGAAGCATATGGTTTTGTAACAGGGCCAATCAATTCCATAACTTTTGCGACTTTGCCACTTTTTTCGTCACAGAGAATTTGACCTTCTTCAACTAATTTTGTTAGCTGAATAATTACTCTACCACTTCTGGCTAAATGCATTATTTCACCTATCTCCTGCAATTAATTTTAAAAATAACTAATTGTTATCATATACTTCTGTCAACTTTAATTTAGCTCAAAGCTATATTCAATCTTATTTTGATTGCTTAGAGCGTTTCGCAACCAGTTTTTCTGAAATCTTGTCAAGAATTTTTGTCTTTGAAGATCCTTTTGGTAAAACGACATAACCTGACCTAACATATGGTCTCTTTGGAAATCTTACTTTATCATCTGATTCTGAAATTTCAAATCCTGCAGCTTTTGTTGCATCAATTAATTCTTTAAGTGAAGGATCAAAGATGCAGTTGTTTTTTTCTAATCGCCTTCCTTTGTTTCTTGGCAATGTTTTATTAAAATAATCTAACCAGATTACGACATGTTCGTAATCTTTCATACTATCACTGTACTAGAATTGCGTTAACAGTTCCATCTTGCCCCGGTCTTGAGACAACTTTACATTTTCCATCTTGTGTTTCAAGTATTGCACCTTTTGTAATAACACCACGACGTTGGTAGTCATTGTTTGTTGGATTCTCTAAAACTTTTAAAATTTTAGCTTTCTTTGGTTTCGAATCAGGAATTGACAAGTTTACAAAATCAATTGTTTTTAATGCAGTCTTGTGAGATTTTCCACGAACTTTTCTTGTTACAGTAACTTGTGCACCTGTTAATGCTTCATTTGGATATCGATCGATTTCATATTTTCTTCTAACACGTAATGGATGTCGTCTACCCCCAGTTAATTTGCTGGTTGCCAAGTTTTCTATTGATTTTCTCACGGTAGTCTTTTAATCCACTCTAATTTATACAAAACGCATAGTTTACGCCTCAAACTAACATTACTTGGTTTTTTAAATTAAGATAGAAAATTAAGCTGTAGTTGGAGGAATACTAATTACCTGAGTTTGTTTTTTTCGAACTTTCTTGAATAATTTCTGTTTCAGAGTATCAGAATCTCCTTGGATTCCAAAATATTTTTGAAATTTTTCAGTTGTAGAATAAATTCTTAATCTTCCAACATTTTGATGTGAAATGAAATCTAATTGTCTAAGTTCTTTTAGATGTGTATAAACTCCACTACCACGAATTTCAAGTAATTGTTTTGATGAAATTGGTTGCATATATGCAAGATATGATAAAGTCTTTAGAGTGGCTTTTGGCAAAATTGGTTTTGAAGCATATCTCCTAATCACCGAGCTGTATTCGGGCTTTAATTGAAATACATAGGAACCATCTGGAAGAGTTACTATTTCGATGGCCATGAAGGCAGATTTTGCCTTTTTCATTATATTTGTGAGTAGAGTAAGCGTTTTTGTCCTAGATTCTGTGCCTGAGGCTCGAATTATCTCTTCAATAGTTAATGGTCTACCTGCAGAATATAGCGCTGCCTCAATATTTGCTGTGGCCAGTTCCTCATTTTCTACTTTAGGCAATAATCAAAAACACTCCAAAATCTACTTAAAAGAAGCCTTTCTCCATGTTTGATTAGGTCGTTAATTTTCCTTTAACAACGTGATTTTGATATCATCGTCAATCTGTTCTAGGTCAACCTTTTCGTCTTTAGCCAAAAATAATATTGCAAAAAAGCATCTAATTGCATCCACAGGATCTAAATCCGATATTATATTTTGTAATAAACCAGAACCAGCAGAACTCAATTTTTTCAATATCAAATCTTCATATTTTCCAATAATATTCTCAAGAGAAATAAAATAATCTTGAAAGTTAGGAACCTCAACGGGTTCAAAACTCAATTGATTACCTCGTCTAGAACGAGGATTTGCAATAGAACCAATTAGATTTTCAAGCAAAGTTAAAAGCTCGTCTAAGGAAACTGGATAAGTTGATTCATGTCTATATGGAATATCAATTAAATCAATATCCAGATCAGTTCTCTGTGACAGTGGTTTCTTTTCCATAGCTGCCTTTTGAAGTGCAAAAATACTCTCTACCTTCATTCTATAAATTAACGATGACGAGAGAGCCGCCATTCCTGCCACTCTCAAATCCTTCTTGCCAGTCTTTTCAAGAATTTTAATTAAAATCTCTAAAATTCGAATTAAATCAATTTCCCAAACATCTTTTTTGTTTATGTCTGATGGGTTGAATAGAATACTTACTGGTTCCTGTGATAATCCTAAAGAAGACACGTCATCCGACACAATGCAAATCTAACTCTATTCCATAATATCTATAGGCTCTATTTTTTTCTCGTTCCCTGTCAACTCTTATATTATTCGCAAAAAATCAATACGGCGTTGAAAGCGGCTAGAATCGTTGAGCCAACTAAACCTCTCGAGATATGTGAATTAGAAAATCTCACTCCTACTGGAAACGAAGTAATAGTCAAAGTAATTGCTGCGGGTGTTTGTCATAGTGATTTACACTTGT
>JACZSC010000125.1 GCA_022574415.1 Nitrososphaerota archaeon | reverse complement strand
TCTTTACAGTTGTAAAGTACTATAGTAAAAAATGAATATGGTAAATTTTTCACATCTATGATGAGATTTAAAGAACTCACAGTTATGGGGATTTTAGCAATTTTTTTTGCGGTAATAATAATTTCTTCCCAAGAAAATGATGATTCAATCATAACTCTTGAAACTCTTGAAAATTTTGAAAATGTTCAAAGTATTGAAAAAATAGGACTGAAAGTAGTTCAATACTGCTATAAAACAAGCTCAAATCTAATCGAGAATAAAATTTGTTTCAACGAAAAGATTAACCAACTTGAATCTAAATTTCCTACAATACAATCAGAATTGAGAAAGTTGGGCTTTGGAATTAAGAATGATTCCTCAACATAATTTGAAATTTTTTCTATAGGACTATGATTTTCTAATAAGTGACTCTATTCTCCCTTTGTACTTTTCTTTGTACAATGATTTGCATGAGGTGCAACAAAAAAATCTCTCAATTTTTGCAAATTTGAAAATACTTGGTTTTACCCCAATAGGTCCATCACAGTAATCACAAATCATTTTCACAGATACATCGGTAGAAAGATTGACATTTGGAACCTTGGTTTCACAGTGGCATTTTTCAATTTTTAATTTTGAATCATAATCAAGTTTGTTTGTATCAATTATTGGGGAAATTGATTTTATCAATCCAATGTTGACAAGTCTTTGATAATGGAATTTTATTGTAGGCGTGCTGATTTTTAACTCTCTTGAGATCTGCCTAAAGGATTTTCTGCCATCTTCTTGAAGAGAATTTACTATTGCAATATCCAGTTTACTAAGACTATAGGGCATGAGCTATTTTCTGGTCCATTATATTTATTCGGTGAACTTTACATTTGTAAAATATTATCATTATTAATCTCAAAATGAACTTAAAAAGTGATAATCAGTGGCAAGGCTAAAAATAGTATTAATATTCTTTGGTGGAATCGCTTTATTTTCAATATTTTTAATCGTCATCAATGATGCTGATGACCCAGTCAGTTTTAAATCGCTATTTCGTCCTATTTCCTTCGATAATATTCGAGTAGCCAGCATAACTGAAACCAGTGCGATTATAGCTGGATCTACCAGTAAGGCAGTTCATTGCACTGTTGAATATGGAACTAATGAGCAATTTACTAACACTGCCTCAGATAGTGATATGATGAATATGGTTCATACTGAACATGTGGTAACAATAACAGATTTAGAACCATCTACCAAATACGACTATAGATTTAAGGTAACATTCGACGGTGTGGACTATTATTCCAAAATAAAATCATTTGTTACATCACCTAAAACTGGTCCACAAAGCGAGTTGACAGAAAAATAAACGAAGAACCTTCAAAACGTAACATTTGATACGAACTATTAATCCTGAAAATTCTTAATTCTCAGTTTGAGTTAGAAAATTCATGAAACAAACTAGAACTGACCGCTCAAACATAGACTCAGATCCTCGTGAAACTTAGCACGTTGGAAATTACTAAACTGTTCATCTTTAAACTCAACTGCAAATTTTTTCATTTCTTCACACGTCCAATCCTTCCAGATTCTAGGGTTGGTAACATTCTCATCAAACCAATCAATTAAAAAAATGAGAGGAAAGGCTATACTAAAAATTACTATTATAATGATGGTTAGTTTTTTTCCTTGAAGAATCGATTTCAATCTTTCATCAAGTCATTTAGTTAAAAATTCTATCATTTTCTCAAATACTGAATATGTGGCAACTCCTTTGATTATGTGATGTCCTCCTTCAGAATTGACTAATACAAAACTAGGAATTTTTACCAACCCGTTCTTTTTTGCCTCATAAGCATTAAACCTAACTTTTTTGTCATATTTTCCTGAATCAAGACAATTCTCGAACAAATCCATATCTAGTTCTAAATCAAACGTAAATACTTTTAGGCTTTCAGGATTAGCCCAACCATCATCTATTCCTTGTTGTGAAGTAAACAATAGTTCTTGATATTCCCAATATTTTCCTTGTTCGTTGGCACAATATGTCGCCTGTGCTGCCTTGAAAGAATCATCTCCTAAAAGTTTGGCATCAACAAAGACCATGTTAGCTTTTCCTGTTTCAATAAAATTTTTTGTAATGTTTGGTTTAATATTTAGAAACCAATTTCTACAACCAGGACATTGGTAATCTACAAACACCATAATTGTAACAGGTGCATCAGGGGAGCCCATAATGGGCAAGCCTAAAGCATTAATCGTACCATAGCCTCTTTCTACAGAAGTATTAATTACATCATTATTTTCTAAAGATGAGTTTGACGGATTAGTTCCAAGTTGGGATGAAACCAGAAATAAAATACCAATAACTGCAACTGATGAAACAAGTATGCTAATCTTTCTGTTCTTTTTCATGTTCTTCTCATTTTTGTGCGCTGATTAAAAACGTTGAAATTCAAATCAGAGAACATTTTAGAACACATAATAATTGAAAAATTTGTTGTTTTTAAGAACAAACTTTACAATTGTAAATTACTATTGTTATTAATCTAAGATTCCATTTTATAATTAAAGTTGTTAAGAAATTGTGTTAGATCTAAAGTAATGCTTGGTGGATTAATTGGAAGTTTGGCCATTGTTTTTTGGCTCAGTTCCCCTGTCTTATTGCCATCAATAACGGCACAGGATGCGGTCCTAGACAACCCAATATCCACCAAGAACTTAAAAACAACGGTGGGAGAAGAACTTCTTTCCACGAATTCACAGGTTCTTTCTCTCACCGAAATCTTTGAACGTTCAGAAAAAGGTGTAGTCAGTATTACGGTGCAAAAACCATCATCTATTCTAGGTTCTGGTGGTCTAGCTTCGGGATTTGTTTATGATGATCAAG
>JACZSC010000032.1 GCA_022574415.1 Nitrososphaerota archaeon | reverse complement strand
AGTTTCTTGCTGTAGGAAAATCTCTAGTACCGAGTTCAGAATTGGAAACAATGGAAAAGGGCGAGGTTATAAAAAACATGCATTACATTTCTGACAAGTATTGGGAGATTGGAAAAACTATTACAAACTAGGTTAATTTTTCTGAAAACTCTTTACATCCTTCCTTGTTTATCACAAGAAAGTCAATACCATCTCCGCTAAAAGAGTCTCTCAGAGTTGCAGTTTTTACTGCCTTTTTTGCAAGTTCAACAGCTTCTTTTTCTGGCATTTTTTCTTTAAATTGAGGATCAAGAATGCCTAATGCCATTTCAGCTCCAGTTCCAACCGCTGCATATTCATCGGGGAGAACAGAGCCTAATGGATCCAATGTGTAAATAGACGGTTTGTCTACAACACCACCAATAATTATCTGAGTTAGGAATGGGAAAAACCTTCTTTCATACATCATGTTTGATATCATCTTAGCTATAGAGTTTTGTGGAATATCACGTTTTAGTTCCATTTTTCTAATTTTTGCTAGGGCAGAAATTTGCAGTGCTAGAATCTGCATGTCTGCTATCAAACCAGCACACGCTGCACCCACATTAGAAGTCAGTTGAAAGGTCTTTTTTGTGGTTTTGCTCACAAGAAAGTTTCCATATGCAACCCTTTTTTCGCTTGCAAAAACTACGCCATTATCAAATGTTATGCCTACAGCGGTTGCCCCTGGCATGTACAAGTATGACATGATTCAAATGATTTCAGAGCACAATAAAGGCCTTTCTCCAAAAAGAAAGGCTAGGTTTTACCAAATTTATCTAGAATCAGACAAATACATTTTGTGGTCTTTTTGAGAAGATCAATCCTAGCAAATTCGTTTGGAGAATGAATTCTTGAAAACATGTACGTGCTCCCTATAGAGATGCAAGGAGCCTTTAGAACCTGTACGAATGAGTGCATTGGGCCAGTTCCAGCATTCGAGACATTAAGAATTGATTTGCCATAGGATTCATTTGCTGCTTGTCTTACTTGAGAAACAAATGGTTCAGAAGGATCAGTTCTTGCGGCGGCTTCTCCATGGTATACCTTAATCTGCAGATCACCAAAACCGTTAACCTTCAAATGTTTTTTCAGTCTCTGTACCTGTTTCTTAGGATCCATTTCTGGAACAAGTCTAAAATCAATTTTAACTAAGGCTTCTCCTGGCAAAACAGTCTTTGCTCCTTCACCGATATAACCAGAAACAAAACCTGCTATATTACATGTAGCACCAGCAACTAGTGCTTTTTTTGCTTCGAGTCCTTTTTTGTTTCCAACAAAATTTTTTATCTTAAATTCTTTTTTAAATACCAATTCGTCAAACGGTTCTTGTTTAATTATTTTCAAATCAGTTTTTGTTAGTGGTGTTACCTCTTTGTACCAATCTTTAATCAAAATTCTTCCTTGCGAGTTTCGAAGTGTTTTTACCGCATCTACCAACCTCCATGCAGGATTTTTTATCAAGACTGCAAGACTTGAATGTACATCAATTTTGGATTCCTTGGCAATTAGTTCCACAAACAACAAGCCCTTCATCCCAAGTCCTACAATTGGTCGATTTTTAGAATCAACATATCCAAATTCCCAAATCACGCCATCACAGGAGAACTTTTTCTTGTATTTTCTTAGATATTTGCCAATGTTTGGACTTCCAACTTCTTCCTCACCCTCAATTACAAATTTGATGTTACATGGAATATCTCCATTTACTTTGAGATGTGCTTGAACTGCCTTAATTCTTGTAATTAGTTCTCCTTTATCATCTGCAGAGCCCCTTCCGAAAACCTTGTTTCCCTTCACTTTAGCACTGAAAGGTGGATAATCCCACAAATTGAATGGCTCAGCAGGCTGTACATCATAATGATTGTAAAACAATAGTGTTTTTTTGGGATTCTTTTTGGAGTGTAATTCACCATAGACGAGTGGGGGTATGTTTTTCCCTAAACGAAGAATTTGGGATTTTATGCCAGATTTTTCCAGAGTTTTCTTTACCAATTTAGCGCACTCCTCAATGCCTTCATTTTTTGCAGAAACGCTAGGTTGTCGAATTAGTGTCTGAAGTTCAGACACTAGACGGTTCATGTTAGAATCTGCATATTTCAGAATCTTTTTCATTTTCACATGATTTTATCAAACGGTTTCATTACTTGAGGAATGGCATCAATTAGATCCATGGCTGTAATGTGTAAACCTAATTTTTTCTGAACTAATTTTCCTGCCATTCCATTAATGAATGTGGCAGCAGCTGCAGATTCCAATGCATTACGATTTTTTGCGAGGATCCCAGCAACTAATCCAGAAAGTACATCTCCTGTTCCCCCCACAGTCATTGCAGGAATTTTTTTTGGATTAAGAAAAGTTGTTTTACCATCAGATACAACATCAGTCTGCCCTTTTAGTAAAATGGTTATGCCATTCTCTTTGGCGAATTTTTCAACTAATGAAATTCTTTGTTTTTGGTTCTCAGGAGGAATTTGACCAAATAATCTTTTGAATTCTCCAGAATGCGGAGTCACTACTACATTTTTGTTTGCTAAAAGAGGCAAAATATCAGATACTAAGGCACTGGCATCTAATGATAGTCTAACATCTCTATTCAGTAACTCTTGGATTAGAATGTTTAATGAAGATTTTTCAGCGATTGCTAATCCCATTCCAATTGTTGCCGAGTCCAAGTTTCTTGGAATGACTCCAAGTAATTTTTTAACGGCACCACGAGTTAGTTTTTGATCTACTAACGGAATAACAATAAGATTAGGTGAAATGGCTCTTGTTGATTGAGTATTGATTTTTGGAACCGATGTATACACCAAATCGACTCCAGACCTTAAAGCAGCTATTGAAGAAAGAATTGGCGCCCCATGATAGATGTAACTACCTCCAACCACCAAGACAGTACCGTTATCTCCCTTTCGAGAGTTTGCTTTCCTAGCAGGGATGAATTTTCGTACAATTTGTGCCTGAAGGGTTTTCGTTACCACAAATTAAGCTCCAAACATGGCTGAATAAATCTTGTTTTACTATTCGCGTCTTTAGGTTTTTGGTTTCTTTCTCTTTGCAGATTTTTTACCAAAGTAAGCTTTTCTTGCAAAGCATAGGTAAGTAGTATGACCAATTCCTTGGAAGGAATGTCTAGTTTTTCCTTCTCGTGCATCAATTGTTCTCAAAATATTTTCTGCACACTCAATGTCTGTAAACTCGTTTTGTACCAGAGTAGAAACAAGTTTTTCCAATTGATTCATCGTTGGACAGATTGATACAATACCACCACTTCCCTTGAGCATTTTTCTAGCTTGGGGTACAACGGTCCACGGATCACCAATATCAATAATCACAATATCTACATCCTTTACTGGAACTTTTTTTACAGTTTTTAGATCTTGCTTCTTCATAGTGATGTATTTTTCCATTCCAATTTTCTTGATGTTTTTTTCAGCAATCTTCATGAATTTCGAATCAACGTCAAAGGTATACACATGACCACGGGGTTTTACAATGCTTGCAACAAATGTAGTTAGTGAGGCACTCCCGGTTCCAATTTCGACAATCTTTTGCCCACTTTGAATTCCAGTTCTAGCTACAATGTAACCCAAGTCCTTAGGATAGACAATTTGTGTTCCATGTTGAATTTTTGAAATGAAATCATATGTTGTTGGTTCCAGTAGATATACGTACTTGTCTTTATTTGTAATAATCCTGGAACCATATTCTTTACCTATGGCGTCAGAATGACGGAGAACACCAATATGTGTATGAAGCATTTCATTTTTTGAAATTTTTTGAAGCCATTTTTTTGTATGATTATAGAAGAATAAGACATAGCAATTTTGCTTTATTTTTCTCACGGATGATGCATGAATTATTTTAGATAAAAGTCTACTTTATGAAATTACATTCGTTCTGGCAATGGGACTCCAAGTAAATTCAGTGCTTTTTCAAGAGTAGATTTGAATGAAGATACTAAACACAATCTAGCATTAACTAGAGAATCTTCACCAGAATATAATACTTGGACATGCTCGTAAAACGCGTTAAATGATACAGCTAAATTGTAGCAATATTTAGCAATCACCTTGGGTGACAAGTTTTTTGCCGCGTCCCTAACCTGAATTTCAAACAATCCTATAGTTTTGATTAATGAGATTTCATGATCATTTTTCAATAAATCAAATGAAGCGTCAAAGTTTGGAGGAGTTCCAGATTTCTCAAGTATTCTAGCTGCACGTACAAATGAATACTGAATGTATGATGCAGTATTACCTACAAGACTTAATGATTTTGTAAGATCAAAAGTAATTATTTTATCTAAATCCTGCTTTATCATTTCGTATCGTATAGTACCTACTGAAATATCATTTGCAATTTTAGAAAGTTTGTCTGAATCAAAGTCAGGATTTCTCTTCTTTGTTTCTTCCATAGTCTTTTTCATTAACAAGTCCAACACCGAATCCGCATTTACATACAATCCTTTTCTGCCAGACATTTGTGCTTGTTTTCCGCCTGTATCCATTCCAAGTTGCTTGGCAGTTTCGGAGCTAAGTGTGACCGACTCATAAGCTAAATGTATATAGGAATCTTGGTTTGAGGTAAATTTTGACATTAATTCTGTAACAATTTTTTGTAATCTTGATTGTCTGGAATCGATTACAGTAATTACTCTGTCAGCAATAAAATTTTGTTTTGGTTCAGAACTTTTTTCTAGGGTTGTTTGCCACAAGGTTCTGTTTGGTTGGTTCTGTTCGTATTTTTTATAGTTGAAAGGATCATCAAGCACACCTAACTTCCAAGCTGCATATGGAATGTCTTTGGCAATGTATGTCGCAGTACCATTGCTCCTAACTAAGATCTTGTCATCATCTTTCCCTTTTCCTCGAATAACCCAACAATCAATATTTTTCCCTTTTTTTTCCAGTTCAATGATTTTCATTTCTTTGAGTTTTTCAAAGATCTGTTGCCATAACCCAGAATGAACAATTTCAGATTCAAAGTTTAGACAGTCATAAAAAACATCTAGATTCCAACAGGTTTCAAGTTGGCAGGCAAGAACTTTTTTCGTAATTGAGTTTGCAAATTTAGAAACTTCTGATTTTGGATCTTCAATATCTTTGAGAATTTTCTTTCTAGGGTCCTGTAGATTAGGCTCATTTTCATATTTTTCAGTTGTTTTGACATATACCACATCACCACAATAATGATCAAACTTCTGACCAGATGGAGGAGTTTCTGAAAAGTTCAGATGTTTGAAACCAACAATAATATCAGCTACTTGAAGTCCAGAGTCATCAACATAATTCAAGACCTTGACGTCATAATTTGTTTTTTTTAGCAATCGAACAAGTGTATCACCAATTACAATATTTCTTACATGTCCAATATGCAGAGCTTTGTTTGGATTAACACTCGTATGTTCTACAACAATCTTTGTTTTATTTCCAATGTCAACAGAACCATAATCATCTTTGATGGAATTTTTTATTACAATTTCATTTAGTTTATCCATGTTGGCAAAAAAATTAAGATATCCAGATGGATGTGCTTCAACTTTAGCCACAAGATCACTAAGACGATTATTATAATTCTCGGAAATTTTTTGTGCAACCTCAGTTGGTTTTTGGCTTAAAGTTTTTGCAAGTAAAAAACAAACATTGCATGTAACATCGCCAAACCCTTTCTTCGCGGGTTCTACAGAGAATAGTATAGAAGGAAAATTAAGATCATTCAGAATCTTAGTTAGGTTTGTTTTTATTTCATCTAGTAAAATTTGAATTGACATTGTTAAACCTCTGACAATGTTGGAGCAAGTTTGTCTAATGCCTCAATAACTCCATCGCCAGACTTTGCTGAAACATTCATCGTAGCTTGTGATTTAACATCTTCTGAAGAATTGCCTAAAGCTACACTGATTTGTGCAATCTTAAACAATGGAACATCTGTTTCACTATCACCAATTGCAATCACATCATTTTTTGTAATTGACAACATTTTCATAACTTCCTTAAATCCACGACCTTTGTTTATCCCGTTGGAATTAATATGAAATGCGTATTGACTGTCTGATATACTCACGTTGAGATTGTTTTCTAGTATAATTTTTTTTGCAGATTCAATATCAAATGTGCGCTGTAAAACCACTTCGGTTAGCCTTGGAAAAACGGGTTTTTCCTTAACATTATCAATTTTTGACTTTAGAAATTCAAATGCCTTGACGCACTCAGCCTTGTTTCCCAATAATTTGTGGTTGCTAGCACCATTAGTAATGCAGCCGCCATTTTCTCCTACTGCAATGTTTGTAGTTCCGCCAAAAATTGAAAGTAGATAACCTTCAACAGAGGATCTGCCAGAAACAAAAATTACGTTATGGCCAATGTTTTTCAAATGTCTAAGAGCTGACAATGCACCAAGATGAATTCTACCTCCGCCATTTTCTGTAATAGTACCATCAATGTCAACTGCGAATGTTTTTTGTTTCATGGTTTTTCTATTAAAAACATGATAATATTTGTCAAATTAAAATTAAACGAAGATAGATTAGAGCAATTAATTACAACATTTCTATGGCAAAAAAGGGAAAGATTGAAGAAATTTTTAGTATGGCACGATTTGCTGATGAGGTAAGTCTATACAAGATAGTTTTTAGAGATTTTGAAACTTTGAGAGAATTAACACTACCAGATTTTATTATCGAGTCTAATAATTTTGAAACAATACCTGTTACTAGAATAGAGTTGATTAAAAAAGGTGATAACATTTTATTTAAAAAATCAAAACCATGAGGTGAGACTAGTTGGGAATACCTGAAAAAATAAAAGCAATTCAAGATGAAATGGCGAAAACCAAAGTCAATAAATCTACTGAGCATCATTTGGGTTTACTTAAAGCAAAGATTGCAAAGCTGAAAAGAGAGCAAGAAGGAAAAATAAGATCAAAAAAAGGACAAAAGTCCGATGGTTTTGATGTAAAAAGAAGTGGAGATGCGACAGTTGTATTTATTGGTCTACCAAGTGTTGGAAAATCTACTCTACTTAACAAATTAACTGATGCAAGATCAGCTGTAGCTGCTTATCGATTCACTACACTTACTGTTGTGCCAGGAATGATGGAGTACAGAGGAGCTAAAATTCAACTTTTAGATTTACCTGGGATTATCAAAGGTGCATCAACTGGAAAAGGTTTAGGGAAAAGAATTCTTGCAGTTGCAAGAAATGCAGATTTGGTATTGTTAATGTTAGATGTGTTTCAGCCCTACCACGAAGATGTTCTAGTGAATGAACTCGGCAACATAGGAATCAGACTCAACCAGAAACCACCCAATATTGTGATTGAGAAAACTACCACTGGAGGCTTGGCAGTTGCCCAGCAAGTAAAATTAACGAAAATGACCGAAAAGTTACTAAAAGACATTCTTCGAGTTTATGGCATAAACAATGCTAGAGTAGTAATTCGGGAAGACCTGACATCAGACCAATTAATTGATTATGTATCTGAAAACAAGAGTTATGCGGATGCAATTACAATAATTAACAAAATTGATTTGGTTGACAAAAAATTCCTCAATCAATTAAAAAAGAAAATAAAATCAGAGTTTATTCAAGTTTCAGCAGATTCTGGAGCTAACATTGACTCACTAAAAGACCAAATTTACAATAAGCTGAAATTCATTAGAATTTACATGAGGCCGAAAGGGGGAGAAACTGATTTCAAAGAACCGCTTATTGCAAGAAAGGATTCAACTATTGGCAGTATATGTGATCAATTACATCGCCGAATGAGAAAACAATTTCGATATGCCCTAGTTTGGGGAAAGAGTGTAAAATTTGGAGGGCAAAGAGTTGGGATTAATCATGTGTTGCAAGATGAAGATGTGTTAACTATAATAAAATCTCGGGGGGTTTAACAAAAAATTTTTTTGTTTGTGAACTTTTTGAAATGATATGGATCAAGATTTTGAATACAGATGGTGTAGGTATTGTTTGGTAAAAACAAAACAAAAAATTATTTTTTTACCAAAAATCCCTACTTACAAGCGTAGAAGACTGTACAAATGCACTGATTGTGGAAATGAAACTTGGTTACAAGGTAGAAGACCATCAGCAGAAAGTGTTTACTGAAAAAAATTTCGATCAAAAAAAATTGTCAAAAAAAATCGTGGAGAGATCGTCATCACTTGGGGTAATTTTGTTCAGTTTAACTATAGAAAAGTAAGAGAATGTCGATTTTTTATTGGTCACAATGCGAAAAGCTACTAAACGTCGATCTGGCGGAAAAAAGCGGTTGGGAAGACGATAAGTTCTTCTAAAAAATTTGCAATCGTCAAATTAGTTGGTGATTGGATTCCTTTTTGTAATTATATTACAAGATTTGTTTTTTTATTAACTGAACATTTGATCTGGTGGAGAGGATTTCTTTGGATTCAATGAATTTTTTTCGATGGAAAATTTTCTGTCAGATGGAATTACAGAAACCTTTACCGATGTATTGATGGCATATCTTGGTGTTCCATCTGGATTTGTAAAATTTACGGCCTTCCCCACTCTGTCTAAATCCACTTTAACTTTAACGATTGTACCGTCATCAAGTTCAAACGAGACAAAATCATTTTCAAGTCTTTTGTAATCTAATATTTTAAATTCAATTTTTTCTCGATTTTGACTCATAAAATCACATTGGTTTTGATTGTATATGAATTTGTCATTAGTGAAGAAAACTCATCAATTTGATTTGGTCTTCTGTAGTGATTACATTCTTGTTTACCAATAATTCTAGTAACTCTTTGAACATTTCCTTTTGTTCTTCAGATAATGCTCCTGTTGCTCCCTCATCACCCGGTGCACCTGGTGGACCTCTTGGACCCTTGTCACCAACTGTACCTTGTAGACCTTTTGGACCGCCTTCACCGGTAAGCCCTTTTTCTCCTAGAGGTCCTCTTTCACCTTGTGGACCTTGTATGCCCTGTGGACCTTGTGGACCTTTCTCACCGGGCGGGCCTTGTGTACCTCTTTCACCCTGAGGACCTTGTGGACCATTTGGACCTTTGTCACCAGTTAAACCTGGTGGACCTTGGTGGCCCTTGTCCCCCTGTTGACCTGGTGGACCATTTTCTCCTTTTTCACCTTCTGGGCCAGGAATTCCTGTAAGTCCTTTTTCACCTAGAATACCTTGTGGACCTTGTGTACCTTTGTCACCATCTGATCCTTGTGGACCTTCTGGACCCTTCTCCCCTTGTTTACCTGGTGGACCTAGTGGACCTTTGTCGCCAACTGTACCTTGTAGACCTTTAGAACCTTTTTCACCTAGTGGACCTTGAATTCCTTTATCACCTAGTGGACCTTGTGAACCAGTTTCACCTTTTCCGCCAACAGGACCCTTTTCTCCAGTTAATCCTTTTTCTCCTCTTTCACCTAGTGAGCCTTTGTCACCTTTGTCACCTTTGTCACCTTTGTCACCTAGTGTACCTTTGTCACCTTTGTCACCTTTGTCACCTGTTAGTCCTTTATCACCAGATGTACCTTTGTCACCTAGTGGACCCTGTGTGCCTTTGTCGCCTTGTGGGCCAGGTGTGCCTCTTTCCCCTTGTGGACCAGGTGGACCTCTTTCACCCCGATCATTATATTCTCCACGAACACTTCGTGGTGTTTTTGTAGTTTCTGTGTCTGCCATCTTTGTTATAGATTTCTCAGTTTTTTTAGGTGAAGGTTTGGTAGAAATTTGGACATCAAAAACAGAATGTAAAGTTGAAAATCGATCTATTACTACAATCCAAATTTTTTCCAAATCAAAAACTACATAAGGTATTGGGTTTTTATCAGAACCCAGAGTTTCAATGAATTGTCCAGCTTTTACTCTTAAATGAAAATCATCTTTCCATATCGATTGAAAACTTTTTGAATTAATTGTTGCCTCGGCTGGTTTTTGTTCGCAAATAGCAATCTGCACTTCATAAGTTCCTGTTTGATTGAAAGGGGCAGAGCCTTGAACTTCTAATTTTGGCTTAGGATCGGGCATATCGATGATGTGGTCAGGAGGTATTTCTGTATTTTCAAACCTAAATGGTCAGATATAGTGGCTAAAATTAATGAGAAAATTAAGAAGAGTATTTATCTAGAAAAAATTCCCAAACAGAGCTGTGAAAAGACCCTTTCAAAGGAAGGTTAAAGTAAAAAAAACTGTTAAGTCCACCAAGATAAAGAGAGAAACTAGTCTCACGGATGCGGATTACAACAGAAGAAAACTTTTCAAAACTGGCATTAACTTGATGGGCGATGACAAGCTGGATGATGCTGCAGATGTATTCGAACAGGCCCTAATAATTGACCCCAATAACGTTGAAACCCTTTTGAAATTAGGCTATGCGAGATTTCATCTGGATGATCATCGTGAGGCTATGAAGGTTTATGATAGAGTTTTAGATATTGATGTCACAAATGCCGAAACATGGAATTTGAAATCTTTGGTTCATTATGAGCAAAAAAATTATTCAAAAGCTCTTGATTGTACAGAAAAAGCTATTGATTCTGATCCTACATATGGAATGGCCTGGTACAACAAGGCCTGTTTTCTTTCGTTGGTAAACCAGATACCAGAATCTATCGAAGCCCTAATACGCTCTATTGAGATTGATGTGAAAAATGCAAGGAGGGCGGTTAAGGATAAAGACTTTGTTAATGTCAGAATTGACGAAGGATATCGAAGAATCATTGAAGTTGTTGTTCTTGAATCAATAAGGCAGGGATATCACACAATTGGTGCTATAGTTTGGACCACATTTCTTGACAAAGTCGATGTTGAAGATTCTCTAAGAAAATTGTTGGAGAGGGGATTAATTGTAAGACATGAAAAAAGAGATTTGTTCCATATGATACCAGTATATGATCTTGCGCCAGAATTAGCGAAAAAAGTTAGGGCCGAAAAGAAAAGCCTATTTGGAATTACAAAGAAAAAATTACCTCCCGCTGTTAAAGATCTTAAAGAATTAAGCCAGGCGATTCAGGATGTAAGATCTTCTATTGAAAATGAAGAATTAGAAAAAACAATTGAAAATTTTGAACCATTTATTGATTCCAGTAAATGTGGAAAACAAATGATTGAACAATTTTTCGAAGGCCACAGAGAGATTAGATTGTGGAAGATTAGACTAAAAGACAGAGGTCTTGATTATTTACAGGACAATAAGCAAAAAATGTTGAATGTGTTTGATAATATTGAAATAACTGTAACAAAACAGTTGCGAACCGAAATCACACAAAGTTAGACTATTCTGCAGATAGGTCCCAATAATCAGCGTCTTCTTGTTTTGATGTAGGTTTCTCCAGGTTTTTCCATTCCTTAAAGGACCTAACGTACAATTTCACATTTGGTATATCAATTGACTTTAATGCATAAAATGCTAATCCTGATAGTGTACCAACACTCCCACAGTAGGTAATAATTTCAGAGTCTGGACCAATACCACGGTTTTCGAAAAGCCTTTTCATCTCATTTTTTGGTCTAAGAATTTTTTCAGGAGAGGCCAGAGTTCTATATGGAATATTCATTGCTCCAGGAATGTGTTGCTCTAAGTAATTTAGCCTCTCTCTATTATCTAAAAGAATGA
>JACZSC010000124.1 GCA_022574415.1 Nitrososphaerota archaeon | reverse complement strand
GTATCGGAGAAACTCCAAGAATCTGGACCTGAATGGAGATCATTCACTCAAGATGAACATGGAGATAGAGCAAGAGCAGGAGCACCAACATCGCTAACAATGCATGATATGGGTCTTGCTACAATTATCAATCCCATAAACAAAGATGCATCTGGTAAACCACTTACCGCATCTATGAAAAGTACAATTGAACGTCTTAGAACATGGGATAGTAGAAGCCAAGTTCATGAACCGGTTGATAGGAACTTTAGACAAGCTTTTAGTGAATTAAATAGATTAAAGGACAAACTTGCAATTTCAGATGCAGTAATTGAAAAAGCAGCATACATTTACAGAAAGGCTTTGGAAAAGGGTCTTGTTAGAGGAAGATCAATTTCCGCATTAATGGCATCTGCGTTATATGCAGCATGTCGCGACACCGAAACACCTAGAAATCTTAAGGATATTGAATTAGCTGCAAACATCAAACGAAAAGACATTGCTAGATGTTATAGGTTACTTGTAAAAGAATTGGATCTTAAAATGCCAGTTACTGACTCTGTTCAATGTGTTGCCAGAATTGCAAGTAGAATTGGAATTGTTGAAAAAACAAAGCGTTATGCTATTAAAGTTCTGAAAGATGCAAAGAAAAATGAAATTTCAGCTGGTAAAGATCCAATGGGTTTGGCTGCTGCCGCACTTTATCTTTCCTGTGTAAAAAATGGTGATGATAAAACACAACGGGACATTGCAGAAGCTGCCAATGTAACTGAGGTCACAATTCGAAATCGTTACAAAGGTCTGAAAGAATTACTAAACATTTAATTTTCAAATTAATAGTCTTATAACATCACTCAGATTTTGTTGGTTTTGATTCAATATTGTTAGAACTTTGAGTATCATCAGAAGGTTTTGTCACATATCCACCTGAAACATTTTCAGGAGGGGGAATATTCTTTGCCCTTCCAAGTCCAATAGTTGTAATTATTACAGAAGTCATTATTATGAAAAATATAATCTGTGGATATGCTTCTGCATTTGGAAGTCCATATGTTAATGGAAATGTTGCTAGTACTGCTGCCGCAAGACCCCTAGGAATCATTACCTCAGTGACTTTCTTATCTAATCTGGAAAATCTTCTTGTCAACGTGGCTTTTGTAGTAATGACTCGACCTACGTAAATTGCAATTGTTGCTAAAACACCAAACACAATATACTCTAACTGACTAAAACTTGCCAGTAGTCCAACAAATACAAAAAAGAATGATCTAACAAGAAATGTTACTTGACTATGCATTGAATCATCCGGCTCGATTTTTGGTAGTTTGAACTTAAGAATTCTAGATAGGTGTTTTTTGTTTCCAAGCATTAAACCAAAAACAAGAGCTGTTAAAGCTCCTGATTCTCCAAAGGAACTTGCCATGAAGAATAAAACAAACAAAATTCCAAGAGTTAACATATACACATGTTTTGCATTTGCAAGTTTGGTTGTAACATACATCCAAGGAATTCCTATACCTAATCCAAGGATTAGACCAACTGCAACTGCACGTCCAATTGTTTGTCCAAGTAGGTCAAAATCAAAGTTGGCAGTAAGAATTGCTTCAAATAATATGAACGCAATAATTGTAGCTAAAATGTCAGTTATCGCAGATTCAAAACTAAGTATCGATTTAGTCTCTCTGAAACTCGAAAGTTTCTGACAAGGCCAAAAACTATAATGGAACTACTCCCCCCAACAATCGTTCCTAGTAAAATACTGTCTAACCATTCCCATCCTAAGCCAAAATGTCCAAGCAATGTAACAATGACTACCGATACTATAAAACTAAGAAATGCCAGAACAAATGAAAAGTGGGCAGTTTTGACTATGTGTTTAATATCCAAATTTAGGCCACCATCAAACATGATTATTATCAAAGCAATTGCAGCGAAGTAGGGAACAATTTCTATGACAACATTAGGTTGAATGATTCCTAAAATTGGTCCAATTATCACTCCTAAAACCATCAAAAAAGCGACATCTGGTATTCCAGTTCTTTTGAAAAATGCTTCACCGGCAACTCCAAGGAAAATCACTACTCCAGCCACCAAAAGAAGAACTGGAGCAGATGCGATGGAGGCATCGGTTCCTGACAAACTTTCTATTGAATCTTGAAGATTTATCCAACCTTCTACAAGAAAATTTGAATCAAATCCATATTCGAACTGGGGAAAATTTTCATTGAAATAAGACCTGATCATGTCTAGCAAGCCAAAAAATATCAAATTCATGGACTAGATTAACTTCTTTTAATCCAGTTAAAAGAAGAAGCAGTCAAGCTTGATTGAGTTATCGATATTATTATTATTTGAAAATTTGAAATTGAACTAGAAGAAAGATAATTTATGGATCTAATTCTTTCTGACATCCACGCAGATATCCAAGCACTAGAAACAATTCTTGATGTTGTAACTCACACTACTTTCATGGAAGAATATGGTGAGTTTTCAAGAATTATTAATCTGGGGGATATTCTTGAAAGAGGAACACATCCCAAAGAAGTTCTTGAAAAACTGCAGATTATTTCAAAAACTCATTCATTAGAATCTGTTGTTGGAAATCATGATGAAGCATTTTTGTATAAACGGCTAGTAAGTGGCAGTTCAATTGAAAGCATAGTTGCACATTCTCATCTAAATCAACAAGACCTTGAGTTTTTTGAAATGAACAAAGATGGGACTTGTGGTAAACAAGAATTCATTGATAAAAAATATAATCTAGTGTGTGTACACGGAGGGCCCCTGGACCCAAATAAAATAATTCCTAACGGATCACAGGAAGAATCTTGGTTATACCAGAAAAGCTGGCAAAGGATTTCAGAAGAAGATTTTGAATTTTTTAGTTTTGCAGGTTATAATTACAAACCTTCATCTGCATTTAAAGAAGTAGAAAACCTTTTTGAAAATTTTATCATATT
>JACZSC010000123.1 GCA_022574415.1 Nitrososphaerota archaeon | reverse complement strand
TTTGTAATAGTTTTTCCAATCTCCCAATACTTGTCAGAAATGTAATGCATGTTTTTTATAACCTCGCCCTTTTCCATTGTTTCCAATTCTGAACTCGGTACTAGAGATTTTCCTACAGCAAGAAACTTGTGCTGTGATTCTTCAATAACACAAACAACTTGCTCCATGTCAAATTCAGAATGACTTCTAATTCCTGGACGCATTACATTTGCACCGTTGCACATGAATTTGACTGCACCCATATCCACCAACACATGAGGAAATTTCTCAAGAAGTGAGGTTTGTGACAGAAAAGGAAGATAAGTTTCCTCAATTTTTAAAATCATAATATCATTTGCAGTAAAAATTTGTACATTATACATGATGCGGTGCATCTTCAAATTTTTTGCCTTAGGAATTTTAATTTTCCATTGAGCAGAAACTTGTTTCAAAAGATCTTCTGTTTCACTTTTTGAAATTAGATTTGATCTCAAGATCGAGAAATCTCTTTTCTAATGTCTAGCAAATCTCTTAAAATTGAGCTTGCAGTTTCCATTCCTCCAGCTCCCCTACCAATTATTGTTTGAGTGCCAGAGTGTTCAGAGGTGAAGGCTATTGCATTCAGGGTTCCATTTACGCACAATGGATCATCTAATGATATCTCTCTAGGACTCACAATCAAGTCCTTGTTACAGGAGGCAACTAGCTTTACGGCACAATTTTTTTTGGCTGCCTTTTTGATATCCTCAAAATCCACCTTTCTAATTCCAGTACATTGAATATCTGGTAACGTGACCTTCATGTCCATAACCCAATTTGCAAGGATTACGAGTTTTGCAGCGGCATCTAATCCATCCAGATCTAATGATTCATCTGCCTCAACATATCCCTTGGATTTGGCATCTTTTAGTGCAACATCAAAGGACATTCCATTTGCCATATTTGTTAGGATGTAGTTGGTTGTACCATTTAGAATGCCAGCAAATGAAGTAATCCTTTCTCCTTGTAAGCTGTTTTTAGCATAGTTCAAAATTGGCGTTCCCCCACCAACCGTTCCACTAAATCTCAACAAAACATGATTGTATGTTGCCAATTCCATGAGTGAAGGAAATGCAAGTGCCAATGGACCTTTATTTACTGAAATAACATGCATGCCTCTTTTCATTGCGTTTATTATGTGAGCCATACCGGGTTCGGCATCTTTGTAATTGCTAGTAGTCGCTTCAATTAGAACATCTGCATCTACATTTTGTATAATTTCTAAACCAGAAGCCTTGTTTTTGGATTTACTGTAATCCTTTACACTCTTTGTTTTTTTCTTGACGTAGATTAATTTCTCTCTGTCTAATCCTGAAGGATCTGTTGCACTCCCTCCACTATCAAAGACACCAACAATTCTAGGCTTTATTCCGTATTTTGCATAGAGATCCTCAGCTCTCGAATCAAGTAATTTTACAAGACTTTGGCCCACAATGCCAAAGCCACATAGTATTATTCGCAATATGTGTCAGAATTAATAGTCAGTAATATATCAAGTTGTTTTATTATCCACATCAAGATTCAACGAAGCAGAATTAATGCAATATCTATTGTTTGTTGGTTTAGGCCCGTCATCAAAAACATGACCTAGGTGCGCACCACATTTTTTACAATTAACTTCGGTTCTAACCGTTCCAAAATTAGAATCTTGTTCATAACTAATATTGTCATCATTGAGTGGTTTGAAGAAGCTTGGCCAACCTGTTCCAGAGTCGAACTTTGTTTCAGAACTAAACAATTCTTCTCCACAACAAGTACACTTGTAAACTCCTTTGTCTTTACAGTCATGATATTTTCCACTAAATGGGGGCTCAGTACCATGATTAATGCATATGTCAAATTGTTCTGCCGTTAGTTGTTTTTTCCACTCTTCTTTTGTTTTTTTAACTTCGACCATGTTTAGTAAATTGATAATCGTATATTAGAAGATTATTCTAACTAATCTTCTTTCTTTTTTCCTGTGTTCTCTTTTCCGATTCAAATCTTTCTAGTTCATATTCTTTTAAATCAACAAACTTTATAATTTTACAAAGTCTTGGGTGAACACGTTTAATTTGTTTAAACATGTCCTGTGCAACCTTCCTGTAATCAGAATGTCCTTGTGGCACTGTTCTAAGCTCAATTAAGTGACAAGCCTCCCTCAAATTGAAATGGATGTAATATGGATAGTTAAATGCAAAATTAACTACATATTGTGCCTGCTCTGAGTAACCTTTCCTAATTTTATCAAAAACAGTTTTTGTATGATACATACAATCCTTAAAGTCTTTTTCTATTCCAAGAATTTTCATTTCTTTTGGAATGGAATAACCATGATCAGTAGTTAGCAGCTGTCTACCCATTGTTAGAGCTCTGTGTCGGTGAAGGTCTCTAAACATTCCGAAATTGTTAATTAAATCAAATGTATACCACGCCAGCTCAAATGCACGAGGCGGTCTATGCCTTCTATTTTTTCTAATTTTAGCAAATGAATTAATTATTTCAGTCTTTTTTGTCAGAGACATTTTTTTGACATTGGAAAGTACAACACTAAACGGAATACTTGATGACTGTTCGTAAAGAACTCCAGCAATTATTCTATTAAGTGACTTTGATTCAGTTTCGTATTCAATGAGTTTTGTAATTCCTTTCTTTGGAACAACCCCTTTCTGTTTTTTAGCAATTTTCGAGGCATAATTTTTTGTTTCTTGGAGATATTTCTGAAGTGCATTCCCGTACTTGTCATTGGAACGGCGAACAAAGGACTTGATGGTAGTATCTAGTTCACACTTTATTTTTGAGGCTAAATTACGCTCTTCCTGTAGGTTTGAGCTGAATAGAATAGTAAGTAGATACTCAAAAGCCCTACCATTTCCTGTTATTCCAACATTTGTGAGAGTGGATGCAGGTAACAATCCACGTAGAATATCTAGTGCTTTGGCTTTTGTTGAACC
>JACZSC010000031.1 GCA_022574415.1 Nitrososphaerota archaeon | reverse complement strand
AATCCAAAGTAGAGGCAGAGCAAAAGGCACTACAGGCAGAAAACGACCTTAGAAGAATTGAGGTAGAAGCACGACAACGTGCAGCACAAGCAGAAGGTCTTGCAGCAGCCAACATTGCCGAAGCAAATGGTGAAGCCGAAGCAATTAAAATTATCAACCAAGCCTTGGCACAAAATCCAAACTACTTGGAATGGCTAAAAACACAGGCATGGGATGGTAAGCTGCCACTTGTAGTAGGGGAAGGCGGAACTCCTTTTATTCAGATACCAACTGAACCCTAAATATTTTTTTTAAATCTCATCCATATGCCAATTTTCTAACTCAATCTAAGAATTAAGAATTTTCAGGATTTACAGTTCGTATTAATAGTTATTTAAGAAAATGGAAACAGATTATTTTTTCTTAATTGCTCTTAGTATTCCAAGCCCCATGATAATGTATCCAACTATAATTAGACCTATAAAGGAATTTGAAATGGAAGCGAGTCCACCTTCTGCCATTAATGATGCACTCAACACTGATGTTCCGATCAATGCTCCACCCGTTATAAGAAGAATAGTAGTAATCGCACTTTTTTGATTAAATCCGATTCCAAAAGCTGCAAAGAAGAGTATAATTGTGGAAAAACCAAATATCGTCCCTCTTTCTTTTTCACTAATTGGCAAAAACCCAGTTTCACCCTGGCCTACAGCAGCATCAGAAATGTAGGTTAATAGTAATACCATACCAGTTATTGCAATAATTTCAGATGCTTTCTTTTTTACAGTTACTGTTTTCATGGCCATATTTTCTCAGGAGTTTTTTATTCTTTAAAATTCTATGTAAATAACGCTCTTGGTCTAGTAAAATTAATTCATGGCTCTCATTACCAGTTCGTATCAAATATTAATTAAAATAAAAAAGAAAGGGGGTTAAGAAATGAAGTTTAGTACAACAGGTATTCTAATTTCATTGGTTGGTGTTATGGCGTTTGTTTTGTTATTATTATTAGAATCGCCATTTGTTTTTGGCTGGGTCTTCCTAGTACCAGTTGGAGCCTTTCCTTTGTTCAAATATCTGTATAACTTGAAAAAAAAGAAAGGGATTTGTTAACAGTTCGTATCAAATCTTAATCAATTTGTGAAGCAAAAAAGTCCCAAACAGAGCAGTGTACTTTGCTGTTTGTTGTATTTCGCTAAAACCTGCGTTTCGAAATAGTTCGGGCAACAAACCTTTTACGTTATCTAATGTTGTCTCGAATCCATCAAGTAGTTGAACTGGCAAAAATGCTATACGCATAAACACGTTCTGTGGCTTGCCCCAATCAGCCACGTGCAACTCTCCACCAGACCGAAGAACTCGGAACATTTCTTTCAAAGTACGAATCTTCTTTTCTCTATTCAAGTGATGGAATAGTAAACTTGAAAAAATGACATCAAAGGATTCGTTATCATAAGGTAGTTGATATGACAAACCTTGATCAAACCTTATATCCAAATTGTCTTTTGCAGCCTTTTTCTTTGCTATTTCAAGAGCCTTTGGATCCGCATCTAGTCCAACAACAACTGCATCAGGATGATTTTCCTTGATTAGAATGGTAAGTGTTGCTGTACCACAACCAATGTCAAGTACGTGATACCCTAGCTCTATGGTGGATTGATTCATCAATTTGCTTTGGGAAGATAATTCTGGAAAGGTCCACTTTTGCAATGAATCGTAGAGAGAAGTTAGCCAATCATATTTGAGTGACGGAACATATTCATCGCTGCCTTTTGACACAGTCACTTTAAAATCGGATTATTATTATATTTAAGAAAATTTTCTAGTTTCTTTATATCTTCATAACAACAGTTAGTATCAAATGTGTATCTTCATTGACGAATCCCATATCTTGACGTCAGAGAAGATGCCACAACCCCTAAAACTGCACCAAAGAGAATGTGCAATACCAGTGATGTTTGTATAACTGTAGGCAATTTAGTCTGCATTTTTTGTTTTATCATGTCTTGAGTTGCATCAGGATTCATACTCATCATGAGTTTCATCATATTTGGAGCTAACACGTTTTGTAACATTGGTACGAAAAAGATCCCAAATACAATTAGTCCTGTTATAATACCAAGAACAATTCCTCTAGAGATCTTGTTTATTCTGAGTTTTGTGATCTTACCTGTAATGATTCCAAATATCGCCCCGATTATAATACCAGTTACAAGATGTATTCCTAAACCAACGGCAAAAGCATTTGGTTGATCAGCACCAAATACAATTCCAAAAACAATCCAGTTTACGTTGTAGGGCATTTCAAGTTGTATGTTACTAATCATTTTAGGACCAATCATGGCAAGGCTTCCAACAATGCCACCAATTATTCCAAATAGTACTGCTTTTGAAGCTGTGGGTTTGTGTGTGTTTTCCACTAGCAGAACTAAGAAAGCAACCTTTTATTCATATTTTCAATTTAAAATGGGGAAAATGTTGTTCCTGTGAGGGCATTGTGCTGTTTTATTTTCCAAATTAACAGTTCGTATCAAATGTTTATGAAACCTAACAACTAAAATCCTAATTTACATAGAATAGCAGCAATAGCCTCGTTTCTTGCCTTTTCGTTTGTCTTCCAAACATGTTTGGCTAAAACAACGTAGTTATTTATCAACGAATCCTTTCTCAAATCTTTCGTTAAAATTCCATTAAGGATTATCAGTATACCGATTCCAACCAGTCTTGCTTTCGTATTTTCTTCAGCTTTTCTACATACAAGCATAACGAAATAATGCTCTTTCATAGTATAAGAAACCTCTTTAACATTATTTTTTTCCAATTTCTGTTGTAAAATTTCAAAAAGATTTCTAATTCTTGTTAAGTTTGATAATCTTTTTTAGAATTAATTAAGCGCTTGAATAGCTCTACCTAATTCTTCTTTTCTAATTTTTATTTCTCGTGCAAAATTTTATCTATTCTTTTTCTCTTGTTTTCTGAAGTAGTTATTAGATCACCGTAAAGCAGATAATGATTATCTTTATGATTTTCTTTCATCCATTCGTTAATGTAATCTACAGCCATATCCCAGTTTTTTAGTTTACTATCACAGATCTTGAGATAAGTGTTAGTTAATTTTGAATCAATATCAAAAATTAGTCTTTCAAGTTGTTGTTTCTCTTGAATGGAATTAGTTTTTTCTAATATTTGCATTAATCGATTTCTTTGATATTCAAAACGAACATGTTGCTTATTGATTAGATCACGAAAGCTTATTTTGTTATCAACATGTTGTAATGTCGAATACAAATATTGGATGTCTGAATCAATTGTATGTCTGTTTATTTTCATTAAATCTGCTATTTTTCTTGCTGAATAACCATACTCGAAGTGTAAACGGTACACTTCATCTCTTCGTTTTTGTCTTTCATTTTTAGTATAAGATCCTCCTTTCTTAGATTTTGGTCTAGTTTGGTCTAGTTTCTTATTTTCTTCAAAAAATGAAGTCTCAATCGGCGGTAGCTCACTCAAATTAACCCAGCCTTTTCAAATTTCTTTTTCTGCTTGTATAGCATCCTTAGAGTTCTGTCAAAGTTATCCAATGTTTTTTGATGCTTTCTAGAAGTTTTCTTATTTGGGAGATGTCTCAATAATTGTTGTTTTATGTGCTCTAATCGATTAATATCTTCTCGAGGATCCATCCACTTTTCTATTTTCAATTTTTAGTCTTCCCTCGAATGATTGTTTTTTCCCTTGTGTCGAGGTTTGTATCTTAAAACGGTTTTACAGCAAGGGCATCTAGCATGGGGCGTTTGAAGCCATCCTTGACATGTTGTACAGTATTTTTGTCCATTTTCATATCGTGGTTTTTGAAGATCCTGAAATGATGTAACACTTTTTTCAGGTTTATAAAAAATACAGGTTAATCCGTCACAGTGTCTCATATTTTTCCTCTTCAAAAAAAGATGATGTTGATGATGATGTAATGTACTGCTTAGGTATTAACTCAACAAAGAAGGAAACGTTCAGCTCGCCTAACCTACTATCATTAGTACATCTGTTAATAACATCTTCTCGAACATTACAATACGATAAAACAGTCTTTCTATAATCTCTAATAACTCTGGGATCCCTGTTTGGTAAGACTTTGTTTAGTATTTGCGGTATGGTTCCACCAGGTATCTTAGGATAAGCAGTACAATCTAAAAATTCTTTAGCTATTCTTCCTAGCCTTTCCCATACATCTTTTCTTGGTTTCCTTTCTTTGTGTAGTAAAGAGGAGCTGTCAGATGACAGGTTTTGTTTAGCTTGGATTAATCCTAGTTGGAAAATAGAATCAATTTCCTTATCTCTGTTCTGCTTAGCTAGGTCTTCATTATTGTATTTGATTAAAAGATACTTGTTAATCTCTTGATAAACGTCATATGTGACATCGACTGTGGTTTTTGGTCTTACAACAACATCAACATCATTTTGTTGAGACATTAATTGATCATCTTCTTAGTTTTTAAGTGCCTGGACCAAAATGGAAGTTTGAAACACTCTAAGCACACCAAGTATTGACCATCAATTTCAAACTCTATCTTAAAGGAAGGTTTGTTTTTACAACACTGCAGTAGTGGTTTCAATTCTTTTCCTCCAAAAATTGCATTAGTAATTTTTCAATGAATCTAGAACGTGGAATTAATCCACGTTTCTGATCAATGTCTTGGAGAAGTTTCTTATCGAGTGAAATACCTGTAATTGTTCTCATATCTATAAATCCTGTTACTTTTAATACTAAAATAATATGAGTAAAAATGACATAATTTTGTCTTTTTCACGCATAAAACAAAAGAAAGAGAATATGAAAGAAGAAGTAGCTGAAAAATGGATTCTTTACTATCTTTTAAACAAAACATATGGAAAAATGAATTTTGTCATTTCTGGAAAGGGAAAGAAAGTAAAAGGATATGGGTTAAAACAAGATGAATTTGATCTAAAGTCAAATAAGAGTAAAATATTTCCAAAAATTCCATCTTGGAGATTTAAACAAAGAAAAAAGCGATTGTTGGAGCATCATCTCATTGAAGAGCACAAACATAAGAGATACATGATTACCTCATTAGGAATAGCTCGTTTAGGGGAATTAATAGAATTTAACGAATTTCATCATGACATGGTAATTAATATTCTAAGATTCTGTAAGTTATATGGTATCAAAAATGTGGAACTTATCCCATATACTAAAATTAAGAATGCCTTTACCAAGAAGCAAAGTATTATTGAAATGGGATATGCTTTAGAATCTATTAAATCAAGACATCCGTTTGTTAATATTAGTTATGTAATTTCTGATGATATGAAGGCTCAGTTATTTTTTCTGATGATTAAGAAAAAGCATGTGGAAATATTAGCAGATTATAGGGGTGGTGCACTAAAATTTACTAAAAATAGTTTAGAGGGTAAGAAAATATCTAAAAATGAATTCTTTTCTTTAGTAGCTGAAACAATATTAGGAAATTATTATGCTTCTTTGTACGAGAGTGCCATTACTGGAATTATTAGAAAGCTAAAGATAAAAAAACAGCTTAAAGCATTAGGTAAGAAAAATATTTCTTATGCAAGAAAGTTTCTAAATAATATTGAACACATGATACGAACAGAACACGAGTATTATCAATATTGTACTAAATTCCCTGTAGAAAGTTATACTAAATTATCTTAAAAAAAGACTAAATTTTTTCCATTGTGTTTCTAATTCTCTCACTCAGTAAATGTTCCCATAGTTTTGAATATCCAAGATTTGTGTAATTTTTACATAAACGAGGCTATTTTATGCGTGAAATATCCCTGCTTAATGCAGTATAGCCTAATTCCTGAAAAATTTGATTGTCAGCTTCCAGCCAAAGTAATGCATTTTGAATACGTACTGAGAGAGAGAATCTATCTTTGTTCGTATATTTGCTCTAGACGTTTGATTCTGTCTTCTAGTTGCTCACTTTTTAGGCGTTCTTTTTGAAGTTCTGAAATCTCTTCCTTTTGTTTTGTAATCAAAGCTTTTTGTCGAATTGTAGGATCTATTGTTAGCTCCTGAATTGCTTTCTTAAATTCTACAAAAATCCTATCAAGAGTTGGTGTAAAATAGGTGTTATCTAGTGGTATAGAAACTGAATGTCCCATGATCTTTTCCGCAATGTTAGAATTTACCTCATTTTCCAACTTCAAAATAGTGTTGAACCTCTTTCGAAATCCATGATCAATTTGGATGTCAAAATTTCTGTTCACTCGCTTTCTTTCAATTCCAGCCCTTTGAACAGTGCGGACTATAATACTAATTACTGAACCACGCTTAATCGGTAGACCTCTTTTACGCTGTCTTGGATATGCATGTGTAAAATTGGCGTATCAGGATTGAAAATCTCTCCATCCTTCCTTCGCTTTTCAAAATATTCTTCCAATGCAGAGGCAGCTTCTGGTGTGAGAAAAGTCCAGTATTCATCTGGCTCACCAGCATAAATCAAAACTGCCTTACAACCATCTTCCATATCTCTGAGTCTTTTCATAGAAAGATCATAATCAAAAACTCCAACTCTTGTACCAGTAGATGCCATAAAATGAATAATCGCCTTGTTTCTTTTTGAGGTATTGTATTCTAGCATCTTTCTTACTTGTTCAGTTGACCAAGAGTTGTATCCAGCTCGCTTTATTTTCTCGGGGTATATCTTTTGGATGATTTTCCAGTAGAGTCTTTTTCTATTCATCTCAAAAAAGTGCTTTACGCCTGACATCATACATGGGATAGAATTTGGGTTTACACGGCCCTTGAGGTCTATCACATAGTTCTCTACAAGTTCCTGTAGATCGTCTTCAGACATTGAAAGTAGGGCATCATAGTCACGAATTTTGGCAAATTTGAGGAATCTTTCCAAATTAGACTTGTAATTTAGCCTTGTAGTAGGGGATTTTATGGACTGCTCAAAGATGAGTATCGAACGCTGTTGCACAATCTAGTATAGATATGCTTGTAAATTTATACGACGATCAAATTTATTGCTGTGTAAATAAATTCATTCGTCGCCAAATTGGGAATAGTTTTTCACAATATTCTCAAGAGGTATTCTTTTTCCACCAACAATTTTTAGATCAACTTGAATCTTTTTTCCATTGATTGTAATTATGTTGTAAGTATTTTCAAATAAACCGCGAGCTCGTTCTGATGATGCGGTTCCAGCATATACGATCAGAGGTTTTCCAAAATTCCAAATCCACGGTCTGTGTTTATGACCACAGAGAACTAAATCAACTTGGGTTGAAACAAGTGTTCTTAAAACATCACCAGCATCAGTCATGGTTAATCTATCAGCACCGGTATCTGGGATACTAACAAGATGATGATGCATTGCTAGAATTTTTACCTTGTCTTTGTATTTTTTCATGGTTCTCTCAAGCCAAAGATTTTGTCTATAACCTACCTCGCCTTCGTTTCTGTCAGGTCGTGCAGTACCAATAGTAACTAGAACGATGTCCTTTGAAATCTTATTTACAGATTCAAATGGAAAAAATTTCTTAAATGCAAGGTAACCAGTGTTTCTATAATCATGATTACCACTAATTGTTATGATCTTTTTTGCTTTTAGTTTCGAAACTAGTTTTTTGCATTCTTTGTATTCTTTAATGAGTCCTTCATTTGTAAGATCACCAGTAATTACAACAACATCCGGTTTTAGATTATTAACCTCATTTACTACTTGATCAAAAACTTTAGGTTGAAACTGAGAACCCACATGAATGTCAGAGATTTGAACAAGTAACATTTCCTTAATTTTGAAATTCCAGATTAATAAATTAGTTCTAAAAAAAATTCTGATCAAAAAGTTAGGGTACAATTAAATACGCAGATCTTGAATTTTCGTTATCTTGAGCAAAAAAGCTGCTGTAATTAAAGGAGATGGGACGGGTCCTGATCTTGTTGATGCAATGATTAGTGTTTTGAAGGCATGTAATTCTCAAACTGAGCTGATTCTATGTGAAGCTGGTTCAGAACAATGGGAAAAACACGGGGGGGATACCTACATTCCTGATTCTACAGCAAAAATCATGGAGGAAAGTGATGCCTGTTTTAAAGGCCCTACAACGACTAATCCATCTCCAAATGCACCAAAAAGCGTAGCTGTTTCTACAAGACAAAAGTTCGAACTTTATGCAAATGTTAGACCAATAAAGACCTATGATAGATTATCTCCTGATACAAAACTAGACTTTGTTTGTTTTAGGGAAGCAACAGAGGGATTATACTCTGGAATTGAATTTGCTATTTCAGAAGATTCTGCTATTGCAATCAGAAAAATAACGCGACATGGATGTGAAAGAATTGTAAATGCAGCATTTGATTGGGCAAAAAAATATGATTTAAAAAAAATTGTTGCCATCACCAAAAGAAATATTCTAAAAAGAACAGATGGAATTTTCTGGGCTGAAGTAGAACGAGCAGCAAAACAGAATTCAGGAATACAAATCGAGGAATATTATATTGATAACATGACTCAACAGCTTGTCAAAAATCCTGAAAGATTCAACGATAGTGTTTTGCTCAGTACAAATCTGTTCATGGATATCATATCGGAGTGTGCTTCTGGAAATATCGGGTCAATTGGAAATGTTTACTCTGCCAATATTGGTGATTCATATGCAATGTTCGAACCAGCACATGGAAGTGCCCCAAAATACAAGGGAATGAATAAGGTGAATCCCACTGCAACCGTATTATCTGGGGCATGGATGATAGAATACCTAGGTGAGTCAGATATTAAACAGGCAATCTTTGATGCTACAAAGCAAGTGATCAATGAAGGAAAAACTGTTACCTATGATCTTGGTGGAAATGCTGGTACAAAAGAAATGTCAGAAGCAATTGCAAACATAGCAAAAGAAAAATTACGAAAATAAACCTGATTTTTTACATCAGAATTAAATGGAATGAAATGCATATTAGAATATGTATCCAGATGATGGAAAGGGTTCTATTTTTTCTACAAGTAAACCGAAAAAAGTTCCTCCCTACTTTCTTCCTCTAGTAATTGGACTTGTTGCGGCCATGGTAATTCTCTACAATAGCTAAGTTAATTTTGAGAATCTGATGTCTTCAGATCATATCAAACAAAAAAACATACTATGGTATTTGCTGCCTATTTTATTGAACATTTTACATGTTAGTGATTTGCAAGTTTTTTTTGTTTACTAATTTCTTCAAAAATGGTTTTAAGACTTGAAGAAGCACATAAAGTGTTGCCAGTAGAATCACCAAAAGATCTCGTCCCTAAATTTTTTGATGAAACAGCAGAATCCTACGATAAAGTAGTTTCTAGGTCTACCTTTGGAAAGGACAAATACTGGAAAAAGGAGATTATTCGTCGAATCACTGATGGAGATTCTTTTTTGGATCTTGCATGTGGGACAGGCATTCTTACAAGGGAAATCGCAAGAAAATTTCCCAATAGTAAAATTGTTGGTATCGACATTACAGAAGGTTATCTTGATGTAGCAAAGAAGAATTCAAAATCCTACCATAATATTATATTTTTGCAACAGGATGCAGAAAAGCTAAACTTGAAAGAGAAATTTGATTGTATTACATCTTCTTATTTGGCAAAATATTGTGATCCTGAAATTCTTGTCAAAGTTTGTATTGATCACCTTAATCCTGGTGGTAAAATTATTTTTCATGATTTTACATATCCAAAAAACCATCCGGGTAGAATTGCTTGGGACATGATTTTTATCATGTTAAAGTTAGTTGGATATTTTATTCCAAGTTGGAAGAAAGCTTTTTCTGATCTTCCAAAACTAATTCGCTCATCCAAATGGTTACATAATTATGAAAAAATTATGAAAAACCATAGCCTAAAGGTAGAACAGCAATCTTTCTCTTGGAATTCTTCAGTGATTTTAGTAGGCGTTAAAGCTGAATGAAATAGCACTGTAAGGGAAGAATGGCAAATGCCGTTCGAACGGGAGTTTATCGTTCTGGATTTTAGCATGTTGCCCCTTACAGTAATATAGCAACATATCAATCCAATATATTTAATTCGGAAAAATTCGCAGCAAAAAAAAGATTACGGTTCCTATAACTGTCCCAAAACTAATTGTTTTCAGAATTAGCTCTTTTTTGCATGTTAGGGAAGAATCTGCTAAACTTTGCTTTAGCTCTTTGTATTTTCGTGAGGTAGATATCAGAATGTATGTTAGAAATATTGATAGTACACAAAGAAGAATTGCCTCCAATGATATTGAGTTTGTCTGAATTGCAGACCCGGCAAATATTGGTAGTATGGCCCATGAGATTAAAACTGAAGTGTTGTTATGGAATTTCCCACCAAATAGTTCTAAATTATATGCAAACAGTAAAAAAACTTCGGCGATTCCAATTGGAATCAAAAGAGGTGAATCCAAAAAAGCATAGTACAATCCAATTGAGCAAGCTAGACCAAGAGCAATTAGACCGATGGCGCCTACCTTTTTCCGTGGTAAAATTCCCCAAGGTTTTGTTTTTCCACCAACAGCATCAAGGCAGTGAGCAGAAACCCCAAGAGCTAAAAAATAAAGCAAACAGATTGCTCCAAGCCTTTCTAGAGAAAAAGGTCCAGAAAGTGAGCCCCATGCTGTGAAAGAAATTATAATACTGGTATATGGTAAAAACAGAATTCCTATAGAAATCCTAAAGTTCCGTGAGCCAAATTTTGGGACAAACCATTCAGAAGTTCTATCTTGTTGCATTATACTCTATTTAGTCAACAGATATTTTTTAAGTTAAAGAAAAGAGCCTAGTTTATGAAGCGCTATAGAAAATATATCAAAAAAGGAGTTAATGAGCCACTCTCAAAGATACCATTTCATACCAAGGCACCAATTAAGCGTCTATCTATGTTAAATAAAAAACGATTTCCATATTCTAGAACACACATTGCCGTTCATTTTGTAAATTCATTTGGAAAAAAAATTCCCGAGTACAGTAAGCTCCACAAACATAACCATGATGAAATTAATCTCATTTTATCAGAAAAGGGCAAATTAATATACGAAATTCAGCTTGATGATGAAGTTTACAAAGTAAGTTCACCATCAACAGTGTTTATTCCAAAGAGATTAAATCACAAAGCCAAAGTGATTTCTGGCAAAGGCATTTTTATTTGTGTGATTCTCAAATAGAGTTGTTAGCTTGTACCAAAATCAGTTCTTCAAAAAATAATTTTTTCTTGTCCAAAATTTCTACCTCAAGACCCAGCTTCTTTGTTTTTTCAACAATTTTTTTATAATTAGAAAGAGAGGATGTTACAAAAAGGAATTTTCCACCTGGTTTTAGGCAGTTTTTTGCTGAGATAATAATTTTCATAGGAATGACAACGCCTTCTGGTCCACCATCTGTTGCAATATCCAAAATTTCGTCTGATGCTAAATATGGCATATTACATACAATGAGATCAAATTTCATCAGCAGGGCATCTGACGCATTACAACACACAAGATTTGTTGTTTTGTTTAATTGTGTCTTTAAAGCATCAAAGTTCACATCAGTTCCAACTACAATAGAAAAAGATTTTGACAAAACTCTAGTTAGGTAACCTGAACCACTACCAATATCTAAAGCGCAATTACCCCGTTCATTTTTCATATGATCCTCTAAAAAGAAGGTATCCTCTGCTGGTTTGTATGATTCAGTTGATAATTTGTTTTGCAATTTTTATTATTTCATCTCCATCTAGATCATCTAGTCTTTTGTTTGACTTGATATTTTTTCCAAACTGCCTAATAATATTCTGAAGAGTTTTTCTT
>JACZSC010000122.1 GCA_022574415.1 Nitrososphaerota archaeon | reverse complement strand
TATTCTATGAAAAAGACTCTCAAGCGTCTAAGAATATGGGATAATAGAAGCCCGGTTAATTATTCTGGTGAAAAAAACTTGATAAGTGCTTTTACCGAGCTTGGCAAAATGAAGGACAAGCTTGCCTTATCTGATGCTGTAATAGAAAAGGCCGCATACATTTACAGAAAAGCATTGGATAAAAAACTAGTAAGGGGCAGATCCATCACAGCAGTAATAGCAGCATCATTGTATGCGGCTTGCCGTGACACAGAGACTCCAAGAACTTTGAACGATATTACAGCAGCAATTAACATTAAAAGAAAAGATCTGGCTCTCTCCTATAGGATGTTGGTAAAGGAATTAGGTCTTAAGATACCAGTGGTGGATTCAGTACAGTGTATTGCTAGAATTGCCAGCAAGGCAGGACTTTCTGAAAAAACAAAACGCTATGCAGTAAAGATTCTCAAAAAAGCCAAACAAAATGAAATTTCAGCTGGAAAAGATCCAATGGGACTGGCAGCATCGGCTCTGTATATTTCAAACAATAGGATGGGAATGAACTGCTCGCAGAGGATTATAGCTCAGGCAGCTGGTGTAACTGAGGTTACACTTCGAAACAGGTGCAAAGGTCTGAAGTTACTAGACATCTAGGCATTAACATTTGATACGAACTGTTCACAATCCAAGGTTACGCACACAATCATAGGTCTTCCTGTTTTGATTTTTTCAAAAAACAGATAGTATGCATAGCCTTGAAGCAATAATCATAAAACCACCTACATCACCCAATCAATACCTTAGATTGTGTGCATGAACATTAGGACAACTAAAGCCGTAACACTTGCTTCCAAACGGTTACGCACTATAACATTATGTTAGTAGATATTCGGGTTACGCCTTATCAAATAACCCTATACCTACCAATTATTCACAACCATACAGCCCATATGTCAAATATACCAATGACTAAACCAATACTTACTTGGGTTTCGGCTATGAATAATTATCAATGACCTTTCTAATTAAAAAACCACACACAATTGGGAATTAGTTATTCATTTTTGACTTAATCATTCAAATTAAATTAGCAAAGAGAATTCCAAAGGTATGCCTGAAAAAATATCTGGAAATGATCTTAGAGCAAAAAAAGATGAATTCGTAATAATCGATGTTCGAGAAGCTGATGAGCTAGAAGGTGGAAAGATTGAAGGTTCGATTCACATGCCATTGGGTTTAACCATTAGAAACGCCAAGAAGAAACAGATAGAGGAGATGAGAGGGAAGAAAATTTGTACCTATTGTGGTACTGGATACCGAGGAAGTATTGCGGCAGATGAATTAAACAAGGAAGGATTTGATGCAGTAACTTTAGAAGGTGGGTTTCCTTCTTGGAATCAATCTTAAATTTTTTTATTTTTCTTTTCATTAACATTTGATACGAACTGTTAATGAGCTATCCTTCTGGAACCAAAAAAGGCACCGCTATGGGTGCGGAAATAAAAAGATTCGAAAGATTATCATCTTGGTCTAATATTGCATGATTTTAGTTGGATAGAAAGATTGCCAAGGCAGCCCAAAGACATTTCGTGACAGGAGTCGGTCTGATAACTTCGAGCGGCTCAGTTGGTCAAAATGTCATGGCAGCTGAGTGGACAATGCAGGTTTCATTTGAGCCCTTAATGATAGCGGTATTCATACACCCTACTGCTACTACGCTAAAAAACATCAAGGAGACAAAAGAGTTTGGAGTAAACATATCAACTGATGATCAAGCATCACTTGTGAATATTGCTGGTGGGTATTCAAGAAAAGATCTCGACAAGCTCAACGTGAAGGGTTCCTTTAGGTTTTACAAATCAAGATACATCAAGCCCCCCATGATTGCTGGCTGTGTTGTAAACGTAGAATGCAAACTGGTTATGACAAAAAAGGTTGGCGATCACACTATGGTAGTTGGAAAGGCAGTCTCTATCAGATACAACAAAGCAAGAAAACCTCTAGTCTATCATACTGGGAGGTATTTTAAGCTTGGATCCATGCTTGAATCGTTCAGGAAAACAGTCAAAGTAAATGAGAAAACTTTCGAATTTTTTTCTAAGGAAACGGCTGGCAAGTTCATACTAAAATGTGTTGGTGCACAAATTAGATCTCATCAGGGTCTCCTAGTATCAAAATATACAAGAAATAAGATTTCGCATGAGATTATTCCTTTGACGATTCCGCAAAAAGGAAAAGACTACAGAAAAACAATTTTGGATCATTTGAAAAAATTGGGACTTGATGTCAATCTAAAGAAAAAACCTATTCTGAAGAGACTTCTCCTGCAGAACAAGAAGAAAGTTCAGAGAATTAACTTTGTATTATACGAGGGAAATCTCAACTCAAGCTCTTCTGTTAACACAAAACAGTGGGTCCTAAAATTGGATCCTTTATTGAAAGCTCTCAGCTAATATTGAACAAAGACTAGATTAAGCGAAAAGTTACTAGACGATGACATCATCATTATAGGAATTGATGAAGAACGAAAGATTGCTGAAATGGCTGCAAAAAGTGCTGCATAGCAAGAAAGAGACGTTAATCTCTCCTTTTCCTTTTTATTCTAAACTAACATTTGATACGAACTATTGCCTAGTCTTTTTATCTCCGAAATAGCTATTTGAAACACGGAAGCTAACATGTGCTTTGAATAGTGCGATTCACTTATTCATTGGCTGTTTTCAATATACCTCGTGTCTTGTTGGCTTCCGTTAACATTTGATACGAATTGTTAGTTTCTTTCGTTAATGTCTAGGGGCATTGCAAAAGAAAGTTGATATTTGTCAGGATCTCGAATATGGAAAAAACGTTCGCCCCAAGTAGCATCATTTGGCTTATTTTCAAATACAGCTAAATTTGAAATATAATCATCATTTTTCAAGAGATCATAAAACTCGTCTACATCATCAACATGAAAGATTATTCTTCCGAAATCTGTTTTTTTCTTATCTT
>JACZSC010000121.1 GCA_022574415.1 Nitrososphaerota archaeon | reverse complement strand
GCAATTGAAGCCACAAAAAAAAGTTCCAAGATTAAGATCGGAGTAATTTCTAAAGTACAGGTAATGCGTTCCCATTCTGTTTCTGCAGAAGGCGGAACTGCTGCAGTTATTTTTGAAGACGAAGGTGATACATTAGAGTCTCATATTTATGATACCATTAAAGGAAGTGACTTTTTAGCAGATCAAGATGTAGCTGAACGTCTTTGTCGTGAGATGCCAAATGAAATATTTCAATTAGAAAAATGGGGAATGCCTTGGTCAAGAAGAGAAAATGGACAAATTGATCAAAGATGGTTTGGAGGATACAGTTTCCCAAGAGCCACTTATGCTGCGGATAAAGTTGGTTTCTATGAAATGCAAACATTGTATGATACTTGCCAAAAATTTGACAATATAGAATTTCTTAACGAATGGTATGTAACTTCAATTGTACATGATGGCGAAAGAGTTAGGGGACTTACAGCAATAGAACTATCTTCAGGTACTTTCTATGCAATCAAAGCAAAAGCTTTGATAATTGCAACAGGTGGTGCTGGAAGAATCTATAGCTATTCAACATATGCTCTTTCATCAACTCCTGATGGTCTTGATATGGCATACAGGGCCGGCCTGGCACTAAAAGACATGGAATTTGTTCAATTTCATCCAACCGGAATTTTACCATCTGGAATTTTGATTACAGAGGGTGCAAGGGGAGAAGGTGGATACCTTCTAAACAACAAAGGAGAAAGATTCATGAAAAACTATGCAGCAAAAAAAATGGAGCTTGCTCCTCGAGATATTGTTTCAAGAGCAATGATCACCGAGATTCGTGAAGGCAGAGGATTTAAGCACGAAACAGGCATAGATTGCCTCAAACTGGATATGCGACACATCGGAGACGAAAAAATTAAGGAAAAACTGGGTGGAATTAGAGAGATTTCCATAAAATTTTCCGGAATTGATCCTGCTCAAGAAGTTTTGGCCGTTAGACCTGTTTGTCATTACATGATGGGGGGAATTCATACCAACATTGATGGAGCAACAGAATTACAAGGAGTCTGGGCAGCCGGCGAAGCTGCATGTAATAGCGCTCATGGATCAAACAGACTCGGAGCAAATTCTACTTCTGAGTGTTTTGTATGGGGAAAAATTACAGGATCACTAGCTGTTGATTACATTGAAAAAGGAACTACATCTGAACCTTGGCCTGAGTTTCGTGTTGAAGCTGAGGAAAAAAGAATCTATGATGGAATATTTCGTGGAAAAGGAAGTGTCAATCCATACGAAATAAAACAAGAACTTACTGACATAATGGATGAAAAAGCTCATGTCTACAGAGATGAAGAAGGTTTAGTTGAAGGATTGAAGAAAATTCGATCACTAAAAGAACAAACTTGGAAACACGTTGATGATAAAGCAAAGGAATACAATACAAACTTTACAAACGTAATGGAGCTAGACTCTATGTTCCGAGTTATTGAAATTGTCTTGATAGGAGCAATCAACAGAAAAGAATCACGGGGAGCTCATGCTAGAACAGATTTTCCAAAGAGAGATGATAAAAATTTCTTACACCATACACTTGCATATTATGATCCAAAAGAACCAATAATGAAAACTCATCCAGTCACTATAACTAATTACAAACCAGTGGAGAGGAAGTATTAGATGGAAAGATCAGACGAAAATAAAGAAGGAATCAAAGGAATGGCAAATCCTACAAGATACGGGATTGAAAGAGTTGCGTATTGGCTAATGAGACTTACTGGACTTGGCCTTCTTGCATATTTTATTGCCCACATTTATGAAACAAGCATGATTTTGAAAGGAAGTGTTGGATGGCAAGAAGTTCTAGATCTTACCCAAACAATTGAAGGTCATATTATACTTACAATTGTTATAGGAATGTGCGTTTTCCATACGGTTAACGGTATTCGTGTAATGCTAGGACATGGAGGTATTGGCGTTGGAAGACCAACAAGACCAGACTATCCGTATATTTCTCAATCACAGAACTATAGACACAAAATTATGATATATTCTGCAATAGTTCTTGCCGCAATAGCAATGATGTACGGCTTAGCCGTAATGTTTGGTGAATAAAATGCGAGAAAGTATAATTATGAAAATTCATTATGGAACTGCTCTAGCGGCAGTTGCACTTGTAGCTGTTCACATCTTGTTTAGACTTACACAAAACTTTGCAGAATCATTGAGCTATCAGAGTGTAATCGCAAACTACCAATTCCTACCATATGCCGGACTGCTTGAAATCATCTTAATTTTACTATCTATACATGGATTCAATGGCCTCAGAGTCATTTTATTAGAACTCAAACAAGGACATTCTTATGAAAAAGCAGTGTCATATGGTTGTGTTGCAGCAATGGTAACTGTTATTGCATATGGCTCTAGAACAATATTTATGACAAGTATGGGGATGTTTTAGATGGCCTTAGCACCAACTCTTGCAGAAGAAAAAACCTCATCTGTAATCTCTTCAGGAAAGATACTTACGCTCAGAATATTAAAATTTAATCCAAAAACAGATGATAAAAAGAAATTCATAGAATATCAAATACCATACGAAAAATGGACTACAGTTCTTGATACAATTTTAGACGTAAAAAAACACCTTGATCATTCAATTGCAGTTAGATACTCTTGTAGACAAGCATCTTGTGGTTCATGTGGCATGATCATTAATGGCAGACCACGACTAGCTTGTTTTACGAAAATAAGCGAATTGGATTCTAGTGTTATTACAGTAGAACCAATGAATAATTTTCCAATCATTAGAGATTTGGTTGTTGGTTTCGATAGATTATTCAAAACGCACAAAAAACTAAAACCATATATCATCAGTGAGGATTCAGAAACCATATCAACCAAAGAGTTTCTACAAACTCCTCAAGAGGTTGAAAAATACATTCAATTTGCAAACTGCATAAAATGTGGTCTTTGTAATTCTGTATGTCCTACGATGGCCACAGATTCTTCTTTTAT
>JACZSC010000120.1 GCA_022574415.1 Nitrososphaerota archaeon | reverse complement strand
CGTCCTTTGTTTAGATAACCAATTTAGTATAGCAAAAACTGTTGAACCAGTAGCAATTCCATCATCAACTAGAACTATGGTTTTACCTTCTAAATCATATTCAGTTGTTTTTCGATATTCTTCTAATCGTCTTTTTACCTCCTGCTTCTTTCTTGTCAATTCATCTGCAAAGTTCTCATCACTAGAATAATTATCCCAATAGTCACTTTTGTATAAAGTTCCATCATGTGTAATTGCACCAATTGCATATTCTGGATTTTCAGGCGGAGTAATCTTTTTTGAAATTACAACATCCAACTCACATCCAAGTTTTTTAGCAATTTCATGTCCTAGTATAACTCCACCGCGAGGAATAGCTAGAACAACAGGATTTTCGAGATTACACTTGATGAGATTATCACCTAAAAGCTGGCCAGCCTCAACTCTATCCTTGATCATTTTAACCGTATTCTAATTAAAAGAAACTAGTAAGTATAACTTTGATTCATAAATTAATCTAGAATGATAAGTAGAAAAATTATTCAAAACAATTACCAAATCTTAGGAATTCAGGACAGTGCATCCCGACGAGAAATTCGTGAGGCATTCAGAAGATTAGCACTCCAACATCACTCCGACAGAGGAGGAGAAGAAGAACAATTCATGAAAATTAAACAAGCATATGAAGATCTAAAGTTAGGAAAAAAATATCCTGATTCTCCCGAGGAACGACTAAAAAAATCAAAGGTAATCTATGAAGACGTCGATGAGGAAATTAGAAGAAACAAGATCCTAGCAGAGAATCTTTCTAAAGACATGAGGGTTGCTGAGGAATGGGTTAGAGCTTTAAACAGAGCCGACGCTACAGGAACTAGACTATTTGGTTCTAAAACACTTGGTGAACTTGAATTTGAAAGAAAGGCCAATGGCGCTCTTTCAATTAAAGGAAACTACAAGGCTGGTAACCTAACATATGATGGACCAATAATAATGCAAGGAAACATCACAAGTCCATCATGGAGTAAGGATCATCAAACAATTATCAGACTCACAAAAGGTGACTTCAAATTTGTCAATCCACTAGTAAATAAATACAAAATAGAAAATGGAGCACAGATAACAACAGATACCGGAGACATTGTAGTTGGAAATGTTTTTGGAAAAAAGGATCATGTACAAGATCCATCAGGCAAAGTTGGTCTATACACAGTCAAGGAGCACAGAACAAAACTGTTTGCACCAAAAGGAAAAATAATTATTGAAAATGCCGCAAACACTGTTTCACTTGATGCACACACCATCCTGATACTCAATATAGAGGATGACGTAAAAATCAGTGGTAAAGAAATTCTCATTTATGGACACAAGGTAACGTATGATGTTGAAATAGAATTAAAGAAAGATGGCTTTATACGATTTTTTGAAGACTTTTCTATTCAAGGGTTGAGTGATGACACAATTATAAAATTAGAAAATGGTAAAAAATTTCGCCTTCACGAATTTAAAACAAAACGAATTAAGAACTTGCCTGATACTGTTACTGACAAAAATAATTATTCCAAGGATGATACCATGGTTGGAAAAGGTTTCAAAATTACATACGACATGCTTGATAATTATGATAAAAATCAGCTAGGAAAAAAGTTAAGTTGCTGGAGATTCATTATTAAATCTAAAAAACTTACTTCCCACTAGAGATTTTTAAAAATAAATTAAAAATGATTGAACCGTTTTTTAGTCGATTAGTTCAGTCCAACCTTTTACGAAGACTGAGTTCTTGTATAGGGGAACTGGTTGTCCAACTGTAAAGTCCATTGGTCTCATCCAAAAGATTGCTTTTGTTGGGCAAACTCCAATGCATGCTCCGTCTGCGATGCATCTTTCTGGATAAAAGACAAATGCTTTACCCCTCTTCCAGCCTTCAACAGGCTTTACTCTGAGTACATCAGGTCCTAAAGTGGTACAAATTTCAACGCATAGTGCGCATCCAATACACATTTGTTCACTGATGTCTGGTAATATTGCTACTGGCATTGTAATTCAAATGTCTTTTGATCTTAATATAACTTACCCAAAATGAACGGATTATAACGGCGTTAGCGAATTTTATATCACTATTTGAATTTTGATCGCTTTCTAGCTAGTCTCAGATGCATTTTCTTGAATAACATTCAACTGTAACTCAGAATTATGTCGTTCTACGGACAACTTTGTTATCAAATTAGAATCAAGAACATGTCTACCTGTGGGAGATAAGACCCAGCCTTCCTGCTTCTTTTTCCTGCCAACGCTTGCAAACAAGACAGTAGAATTTGACTCCCTTGCAATAAACGCAAGTAACATGATGTAAGCATTGACAAGTCTACCTATGTCTTTTCCATCCAATAAATTGTAAAGACCATTTAAGGAATCAATAATCACAACATATTTTTTATTTGAAATCATCAATAAAACTTTCTTGAGGATTTGATTCCAATCATCTTTAATTGGTGAAAAGAGAGAAATATTTTCTTTTTTTTCTATGATACCAGCCTTACAATAGCCAGTATACAACAAATCAAAATCTATGTAGACTATAGGTATTTCAATTTGTTTAATCAGTTCAGAAAGAAAAGCAGCCTTAACGAACGGTTCTTTACAAAGAATTGAACTTAATGTATTTTGCCCCAAGTACTTTTCTGCTTCATTAACTTGAATAGTTCGCTGATCAGGATTTTTATCCAACACAGAAGAACACCCTAGCTGATATAATAATGGACGTAGAAAATGAAGACATTTCTAATGATTTTCCCACTGGTGGTAAAATTTACCTTAACAACGCATCGGTTTCATTAATGCCATTAGAAAGCATTAAGGCGATGACCGATTTCCTGGTTTCTTACTGTTCCATAGGACCTGATTCAATTGGTTCAGAACTATTTGTGACAGACAAACTTAGACAAACACGGAAAATTATAGCTGATTTAGTAAAATGCCAATCAGAAGAAATTATTCTAACCCAAAGTACTACTGATGGAGTCAATGCTGTTGCAAACGGG
>JACZSC010000119.1 GCA_022574415.1 Nitrososphaerota archaeon | reverse complement strand
TAATTGTAGCAAGACCCATATCATGCATTGTTAGCGATGTTGGTGCTCCTGCTCTTGCTCTATCTCCATGTTCATCTTGAGTGAATGATCTCCATTCAGGTCCAGATTCTTGGAGTTTCTCCGATACGACAAAGCCACATCTGGAACAAAACATCTCACCAGATTCATTATCAGTGAGCAGTTTACCTTTCGCACAGCGAGGACACAAATCTTTAGCGGTGGCTGTTTGTCTAACCATAATATCACGAATTTACAGGTTCTTACTTAGTGGTATTTATTAATTTACAACTTAGGCGTGATTTTCAATTTATGATTCATAATACAAATTTTATTTTTGATAACATAGAAAAGTCCTAATTTCATAGAGAAGGTGAATTGGATTGAAATTTCTAAGAATTTTACCAATATTTTTGATACTTTTAGTTTTGATTTCGAATGCTGAAGCTGAGACAATAAATCAAACAATGGAGGGGGGTATGGATATTGAGATAACTTATCCATCTAAAGCAGTAATTGATAGAACTATATCAATTTCTTTTCTAGTAGAAAATAATGGTTGGGAGGATAAACAAGATGTGGTTTTTGTTTTTGGTTCTAGCAATACTATTGTGCCAATTAAAAAAAATGAAATTCGAATTGATAAGATTTCAGCTGGAGGTTCCTATGGCGAAACTGTTGATTTCAAGATAGCTGCAGATGCTTCACCGGGCTCTCATTTTCTAAATTTAGAATATTCGCAAGTATTACTTGTAAATAATGAAGAACCGCGGCCTGCCACCCAAACAAACATTGCAGTTCAAATTTTAATTAAAGAGCAACCTAAAGTTACCATTCATACAATAACCCCAGAATCACTTTTTACAAATGCAGAATTTCCATTTACAGTTGAAATAATTTCTGAAGATATTGATATTAATGATGTGAGGTTAGAAATAATTCCTCCCCCTGATGTTGATTTTCGAGGAGAAACACTACATACATTTTCCTCAATTCAACAAAATGTACCAATATCTGTGACAGCTAGAATTATTACTCCGTCTCAAGAAATTAATATGGAATATAAAATTCCATTTCAAGTCATAGTGAGTTATTTGGATGATATTGGACAGGAAGAGACTGATTCCAAGACAATTTCTATATTGATGCGCCCAAGAACTTTTATGGAATTAACAACAGATGGTGGAGTTTGGATTGGCGATTTTTTTATAGCACCATATGTTAGTCTAGGAACTATAATTGGAATACCTGCAGGAGCTATTTTCTCACTTGTGTTAAGAAAAAAGTTTTCAGGTAGTAAGAAAAGCAAGAGGAAAAAAAATTAAGAAGATTTTTCTAATTTTCTTGCTCCAGAGTATTTCTGTTCCAATTCATCTTCAAAGAAGAATTTTTTCTCAAAAGCAGGTTTTAGATCATCAAGCCAAATGGCATTTTCATCAAATTCAGCAAAGAATGGTTTTGATACCCAGTCTGGATTTCTTCCTTGTAAAAGTTTCAGCACGATGATTTTTTTCCCATTAATCGTGGCGACTCCATCGACTAAAACCTTACCTGGTGTTGCAGACATGCTTGGTCCAGTAACGGTTCTTCCAAGGCCACTAACCTGTTTGTAGGCATTACTAAATATCTCATGGGCTTTCACTAGAGGAATTCCAAAGTAATGTTGTGCTCCTGTATCCCTTACAACAAACATGTAATATGGAATACAGCCCAGTTGGACTTGCTGCCTCCACATCTCAGCCCACATATCAGCATCGTCGTTGATGTGAGCCAGAAGTGGGGACTGTGTTCTGATTTCAGAACCTGTTTTTCGTATGCGTTTTATTGCGGCTTTTACTGCTCCAGTAGAAAGTTCTTTGTGGTGATTGAAATGAGCCATGAATGCCAGATGCAGTCCTTTGTTAGTAACTTCTTCGAAGATTGCTAAAGTCTCGTCAGCATCATCATCTGTAAGAAATTTGTATGGCCAATATGCCAAGGCCTTGGTGCCTATTCTAATAGTTTTGAGATTCGGAAGATCAGCTTCTAACAAGACGTCAATGTAAGTTCTAAACATTTTTGCTTTCATGATCATTGGATCACCGCCGGTAAACAAGACATCTGAAATTTCTTGGTGTTCTCTGATATATTGTACCAATTGTTCTACTTCATTCGTGGCGAATTTTATTTCATCCATACCAACAAACTGTGGCCATCTAAAACAGAAAGTACAGTATGCGTGACATGTCTGACTTTGACTTGGAAAGAAAAGACAGGTTTCGTTATACTTGTGTTGCATACCATAAAGTTTAGTTCCGTCTTTGAGTGTTGGTATATTAAGTTCAAGTTGGCCTGCTGGATGAGGATTTAATTGAAGGCGAATTTCATTCGCAAGTTCTTGAATCGCTTTTTTATCTGTGCCACTCTTAAGAGCGGATGCCATCTGTTCGTAATGAGGTGGAAGCAACATTTCCTTTTGGGGAAACGTCAGAACAAATATTGGATCGTTTGGAATGTTATTCCAATCAATGAGTTGTTCTATGACATAGTTATTGGCCTTAAATGGAAGTACATTTGCAACTACTTCCATCTCAAACTGTTGTTCTTCAGAAAGTTTCTGAATTTGGGGAATATTACGTAAATTAGTTAAAGTATAAGATTGAATTCGTGGAGATTCGGTTTCACTCCAAACAGATTCTTGTAAGGTCATTTTATAAAATAGTCACTTAGCATTGTTAAAGGTTAATGTGTCTAGTTTGGTGAGCCACACACGGATCTGGTTTGCTTAAATTTTGTAAAAATTTCTACTATAAACCAACAATTAGATTTGACTATGTAGGCTTTCCTTAGAATTTCTTCAATTAAACCATAGGAATGATGATTAGACGTGGCTGAAGAACCGGACAATGTACCAATAGGAGAGTTTGAGTCGGTTTCCCAGCTAATTGCTTCTTCAGAATCGCTTCAGATCGCTTTTGCAATTCTGATCGTTGGTTTAATAATGATTGGTGTAATTTACTATAAATTTTCACATTGGATTCTATCTCAAAAATTCAA
>JACZSC010000030.1 GCA_022574415.1 Nitrososphaerota archaeon | reverse complement strand
TGAAATTGGAATTAACAAGTTTTACAAATTTCAAGAAGATGCAATAAAAGAAATTTTTTATGGAAAAAATGTAGTTATTGAAGCACCTACAGCATCAGGCAAAACAGAAGCCTTTCTAATTCCCATAATACAAAAAATTAAAAATGAAAACTTGTCTGGAAAAATTTCTGCGCTATTTGTATATCCCACAAAATCATTGGCAAGAGATCAGTATCCCAAAATAGTCGCGTTTGCCGAAAAAATGGATATCAAGGTATCAGTGTTTGATGGTGATACTAAACAAGCAGAGCGGACTGAAATTTTGGAAGCGCCGCCACATATTGTCGTAACAAATTTTGATATTCTGCACTATCACATGATGTATCATACAAAATTTGCATCTCTATTGAATTCAGTAAAATTTTTGGTGGCTGACGAAGCTCATGTATACTCTGGAATATTTGGATCTAACGTACACTATATCATAAAAAGATTGAAGAGGCTATCAAATAAGATTCAATTTGTTGCAGCTTCTGCAACTCTTGATAACGCAGTAGAGTTTTGTGAAAAGCTGTTCGGAGAAAAAATGAAATTAATTCATGGCTCTGGAAGCAAGAGCGAAACAGAGTTCATAATGCTTTTTCCATCACTGAGAACCCAAAGAGCTTTGATGGTGGATTTGACAAAGAAGCTAACAGAAAAAAAACACAAAACAATGGTTTTTAGTAACTCTCATCTTAATTCCGAGCTTTTAGCAATGCAGGCCAAACGGCTCAAGGTGAATATCAAAGTGCATCGTGCAGGTTTGATGGCAAATTATAGGAAGGCTGTTGAACGAGATTTCAAGCAAGGTGTACTTCAAGCAATTTCTTGTACTCCTACCCTTGAATTAGGCATAGATGTTGGAAATGTGGATGGGGTAATTTCTGCCACCATACCGGTTAATAGACTAATTCAAAGAATTGGTAGGGCAGCAAGAAAGGGTCAGAGGGGATATGCGTTTTTGGCCCTTGGAAATGACCCAATATCACAATACTACAAGAATCACCCGGATGATTACTTTGATGATGTTGAACACACATACATTGATCCAAAAAATCCGTTTGTGGAAGAATTTCATGTTTTAGCTATGGCGTGCGATAGACCAATCTCAAAACATGAGCTGAAGGAACATCATCAAGTGATCGAACGACATGTTAAGAATGGTTTCCTCATTCTACAGAAGAACAGGTATGTTCCAAATTATGACAAAATAAAATCAATGTTGGAGAATTATTCTATTAGAGGGATAGGGAAGTCAATTGATATATTTCTTGATGGAAGAAAGGTGGGGGACAGAGTTCTTCCAATTGCTCTAGAAGAACTTCACAAAGATGCAATTTACTTTCTCGCTGGAACAAGATACAAGGTAATCGAGTTCGATTATCCTGAAAAAAATTACGCAAAATTACAACGAATTGCAAGAGACTATCCTTACTATACCAAAGCGCTTACTACTGAGTGGCCCACCATAGAAATGGTTTATGAGAAAAGAAAGGCGTTTGGTATTGAGATTACGTTTTGTAAATTGCACATTCAGAAAACAGTTTATGGTTATGTCAACATAGAGCTGGGTCAAGAAGTGACTCAAGGAAAAAGGGTTGTTCTTGAAAAACCACTAGAATATGACTTCATTACAAAAGGAATCGTTTTTCATGCGCCACGACCCCTCAATGAAATTAAAAAATCTGAAGATGGGGAATATGTAGAGGCAAGTGGTTATCACGCAACAGAGCATGTTGTAATTGAGGGAAGCAATATGATCACTGGTGGAGTATCACAAGACTTGGGAGGAATATCGCTTGGCACATCAGGTTTGATTTTTGTTTACGATGGAGCCATAGGTGGAAATGGTGCGAGCAAAGCACTTTATGACAGATTTGAGCGTGCACTAGAACGCAGTATGTATATCGTAAAAGAATGCCCTTGCAAAAACGAGTCTGGTTGCCCAAGATGTACCTTTTCGTATCGATGTGGAAACAATAATGAGTTTTTGCATAAACACTCTTCACTTGAAGTTTTCCAACGAATCATTGATGGTGAGGAAACAGAAATCGAAGATCCGGTTGAAGGAGACAAACCGTTCGTATAAGTTAATTTTTAATTAATGAGATTTTTCATGCAGGAAATTAGTCTACAAATATTCTCAAATAATTATTGATGCCTAAATATTTCATGAAATCTTCGAAATGTTTTGTTTGCAAATGTGACACCATTTGTTACAACCAGAATGGAGTCTGTTGTACCAAGTGTGGATTCCTCTGGGAGTGTAATTGTTGAATGTTAAATCATTATTGAATAAGGTGAGAAATTACTGAATTCTGAGAGCTCCCTTATTGGTAAAAATTGGGGCATATCGATTAAAGTAATCTGGTGGTTGCTTTAAATTGCGATTTGTGATGGTTTTTACCGAGCTCCTGTGGTGTAGTTCGGCTAAGCATACTGCCCTCTCAAGGCAGTGATCTCGGGTTCAAATCCCGACGGGAGCACCTAATTTTGAATTCAAAAATAAAAAAAGAGGTTAGTTGCTTCCAATTAGGAATATTACACTTGCAGTTGTTGTAACATCTTGCTCAGATGAAAATACTGGTGTTGGTGCTAAGGCTGCTTCAGCTATAGCAAAATCTGCGCGGAACATTGGCATTGGAGGTGGCATTCCAAATTCAGACAAGGATATTGCCTTGACACCAATAATTTTGTGGTTTAGTGGTGATAATGCATTTTCTGCCTTTGCCTTTGCGTTTAGAACTGCTTTAGCGATTAGTTGATCCTTTACATCAAGTTCTTTTGCCGGGGAGAGAGTAAAGTAAACAGAGTCAACGCGGTTAACTCCTGCTTCTACTGCACCATCTATCACGTCAGCTGCGGAATCCAAATTATTTGTCTCCACCGTTATAGTGTTTGTTACTCTATATCCAATCAATTCTTGAGTATACTTTCCTGTTATCTTATCACGATAGCTGTCGTAAACTGGAAAAATGTTCAGTCTGGTGGTACTTAGTTCATCTTCTGAAATTCCAGTAGATTTGATTGCTTCAACTACACCATTCATTAGTTGAGAGTTGGATTCAAGTGCTTGTTTTGCAGTTTTCTCTTGTGTCTCAACGCCAAATGTCATGATCAACAAATCTGGTTCAACTGATGCTGTTGCAGTTCCTGTAACGGAAATTACCTTCTCCCGTGATGGAAAAGGAGTTATTTCTGCTGTGGCTTGATTATCTGCAGGTGTAAGATTTACAGCAAACGCAAGTACAAGAATAATTCCAGTAATTGCTGCTATACTTACAACTTTGTTCATGAGATTAAAAATTTTGTTTGGATATATATGAAATGCGAATTAATGATACTGGTCTACTCTAATTTTACTTTAAATAAGAAAATTAGTATTTGGTAATAATGGGATTACGAGATCTCTCTCTAAAACAAGAATATCGTTCTGATAGGGATGACATTATTTCAGAATTATTTGTTCCATGTTTGAGTCATTGTATTGAATATGACCGATGTATAGAATATATTTCCGTGAAAAGTCTTACTACACTTGCATTAGGTTTTGAAAATTTTGCAAATAATAAAGCAAAAATGAGAATCATTTCCGGTCACAGATACAGTGCGTCAGACCTCAGTTATTTGACTAAATTGTTTGCTAACCACCATAGTAATTTTAGATTTAAGGGGTCATTTATTCGAGATAGCAAGATCAGGATGTTAAAGGAGCTTATAGACAACCATAAATTAGAAATTAAAATTGCAATTCCAAATTCTGAAGAGATTGTGGGTTCGTTTACAGAAACAATTGGTATATTTCTAGATGAACATGACGACGTAGTAACATTTTCTGGAACATCTAATCAGACATTTGATGCACAGAATAGAAATTTTGAATCTGTAGATGTTTTTACTTCATGGAACGATAAATCTAGAGTTGAAACAAAAATTAAAGATTTTGAGAAATTATGGGAAAATAAAACAAAGTTCGTCGAGGTTTATGATTTTAATTTTGCTGAAAAAAATAATCTACTCAAATATGATACACAGTGGGCAATAGATATTACTTGAAACTTTGCAAATTGATCTTTTCTTTATTTTCCAAAAAATTAATTCGTGAAATTTTGTAATAAATTACTTCACCCCTTCGTTCAATGACAGCGATGGTTGGTTCTTTTCCCATCTGAGTGATCTGCTCGACCTTTTTTTGAAGGTGTATGATTTTTTCTTGTGTTCCTTCGTTCATTCCAAAAATCAGATATTTTGCACCCTTTTCTCCAAAATGGCCTCTCTCATATACACGAAAATCAGAGCCAAAACCAAATCCATCCTTGACAATGTATCCTCTGTTTCGCAAATCACGGTAAATCAGAAATTTCGTTAGAATGTTTTTATCATATTTTTTGCAGATTTTCATTAATGAGGCAAAATCAATGGTTTTTTTCCCTTTTTTTAATTTGAGTTTATCAGTAAACAAGAGATAAAGTGATTCAAAGGGTTTTAAGAAAAATTTTTTCTGTGTAACTTCGCCATATCCTTTTAATTCTAAAGCTTGCTGCATATCCTTTACAGAAATTAGTGTATGATCTTTTACTAAATCTCCTTCCACCTGAGGCGCTTCTTCCAATTCCATTGTAGCAAAAATTAGTCCTTGCTTTCAATATAAGCATACATCAAATTCATGATTCATATTCAAAAAATACTTGAATTAAAGTGGATTCGTACTACCGTTAAAATATGGGCAGAAAATTGTAGTTATAAATAGTGATACAATGCACGGTGCAAACTATAGAAGAGGAAATGGGCAGCCATATACAAGGAAACAATACATCAAAGGTAAGCCACAATCTAAAATAGCAAAATTCCAAAGTGGAAAGCCTGGAGATTTTGATTATTGTGTTCAATTATCGCTTAACGAAAAACTTCAGATCACACACATGGCAATAGAATCAGCTAGACTGGCGGCAAACAAACCTGTTGAAAAGGTTGTAGGCGAAACAGGCTTTTTTTCCAGATTGAGGATTTACCCTCATGTGTTACTTAGAGAAAATAAAATGATTGCGACTGCTGGGGCAGATAGATTGCAGGAAGGAATGAGAAGGGCATTTGGAAAGGCCGTAAGCTTGGCAGCACGCGTAAAAAGTGGTCAATGTATTATGGAGATACATGTAAAAAAGGAACATCTTGAACTAGCAAAAAAGTCACTAAAAGATTCTTGTGTAAAATTGCCAGGAACGCCGCGGATTACTGTTATTTCTTTAAAATAATCACTTTTTGTTAAACTCTAGTTTTTCAAGGATTTCGCTTTCTTTTTGTTTCAGAATACTTAGAAATTCCAAAAATTCCTGTTCAGTAGGACTTCGCTTCAAAATTCGCCTGCATTGGTAGTAAAATGAGTTGTAGAGTCGTCCTACAACAATCCCATAAGAAAATGTGGTATTCTCTGAAGATGATTTACCAAGTGACTTTACAATAGTTTGAATTTCATCCACATTTGAAAGCGCATCATTAATTTTTTGGAACATTATTTCCCTAAGTTTTTCATCCACAGGACATCTACAAACTTTCTAATTAAAAACAATGTTGAAAAGAGCAATATGCTTTAATAGAGAAAATCTAACTTTATCGAATGAGCAGTTGTAGTACAGTTTGGTTATTATTCGAGCTTGCCAAGTTCGTGACCCGGGTTCAAATCCCGGCAACTGCATTCTTTTTTAAAAAGTTTGAATTTTCAATTTAATGTCTGATTTTTAGTACAGGACTCTAACGCTTTTTTAATAACATTGAGAGCGTTAGCTGCTTTTTCAGGCTTTGGCAACTGAATCATAAAGATGTTTTCCTTTCCTAATTGTGAGTTAGGAGAGGACAAAGCAAGCATTGATGTTTTTGCTAAGGATTCAAAAAAATCAAAGGATTTTTTTGCGTTTAACAACACCTTTTCATGAATTCCGCCATCTGAAAAAGTCAGAGTTACCTCCACAAAAACATGGCCTAGCCCATCTTGTAGAATATTCAGATTGGTATCAACAGATATTGGTTTACCCGCCACCTTTTGTATTATTTCATCAAATCGTTGTTCTGATAAAATTATACACGGTACCTGGGTGGAATTATATTCAAAGGAAGTAATACCTTGATGTACTTTTCCCAACAATTTTTTTAATTCTTCATTTGACAAGTTCTAGTCTTCCGTGATTTTTGGAACCACTTTGTCGCTTGCTTTTATCAAAAATGGTGAGATGAATGCAGTGATTATAGTAATAATTCCTATCAATGGGAAAAGAAAAGTGCTTACCGCTCCCAAATCTACTCCGACTTTAACAATAACAATTGAGAACTCTCCTCTGGGGGCTGCCAAAGTAAATGCTGATCTTAGTGATTTCCCACGGTTTTGTCTGAAAATGAAATTACCAAGCATGTTTCCACCAAATTTCATGCCTGTCGCAACTAGAATTAGGGCTATTGCGAGAAATATGTAATTTTGAATTTGGCTAATATCCATTAGTGCTCCTATCGAGACGAAGAAAATTGCTACAAACATGTCTTTTATTGGGCTGGAGAGGATTTTAGAAACTTCTGCTGATTTAGATTCTGCCACAAGTACTCCTGCCAAAAATGCTCCAATTGCTACAGAAAGACCCACAATATTTGCTAGTAAAGCATAACCAAAACAAACACCTAACACACTTAGTAAGAGAATTTCTCTGTTTTCTGCAGCTGCAACCTTATCAATAAGTGGAGGTATAACTTTTCTTCCAACTGTAAATGTTCCAATAATCAAACCTGCCGCCACCATTACAACCACAAGTACACTTTCAATTGAGATGGTGCCAACTAAGGCAATCGATTGTAAAGTAGAGATTAGAATAACTGCTATAACGTCCTCAACAATTAAAATACCAAGTATAAGGATCGATGATTCTTTTTTAATTTTACCAGTATCTTCTAAAATCTTCACAAGGATTGCAGTACTGGTAATTGAAAGAGCAGCTGCGATGAATAATGAATCCATGAAGTTCATTCCAAATAAGTTAGCTACGAAAAATACCGCGATTAAGGTAGTAAACAATCCAATTGTTCCTACACCAATTGCCACCTTTCCAATTGAGCGAATTTTATTAAATGGAAATTCTATTCCAATAACAAAAAGTAACAATATCACTCCAATTTCAGCAAAAAGATTCAATGCCGAGATATCAGACAAGATCCCAATTCCCACTATAGGTTCAGATGGAGTACTACCTTCTGGTAAGAACCAAGCCCACAGGGGGGATAAAGGGCCAATCAGCATTCCTGCAAAAAGATAACCAATAATCAGCGGTTGTTTAATTTTGAAGAAGGCTAGCGTTACAATCGAAGCCAATATCATGATTATAGCTAAATCAGTGACGAATGTTGTTTGTGGTAGTTCAGGAGTTAGTTCCTCAATTATAGTTGAAACGCTTTGACTCAGAGTGCTTTGAATGCTATCTGATGAGTCAATTTGTAAAAAATAATTTTGCATGTGATCGCAGATATACTAAATTCTTTAAAAACAGTTAGACTTTGATTCTGGTGCAGAGTGATGATTAGGTGAACTGATTGATGATGTAAGACACCTGGGGTATCTGACTGCAAATCATCTGGTTACGTCACAATTACCTGATTATTAATAGTACGGTACTGTACCGTAACATAATGATTCAATGTGGATATTGCACAAGGAATTTCGTGGAAAGCGTGAATGGTTTAGTTGAAAAAACTTTTCATGAGTTGCTCCATGAGCCAAAGATCATAAACAAATAGACATTTCAGTTCTTTTTCCTAACTTTTTTAACAGTACATTATACTCAAGATACTATGTCAACAAGAGCAAGACAAACTACAAAATCATCAAAAACTAAAAAAACTGTTAAGAAAGACCCGACTCCCACGGCACTGCTGAAAAAGGTTGCATCTGTTTCAGATTCAACGAAGACATTATCAAAGGAGATCAGGTCCATGACAAAAATCTTCACTGACAACCAAAAAATTTTGGTATCAATGAAAAATATGATTGATTCACTCACTTCGACTTTAGAACACATCCAAAAGCAGTCAAGACAAGTAAAAATTCTAGAAGAAGACACTCAGAAGCTTTTCTCAGGTTTAAACCAGATCAGAGGACAGTCTAACATAGTTACAAAGATTCATGATCAAACTGCTAGATTACAGGTTCAGGTTAATCATCTTGAAGAATCTCAAAAGGCGGCAGATAGTGAAAAAATTTCTCAAAAGATTTCACAGAGCATGGATTCTATAAACAATAATTCCCAAATGATTATCAAAATATCACAAAGAATCGATGAGGTAAGGGATGATCTACGTAAGGTCTCTGCAAAGCCTCAAACTTCGCCTTCAGTTGCTAAAGATCTAGATGATATCAAAAGAAGAATTACATCTATTTCTGAAAATGCTGTACAAATAGAATCTCTAAATGGAGTCATTGAAGGATTAAAACAACAGTTTCAGACAATATCAACAAAATCAGAATCGCTTGAAAATCTTACTGCTAAAACTAATTCTATAGAACAAAAGATCTCAAATATTTCTGATTTGGTAAGAAGATATGATGCCTCAGCCTCAGAATTTCACCAAAAAACCGACAATATTTTTCAGGAATTGCAAGGACTCAAAAATGTCACAAGTAAAGCAGCAAGCAATACCTCAAAGGAAATGATGGCCCTTTTGAAGTTGTCAGAATATCAGTCAAACATTAGAATGAATTCAGAATCAAAATATGGTGAGACCAAAGATCTTGAAAACATGGCATCTCAAACAACTCAAATTATCAATTTGTTTGATAAACTTTCTATTGAGGCCCAAGAAAAAATGCCGATTCCCCATGAAGTTCGGCAATGGGCTGTAAGCAAAATATTTGATTGTGCTGACAAATGGGAAATTAGATTTTCAGATGTTTTAAACATCCTAACAAATAAGCTTGGTCGAGATTTGTTGAAGGAGTCTATTAGAATAAAACAGGTGAGAGATATCTATGGAATTAGAGCTGTTGATGAAATTAGAAACGAGCTAAATATTTCCTAGACGTCTTCAGAAACATCATATGCCTTTAATTTTTCTTTCTTTTTCTTAAGAATCGCAAAAATTGCTATAATGGTGGCAATCCAAATCGAACTAAAAAGAACGTTGGAACCACTAACGTATATGTAAGGTGTGGCATCCATAATATTTTCTTGAATAATTTCTGCTCTTTCTTTTACATCAAGCATTCCAGTATGAAATGCAGAGCTGTCTCTTGGCACCGTAGAAATTTTTTCAACGCTTGTAATCATTACATCTAAATCTGCTTGCATTCTGACAAAGTTTGTAGTTTCAGTTGGAAAAATCCATACTGCGTTTCCCTCAACTGGCAAATATTCCTTTATTGCTTTAAGATGCCCCAAAATTGTTTGTGGATCAGAAGATGCCCCAATTCCTTCCAAATGGCCTCTTGATAGATCAAGGGGATAAACATCAGCTTGATAGCCAGCAAACGCCGAGTAAGCCCCAAATAGTATTATGCCTGCAATTCCAATCATTGCAAGTTTGTAAATATTATTAGCCATTCTTTCTTCCTTGGTTTGAGCACGGATTACACTGGATTTATTTCTTTTAAATCCTGAATGTGATAAACTGAGATAGGAAATATAGAAAAACCCAATTGTTTGGATTCCAATGATTGGCGCAAAAATAGGATTGTTTGAGAAAATTGAAATAAAGATTCCTAAAAGACCATAAACCCCAAAGAAAATCTCAAGAAGTGTAGTTTTTGTGAAGGGTAGATTGTATGCCTTGTCTTTCCAATCATCGGTATTTTTTATAATGCCATACTTCGGAGTTCGTAAAAATTCATTGTTCTTTCCAAAAACAGCATCAAACACTGCTATAGAGTTGTTAACAGACATTCCTGCAGTGTAAATAAGTAATGAGGGTAGGACCTTTGCCTTAGATCGCCAAGATTTGTCATACATTTTATGAATAACTAATAGATATGCGCCAGGTCCAATTGCAAAGTATGCTGCAATTGTTATTACTGGAATGAAACTAATTATGTATAGATTAACTTCAGAGGCCAAAAGAATTGGCAAGGTAAGGAATTGAACTAGCATTAATGGATAAACAATATGTCTAGTAAGTTGAACAAAGGCCTGAATTTTTGCTTCAATTGCAATTTTTCGTTTTATTGCTATATTACCAAGTAATTTGATTGCGCATTGAATAGAACCTTTGGCCCAACGAAATTGTTGTCTTTTAGCAGCATTCATCTCTACAGGAAGTTCAGCATCAACAACAATGTCAGAAAGAAAAAGACATTTCCATCCCTTCATTTGAGCCCGGTAGCTTAGATCCAGATCTTCAACAAGTGTGGCAGTATGCCAACCACCAGCATCTTCTATGCACTCTCTTCTCCAGATTCCTGCGGTTCCATTAAAATTCATGAAAAGTCGCGAGTTACTTTTCGCCTTTTGCTCAATTAAGAAGTGAAAGTCTAAACTAAGTGCTTGTACTTGAGTTATCGAGGAATAATTTTCATTTACGTGACCCCATCTACATTGAATCAAACCAATATTGGGTTTGACAAAGTGAGATATAGCTCTGTTCAAGAACCATTTGGGAGGAATAAAATCTGCATCAAAGATGGCGACAAACTCAGTATCAGTGGTTTTCATTGCATGGTGAAGAGCGCCTGCTTTGTAGCCTTTTCTGGTGCCTCTTCTTACATGTTCAATTTGAAACCCCTGAGATTTATAGTCATTAACCAAGTTCCTCACTAGTTCAACGGTATCATCATTAGAGTCATCTAAAACCATAATTTTCATTTTGTCTTTTGGATATTCCATAGCACAAACTGTGTCAATAAGACGAGCTGCAACATACTTTTCATTGTAGATTGGTAATTGGATTGTAACCGAAGGTGAATCAAGGGAGATTACATCATTTTTCTCATTACGTCGTGATGAAAGATAAGCAAGATAGTAAAAGTTGCAAGTATATGCTGTTATTAGAATTGCAGCTATGATAAAAAGATCAAAAATAAATTGAATGAAGGGGTTTACGTACATCGCTACAAAGGCAAATTCATTCTCTGTATTTATATTTGAAATGAATGTAATGTGTGAAATAATTATTATTTATTTTTGATAAATCTTAATTGCTACTGGTGGACAAACTCCTTCGCAAGCAATACAGAATATGCAATCTGGTTCTCTAATCTGTAATGGTTTTTTTGTAGAAGCAGGATTGCCTGGAAAATCACGAAATTCAAAAACATCCACAGGGCAAGATTCTATACAAGCACCATCTGCAATACAAATATCAAAGTCCACTGAGACGGTTTCGCCCCAAACTCCCATTATTCCATTATCTGTTCCTTCTCTTCCCCAAGTCTTGAGTGTAACGCCGGTGTCTGCCACAACATGTGGTGCAGATGGTCCCATCTTCGATTTGTATTCTACATCTATAGGTCCAGGTTTAATTCCACCACCTTTCCATGCTTGTCCAACTTTACCTTCTATAGCTGGTTCTTCTTCTTTTATGATAGGTATTGGTTTTGCATCTGGAACAATTTGTGCTAGTGGAGTTAGTTCCTCTAACTTTACCAATGCATGATCTTCAGAAATTTTTTCAGTTTTAACAAAATGATCAACCATTTTATCAGCTAGTATGGTATTTCTAAGAATAGTATCAATAACCATTTTTGCGAAATGGTCTGCTTTTCCCCTATAGTCTTTGACCCATTCAGGGTCACCAAATTTTTCTATTGGGAAAATTTGATAGATAATGTCAACTACTTCTCCAGTTACGATCTCTACAGTTATACTTAGTTCAACTTGCTCGTATCCCTTTGCATCAGGATCATCCATGTTTTTTTCTATCCATTTGTAGGTAGCATAAATTCTATCTGCAAAAGCATCCATCTCAAATGTATTTTTGAGACCATCAAGAACCGATTGAATTTCTAGAGGTTCGTCTAGTGTTATTGGAAGCCTAAAGAGCCCCAATTTGTAACCATGTAATGGATATACGCCTCTTTTTGCAACAGCGGATTCCATTGTGTAGACTCGATCTTTTAGTAAAAGTGACATTTGATTTCAATTGTTTAGATTTATTTAAAAAGCTTAGCTAGTCGTTGTCCTCTGGGCAAGTAAGCTCGCGTAACTCTGTGTATTTCTTTTCCATGGCTTCAGCGTGGACCAAAACCTTGTCAAGGTCATATTCATTTTTAGGAAAAAACCATCTAATTGGAACCCAATGCCCAATTCCATCCATGTCGTGAATCATTCCTTTTTCAGATTCTACCTTCAGTTTGTCATCAAGTGATCTTTCCTTTACAGTGAGCCCTCTCTTAGTTTTGTCTTCCATAATTAGATGGGTTTCACTATCTTTAATGAAATAGAAATTACCCTTTTTTAGAATTGG
>JACZSC010000029.1 GCA_022574415.1 Nitrososphaerota archaeon | reverse complement strand
TCCTGTTCCAGAAAAATCTACAGTAACAGTGGCAGTTTGTGCTGCAAAACCAGTAGCATACAAAATTTCAGAATTTACTTGAGTGAGTCCACTTCCTACACTTTGTGAAACAGCAGACGAAAGTGTTGTAGCTCCGTAGCTAGAGCTACCTACATTAATCGTATTTGTACCAAGCCACTCTACTAAAACAACAATTCCTGGAGCAGTACCCGTAGTAGTAACACTAGCAATACTGTAAGTGTTAGTATTTGCAATAAGGACGGCTGGAAGTGTATCAACTCCTATAGAAACTGTTCCATCATACACAGAAACTGTTCCATCAGACACAGCGATTGACTCTGTTAATGGACCACGAGTATGAGGGGTTCCTCCTGCTGGTTTTTCATTAAATGATGCTACTACATGAGCAAAGTTTCCAGATGTGAAACTACTCCAAGAAACTGTGGTGGTAGTAGCTGAATCAACATAGCTTCCAGCAAGTCTTACTTTGTTTTCACCACCCATTTGACCACTGTGAGTTTGGGTACTTGAGGAATCATCGGTTGGTGCGGTACCTGCTGGAACCATAATAGAATCAATAATTATTGTACCACTTGCTGCACCACTAAGATTTATGGAACTGCTAGTTCCAGATGTAGTAGCAGCGACAGCTGTTGTATCAAGAAAACTACTAGTATCAACATTATTCAAAGGAATTGCTTGCACTGCAGCCCTTACGCTGTCACCTCCTGTTCCAGAAAAATCTACAGTAACAGTGGCAGTTTGTGCTGCAAAACCAGTAGCATACAAAATTTCAGAATTTACTTGAGTGAGTCCACTTCCTACACTTTGTGAAACAGCAGACGAAAGTGTTACACCATTATAGCTAGAACCAGCTAAATTAATCGTATTTGTACCAAGCCACTCTACTAAAACAACAATTCCTGGAGCAGTACCCGTAGTAGTAACACTAGCAATACTGTGAGTGTTAGCATTTGCAATAAGGACGGCTGGAAGTGTATCAACTCCAGGTGCGTCGTTTGCTATCTGCCATTGACGCATCTCTGCAAAACTACCAATCTCCAATGGTCCTAATAGGTAGAACTCTGGATAGACGTCTGGGGCATCAAATTCATATGAAAGAGTGATTGTCTCACCCTTCTTCAAGTTTACATTCCAGCTTAGTGTTTTTGTATCGCCACTTGTTGTTACTTTCAATCCCTGTTGTGGAGTTATCTCAAAGCTGGCAGGAACATATTCAGTTATTTTTCCATTATAATCTTGATTAGCATTAATTGTAAATTGCATTGTATATGGAACAAGTGGGAAAACTCTTGTAGGACCATCTCTTGTAACATCAAACTCAACTGTGCTTTGTACAGTGAAGCTGTCTTGTACGCTTTTTACGCCATTAGCAGTAATTGCAGTTAGATCCATGGTATAACTTCCAACTCCACTAACAGAGTATTCTGTATAGTAATCTGGAAGATTTGTTACACCAAGTACTTCACACTCTTCAGAAATAGTTATTCCACCGTTAGCGGTGCTAAGTGTTGTCTTTGCACCACTTGGGCTTGTAATAGTTAGAGTTACATCTGCATCACATACAACCTTTCCTTGATCATCTAAGACTGCCATTCCAATGAAGGCATTCTCATTTGGTAAGAAGATAGATTTGTCTGTGTTAATGGCTAAAACACCCCATGCAAATTCACTTTCAACTACAAAAGATTGGCCGTTCTTAGTTAGTGTGGTTACAATCTTGTAAAGTCCTGGTTTGCCGTCTCTGTCTGAGAGTAACTTAATTAAGAACTTTCCGTCACGTAATTTTATCTGTTCATAATCTAGATTGATTTCATTACCATCTGGGCCATAAATCACAGTTTCAATTATCTCATCCATTCCTACCCATTTTCCTTTCTGGATAGAGATTTCAGCTTCTACATCGCCTACTTTTTCAATCTTGTCTGCTGATTTTTCAAGATCGTCTCCGGCAGTCTTTAGTTTGGTTTTTGCATTCATTGCTGCCACCTTGAGCTGATCAATTACTATTCTTAGCTGTGCTTTTGCGTCTTTGAGCTCATCCTCATCTAGGACGCTGCCATTCTTTATTACATCAATTTTTTCTTTAAGTTTTTGAATCTCCTCTTTTGCCTTTGCAATCTCTATCTTTATTTGATCATCTGAATCTAATTGCGCCGCATCAGCTTTTTGAATGGTGAATAGTTTACCAATAAAGTACATGACATCAGATATTGTTGAAGTTTCCTCCAAAGTTGGAACGACTAGATTACTTTCTACCTCATTCAAGATTTGCTCTGCTTCAGCTTCGAGTAATGCCATTGCAATTTCAAGTTCTTCTAGTTCTTGCATTAGAACATCATATTCATCATAGAATTCTAATTGTAATTCAGCATCTTCGGTAATCAGATAAGTTTCCTTTGTAGTACTTAGTGTTGGGGCAACTAACAATTCTGTAGGAGTAACATCAGCTAGTTCTACTGATTCTACTGTAGTAGCGTTAACATCAGCTAGTTCTACGGAATCTGTAGATGCTGCATTTTCTGATTGTTCTGCGACTATCTGAGCAAGAATCTCTTCTATACTTGGTAGATTCTCAACTAGTGCAGCATACAAATCCTTGGTTTGCTCATAGATAGCGCGAATTTGTTCATCTGCAAGCACATAATCATACAATAAAACATCATCAATTTCACCTGAAAATTGGTTGCTTGGTTTACTGTTTTGATCCTTTGTAGTGAGAGAGGCACCAATTACGATATCTTCCTCAGATGTGATAGAATCAACTGCAGTGGTTTCTAATTTTCCACTTACAGAAAGTGTTGGAACACCAATAATTTCCTTGGTGCCTTCTTTGTCACCATTTACGTAGATACTAATTGTTTCTCCATCAAATGTAGAAGATAGGAATGACCAATCTTCTGTAATTATACTGGTAGATTCTATTGTAGTCCATTTTATACCATCAAATACTGAGAATTTGACAATTTTTTCTGGTTGGATGTTGTTATTAATTGAAAGAGAAAATGATTTTTCTTTGCTTACAACGGTAAATTCTGATGAACCTTGTGAATAATCTGGTTTTACCCATGCAGTTATTGTCAGACCTTCAAGGTAGTCAGTAACAGTCACATTTGCAATTTGTAAGAAATCACCTTCACCACTAAGTTGTAAAGTTTTTTCCTCTGCTTGATCTTCGGTTGACGTACCATTTTCTGAAATATATTCTAATTCTGGTTCATCAAATTGCAAGGATACAGTTGCTTCAGGGATTATGATTTCCTGGATAGATTCAGTTGAAGTCTGGTTTACATCAATAACCTCTATAGAGATAGCGTTAACTGACTCAACTGGTTCTGTTGAGGTAGCATTGATAGAAAGATCTATTATATCCTCAACTGGTTCCGTCGAGGTAGCGTTAACTGGTTCTGTTGAGGTAGCATTAACTGATTCTGTTGAGGTAGCGTTAACTGACTCAACTGGTTCTGTTGAGGTAGCATTGATAGAAAGATCTATTGTATCCTCAACTGGTTCTGTTGAGGTAGCATTAACTGGCTCTGTTATTGTTGCATTGACGACTGACTCAACTGGTTCTGTTGAGGTAGCATTAACTGACTCAACTGGCTCTGTTGAGGTAGCATTAACTGGCTCTATTATTGTTGCATTGACGACTGACTCAACTGGCTCTGTTGAGGTAGCATTAACTGACTCAACTGGCTCTGTTGAGGTAGCATTAACTGATTCTGTTAATTCAGCTGTTTGTCCTGTTGACTCGACTGGCTCTGTTGAGGTAGCGTTAACTGACTCAACTGGCTCTGTTAATTCAGCTGTTTGTTCTGTTAACTCTTCGGCGAATGCAGGACTCCAGTATATAGAAGCTAATGAAAATGGAGTTACAACAGCTGACGATAACAATACTGTTATCGCAAACATTGAAAGGATTTTTTGTAGATTATCTATATGGAGTTTTGTCAATTATACCGCCTCCACAAAAAAATATAGAATGATGTATGATCTAACTTAGCCTTGAACAAAACCAGCAATGATGCTGTCAAAGCTAGATTATCAGCTGGATAGAATACACTACCAGTTGTTAGATTATCATACATCATTGCTCGCATTAATTAAAACTGAATTATCGTTAAGAAGAGGGGAAATTAATGAAAATCATCAATTCCATTATGGAGTTTTTCTTCCAAATCAATTCCGTTTTGGAAAAAAAATTAAAAAAATTGTGCGTGCCATTGTGGCAATTTATTTTTTTATCGATTCCAATTTGGAATTTTTTACAAAAATATTTTACAAATTTTTAATTTTAAAAAAATTTGTAGAACAGAAATAAAATATTACCATACTATTTACTAGCTAAAAAAATAATTTTGTAATAAATTTCTTACAACAATTATTATAGTTGTTATCATTACACCATCTGATGGAGCTAACACGCGATGAAGAAGCATCACTTAAAGGAGAAAAGGGAGAAACACTACAACTCGCATACAGAATTCTAGTAGCTACTGGTGAAGCTACAAATGCTGAAAAATTAATTCCAATTAGTTGGTCACATCTTTCTGGTGTTAATTACAATACAATTGGTGATGCTGGTGAAGAATTTTTATCTCAACTAAGTCGAACTGCTCGTATCAAAGTTAAAACAACATTGAATCCAATGGGTTATGATATTGATAGTGTATCAAAGTTTAATCTTGATGAAAACTTTATAGAAAAACAACAAAGCATTCGAAATTCTTATGAACAGATGGATGTAACGATGTCGTTCTCTTGTATCCCATATGAGATATATGATCTGCCAGAAAAAAACACTCAAGTTTCTTTTGCGGAGTCTAATGCAGCAATCTATGCTAATTCAATTGCACATCTGAAGACAAACAAAGAAAGTGCATTTAGTGCATTAGCTAGTGCATTAACTGGCAAAAGTCCGTACTCTGATCTTAGAAAAGATCAAGACTCACCGAATATTACAATAGGAATGAAAGTTGAAAATCCAAATGAATTAACATACGGAATGCTTGGATTTTTTGCAGGAAAAGTTGCTAACAATTCCGTTACACTTTCAGGAATAAAAGAATTGGATAAGCGTAGTTGTAAATCACTTTGTGCTGGTATGGGCACATCAGGCACATGTGCTAAATTTGTTTTAGGTGACGGTGATGAACATTCAGAAAAAATAGATTTTGATGAACAAGAAATGCAAAAGATCCATGATGAATTAAACACAACAGACAAAGGTGATTTGATCACACTTGGTAGTCCACAGTTAGGACTAGAGGAAATTTCAGACTTGACTTTGATGTTACAAAATAAATCCTTCAAGAAAAGATGCATGATTTTTTGTCCCAGGGTAGTCCAACAACAAGCAAAAAAATTGGGTTACATGGATAATTTAGAAAAGGCTGGCTGTGAGATATATTCAGATTGTTGTACATGTCTTACTCCACTAATAGACAAAAAGGATGTTGACTCAGTAACAACAAATAGCATCAAAGGAGCTTATTATCTAAAGAATTCAAACGGCGTAGACGTAAATCTAAAGTCACTTTTAGAAATTGTTCGAGATGATACCACATGACATTAAAGACAATAGTTCAAGGAACTGCCAAAGGAATCATACTCAAATCAAATAATCCAATCAATTTTCTTGGTGCAGTTGATAAGAAAACTGGAGTCATCAGAGATCAAACCCATGATCTTTTTCAAAAGTCTATTCGTGATGTTATTCTTGTATTTCCGCATGGCATAGGAAGTAGTGTTGGCGCATATACAATTTATTCATTAAAGGCAAATAATTCAGCTCCACGTGCAATGATTTGTCAAAAGGCTGATCTTACTGTAGCCTCTGGCTGTGCACTTGCAAACATTCCACTCGTGATTGTTACTAAAGAAGAATACGATTCATTAGGTAATGGTAATGAAATAACAATTGACAATGACTTGATAAAATAACTATAGTTATTTTCTCACAACTTTGCCTTTAGGAGTCTCTTCTTTGAAAACAATACCTTCAAATTTTTGTACTTGAGTTTCTTTATCTTTCCAACAATCCTTAGGTAGTCCCGCCTTTTCACATGTATGACTTAGAAATTCTTCCTCGGTCCATCGATACTCTATTGGAACTTGGGGAAGCAGTAAACCAGAATTAAACCCACGTTTTACTATCAAACCGTCTCTTCCCACTTTAATTTGAGAAGGATACTCTGTAGTATCTGATACATGAATTACTTCAGGAGGACTAAGAACTGTCACCTCAAATGTAATTTCTTCAAGTTCCTGAGAGTTTACTGATGGAAATCTAGGATCCTCAGTGGCTGAAGCTATAGCAGCATCTACAAGTACATTGTACAATTTTTTATCTGGAAGAGGAAATCCAACACAACCACGTAAGCCCACCTGATTGTTGAGAGTTACAAATACGCCAGAATTGAATGAAAAATTCGTCACAAATTTTTCATCTAGCTTTGCTTTTGTTCGTGAATTAAGATATTCCGTAACTATCCGTCTTGCAGTTTTGATTAGGATTTCTCCATCTTCATTAGAAATTTGATTATAATTTTTCATTTAATCTTATCACAAATTTTTGTAAATTCTTAATGTGGCTTCCTTCCCAATAGATTCTATCACACTCACTACATTTCCAAAAATGATCCGTCTGTTCTAGAACACCATCTGGAACTTTGGCTGTAGCTTGGTTCTTATCTATTGGATCCAATTGACTATTACAGATAGTACATCTTGTTTTGGCACCACTGATTACAGACTTGGTAAGTTCTAAATTTTTATAGATTTGTACTAACTGTTCCACTTCATTATTTGCTGTGACATGGATAATCTGCACATTCTTTTTTCTGGCTTGATGTGAAAGCAGTTCATCTTTTGTAATTATAGTACGATTTTCTTTCTCAGCTTTTAAGATTAGTTCATCATCATTCATTTTGGATGAAAATTCAGAATCATATCCCAATAATCTTAGTTTTTTAGCTATATTTCCAAGCATTGCATCTACCAAAAAAGTTGGTTGTTTACTATTCAATAGATACTTTACCTAAGCTTGATTCAACAACGTGACTTTTTCCTGCGGGTAAAATTCTCGTAAACTCATCTATACTCATTAATTTTACAATGTCTTCCTTCATCCCCAAAAATTCTTTTCTAATTTTTTTAGCAGTATCCGTCATTTCCAAACTACCAGGCTCAATGATACTATAACAAACACAATTCTCTTTAATTGGTTTTATTGGTCCACAAGTCAGCAAAAAATTTTCATCTTTTTGTAAGATGCCAACAGCAAGTTTTAACGAGGAAATTTTTACAAAATTTCTTTTACCATCAATTGTAAAAGAACCCTTTGGAAGATATTGTCCACTTGGAGCCGATTTTTTAACTTGCTCCGGATTAATCCAATATGCATTCATGCCATACATTGCTTCCCTCCACGCTCTACTAAAACAAACAGTTGCGTGTGCAACTTCGTTTAGACTTGAAAGAGGTGGATCATTGTTATCTTTTAAAATAAAAAAAGGTGAACCAAAAACTTCAGCATGAAAAACTTTGTCGTTTTTTTCTAAATGTTTTCTAACTATCGCAGAATTAGAAGAAGAGTCACGACCACCTATTGCTAAAAGTCCATCAGATGTGTAGAACCATCTATATCTCTCAAACCAGTTTTTCTTTCTTACTTCTGAAAACGTAATTGATTCTTCAGCAACTTTGGCTTGACTTGAAAGCTTTGTAATGTCTTTCTCTGTTTTTTTCATTAGTCTTTGTATAGAATTTGTTGCTGCGGATTGTTTTTTGGATTCATCAAATAGAATAGATGCTATTGCAAGGAGTGAGGACTTTGTATCAATCTTTATTTTTTCATCAAGAATCTTGAGAGCAAAAATGCCCTTCTCCTTGATTAATTGAGCATGATTTTTTTCAAGAATCTGTTTAGCTTTGGCATCTTCAATGGATGTAATTCCCTTCGTGCTCATCTCTGATATTGATTTTGCAACAGTAACAATTGCTTGGGATTTTTCTCTAACTTGATCAATTGCTTTTAATTGTTCTTCTAATTTTGTTTCAAGATCATTAATTTTTTTAGTCACAGAGCTTGATTGAATAGTTTTTCCGGCAATAACAATATTTTCAGTAAAGACCGTGTCCAAGCCCTCCATAAAACTAGACACTTCTGAATAGTTCTTGACGTCTCCTAGCTTTACCGGAGATATGTCTGAGGTTTTTTCATCATGTATGATAATTGGGTTATGTTGTCCCTTTACAATTTTATTTACTAGTAACATTGTTGATGCATAGATTTGTTTTATATCATCATCAGCAAGTTCAATCCCTTTAGTCTTCGAATCAACATCTGACATATGAAAAATCTCTTCCACAAATCTCTTTGGTAATCCCAAAGTTCTACCAATCCAGTTGGCTGCAGGAATTAGTGATGTTTTGATCTCTGCAATTTCTTTTTCAGTAATATCAAAAATGTTATGCCCTTTTTGTGGGGGCGGCGTATATTGTAAACCTACTCCTAATTTTCTATGTCGAACATCAATAGAATGTAATAATGCAAGAATTTTCATTTCTTTGTTACACAAGATAATATTTCCATCACCAAAAAATTCTCCAACAAGGACAAACTCCTTATCAAAGCCCGAAAAGGTTAGATAGGCAATCCTTTCATCTCCTAGCTGTTCTATCTTTGTAATTTTCAGTCGTAAAAGATCATTTCTAAAACGTTTGAGTAGTTTATTCTGTTCAATTTTATCTATTTTTACAGAACTAATCCATAGCCCAAACGTTGAAACCATTAACAGCATGTCTTGTTCTTCTGGATGATGTAGTTTGAAAAGTAAACTATCCTTTGTAATGCCATAGATATTACTTACATAGTAACCTTCAGTACTCTTGGAAATTTCATTAATCAAATATCTTAGTTCAATTCCGGAAAGTGTCATACCAAAACATGCAGAGTCTGAAATTATACTCTTACTACTTTGTTTGAGCCTCTTAGCCAAAGATTTTAAACGAGGCAAATTCTCAGTCAAGCTAGAAATTTCATTGGCTAAACATAAGAAGAAAAAATCACCACCTACACCTGATCCAGATGACTCTAAAAAAAAGCCAGAGCCTGAACCAACCGACGATCAAACTCCTCCAACAGAAAAAGATATTCCTCCAACAGAAAAAGATATTCCTCCAACAGAAAAAGATATTCCTCCAACAGAAAAAGATATTCCTCCAACAGAAAAAGATATTCCTCCAACAGAAAAAGATATTACTCCAACAGAACCTGTGCCTGGTGAGTACGACAAAAGCCGTACCAAATACATGATAAACGTATTGTTTTGGTTTCGTGTTACACTAGCAATTATGGGCGGAATAGCAGCCACCTTCATTTTCGATTCAATTGAAGGCGAGGTTAGGCGTTGGACATCAATTGCATTTATGATAATACTTTTCATTGTTTCAATTGGAATTGCCAAAAGTATGAAAATGCAACTACCTCGCTCTGATAGGAAAAAACTTGTTACAACAGGTATTGGCAGTTTTGTATTCCTCTATCTTTTCTCGTGGATTTTATCGTATACTCTTGTGAATGTAACTGGAAACGAAAGCGGTGTTGCAATACCATTTCCTTAATCTTGAGTTGTGACTAGTTAAATGTGGAAATTTAAAACTCCTGGCATACCTGATGAGGATTTTGAACGAATAGATGAGGTTCCAATAACCAAAGAAGAGGTTCGTGTTGTACAAATCGCAAAAGGAAGATTACGACTAGGATTTACGGTATATGATATTGGTTGTGGTAGTGGATCTATTTCTGTTGAAGCGGCCCTTCAGGTTGAATCGTCAGGAATTGTATATTCAATTGATGTTGATCCCAAAGCTATTGAGCTAACAAAAAAAAATCTTGAGAAATTTGACGTTTCAAACGTAACTGTAATTTTGGGTGATGCAAAAGAAAAGATCGCAGAACTACCTCAGGCAGATACTATCTTCGTTGGTGGAACAGGGGGTGATACTAGAGATATTGTAGAGATTTGTCAGGACAAATTGAAATCAGGCGGTAGAATTGTTATTGGTATAATACTAATTGAAACTCTGTTTTCGGTACTAAAGGTACTTGAAAAACTAAAGTTTGAATCTGTAGATATTACTCAAGTCACTATTTCTAAAAGTCGCAAGACTTCTACTGGAACGATGATGCTTGCACGAAATCCAGTAACTATTATTTCTGCAACAAAAATTTAACACTAACAGTCTAGATTTTAATTTAGGAGAAAAACAGATTTTTCATGCCTGAGTTGATTGCTGTAGGATGTGGACCAGGCGATCCAGATCTTTTAACGGTTAAAGCTGTAAAGGCCATTCAAAATGCTGACGTAATCATGTGTCCCACATCTAAAGAAGGTAAACCAAGCATAGCATTATCAGTTGTTTCATCAATTATTGATAATTCAAGAAAAAAACAAATTGTAAATCTTGTTTTCCCAATGACAAAAGATAGAGAAACTCTCGAAGCCACATGGAAAAAAAACTCAAAAATTCTAGCTGAAGGCGTTCTTTCTGGAAAAAATGTTGTTTATCTTACTGTGGGTGATCCATATCTTTACAGTACATGGATATACTTACACCGAGAACTTGAAACAAAGTATCCAGAAATCAAAATCACTGTTATTCCTGGAATTGTTTCGATATTTACATTTGCTTCTAAAGTTGGAATTAGTATTGCAGAAGGAGCAGAAAAAATAACCATCATTCCTTCATGTTATGATCTCTCACAAGTAAAAGAACTTGCAAAAAATTCAGATACAATGGTTTTTCTTAAAGATGGAAGATATTTTGAACAAGTTATCGAATTATTGAAGGAAGCTGGCTTTTCAGACGATTCTATTTTTGCAATTGGTCAAGATCTTGATACTGAAAATGAAATTGTAAAAAAACTTACACTTGGGGAGGTTACCAAGGATACTATGACTACAAAATATTTTTCCATAATGGTGGTAAAGCGTGTCTAAAGTTTACTTTGTGGGATGTGGGCCTGGTGATCCTGAGCTAATTACTATCAAAGCTAAAAAACTCATTCAGAAAGCTGATCTTCTAGTTTATTCCGGCTCATTAATTCCAACATCCATTGTAAAACTATGTAAAAAGGGAAAAAAACATGATGCAGCAAAGCTTGTTCGTGAAGAAATTTTTGATTTGTTAAGTAAAAATGCAAAAAAAGGAAAACTTGTAGTCCGTCTTCATGATGGGGATCCAACAATTTTTGGTGCCATTAAAGAACAGATTGATAATCTTGACAAAGAAGGAATTGAATCAGTTGTAATTCCTGGCGTTACATCATTTCTTGCTTCTGCCGCTGCATTATGTACACAACTTACCCTTCCAGGAGTTACGCAGACCATAATCGTGACTAGGGCAGAAAAGCGAACCAAAGTTCCCAAACATGAAAGAATTTCTGAATTGGCAAAACACAATGCTACGATGGTATTTTATCTCAGTGTGCATTTACTACCCGAAATTGTAAAACAAGCTATTGTGGGTGGATACAAGAAATCAACTCCAGCAGCTGTGGTTTATCGAGCAAGTTGGGAAGATCAGAAAATACTCACTGGAACTCTTGGAGACATTACAAAAAAAGTTTGGACAGAAAAAATTACTCGCTCTGCAATTGTAATAATTGGAGACGTTATAAAACCAAAATCATATGAATATTCACGATTATATGACAAAACATTTAGTCATGGATTTAGAAAAGCAAAAGTTAAGATAAAGATAAAAAACTAATCTTATTCCTAATACCAAGTTTTTTTAATTGTTTTTGGAAAGTTTGTGTGTTACCAGACGTAAAAATTTTTAGAGAATTTTTTTTAGATCTTTTTTTCCTTGTTAGATTTTTCACTCTATAAGCTACTCCCTGACTAGAGTCTAAGAAGACTATTTTAGGAAATTCTTTTTGTAATAATGATCTTAATAATGGTAAATGAGTGCTAGATAAAGTAACTACATCAATATTATTTTGCAAAAAAATATTATTAAGAGTTTTTTTTATAATCATTTGACAATACTTCTTATTAGTAATGAACTTTCCAGATTCTACTAATTCTATTAAAGGCGAAGCATTTATTTTTTTAACATGAATATTTTTTGAAAGATGATTTTTTTTAATATATCTTGACAATTCCTTACTTTTGGTAACAGAACTTGTTGCTAAAACGGCAATATTTTTCATCTTTGATATTTTTGATGCCTCTTTTAAGGGTGGTAAAACTCCAATAATGTTTGGTGAAAAAATTTTATCTAAAAGAAGTGATGGAGTAATTGATCCAACAACAATCAAGTCTGGATTAAATTTATTTTTTAAAAACCCAATAGTTTGGTTAATGATAGTGAAAAGTTGTGATTTTGTCTTTTTACCATAAGGAAAATTCTTTTGATCAGCAAAATAGATTATTTCGGACTTTGTTGTTTTTTGGATAGCTCTTATGATGGAAAGTGAACCAAAACCTGAATCAAAAATTGCTATTTT
>JACZSC010000118.1 GCA_022574415.1 Nitrososphaerota archaeon | reverse complement strand
GGCCTTTGCCTTGTAAATGCAATGCATATCACTGCAAGTATTTTTATCAATGACAATGAGAGTGGTTTACACAATGATTACGAAAAATGGCTTGAAGGTCTTGCACCACATGAACCACTTGAACAATATGATCATAATAAAACTGGTGAAGATAATGCAGATGCACATCTAAAAAGACAAGTAATGGGAAGAGAAGTCGTTATAGCAATCACCAATAACGAGCTTGATTTTGGACCATGGGAACAAATTTTCTATGGAGAATTTGATGGACGCAGAAAAAAACGTGTTCTTGTTAAAATCATTGGCGAATAAATTTACTTAACCAAAATCAACTTCTCTTTTCTGACTTTGTCCTTCATTTGATCGAGCAGATGCCCTGAATGCATCTTCATGGTTTTGAGGTCCATGACCACATTTCATACAACCAATCTTGAAACCATCTGGATTTTTCTCGTATGTTTCACAACCACAAAAACACGCCATTTTTTAATTCTCATTTGATTGTTGAGTAGAACAACACTCGCCTTTTGGAATCTCATTATCGTGAGGACATTTCCTAGGATGCTTTAACATGGTGCATAATGCATCTGTAAATTGTTTGTTCATATGGTGTTCTATACCACAAACCATTTCTTCATTAATTTCGATTTTCAGAGCGCTCTCCATTAAAACTTCAAGGAGTCTACTGTTTCTCATCATAACTGTACCAATTCTTTCACCTTCTTCCATAAGTGAAACACCAGCTTTGTTGTAATTGACAAGTTTTTGCCCATTGAGTTTTTTTAGCATCTGTACTACACTTGGCTGCCTAACATTGAGCATTTTTGCTATTGTACTTATTTTTACTATATCTCCTCGCTCTTTAATGTGCCAAATGGCCTTCAGATACATTTCTACATGTTCAGCCTCTGCGGTTCCCACAAAAAGAATTTCTTGGTTGAGAATGTCCATATCAGAATTCCTTCGCGTCTTTTAATAAATATTCAAAATATTCTCTTGCAAAACCAGCAAGGCCTGCATGATCGGCCCAAATTGCAACAGTTTCCATCGAGTCTACCTCTCCAGGCTCTGGACCCAATAATATGACGACATAATGTTTATCAGAAATTATCCCTCCACCAAAAAGTCCTTTTTTTACTTTAACTAATGCTACCCTTGATAATCCTTTTAGTGCATTTTTGTCCATTTTATCTGAGGTTAGTATTGTAATCTCAACTCCTTTATCGTGCAATAATCTAAGTTTGGGCAGTGCTTGTTTAACTAATTCAGCACTTGCTTCAGGCAGGGCTATCATTACCTCATTCCTGCAAGACTCGACCATCTCCAAAATTTTTGCTGCAATGTTAATTGCACCTGATATTACCCAAATATCTGGTCTTTCACTCGTTCCACTTTTTTCATAGAGTGGAATCAATTCATTGAGAATTACATTCTGATTATCTTTGAACTCTGACTCCATCTTTTGTTTTGTTGTTTCAACTCCTGTAGCCGGTGACTTGGCAAAATAATTTGTCGGCCTAGAATCATCTGAACCAATCCAACCTTTTTCTTCTAGAGCTGCTAATACTTCGTAAATCTTTGAATATGGGACTCCTGATTTCTGACTAAGATCTGATGCTGTTAGTTCTCCACCTTTTAGCAAGGAAGAAAATGTTTTGATCTCATAACTTGTCAATCCTATTTTTTCTAAAGCCTTTCTTGTATTGTCAGAAATACTCATGCGATCTAGTCGATCAAACTTTATATTTAAATCAGATACGCATACATTCCGAGGACCCACACGGGGCCGAGTGTGAAAGCCGTTATATACTATTTTAGAAAATCGGCAATTGATAGGTATGGCACTAATTCAAATTGCTAATCAATCTACTAAAACCGTAGGTAAAAAATCTACTATTCGATTCACGCAGAGCATATGCCCAGACTGTAATATGATTCTGGATGCAGAAGTTTTTGAGCGGGATGATAGGGTCTACATGACAAAAACATGCCCAACTCACGGTGAATGTGAGGAGCTATACTTTGGCTCATACGAATTATACAAGAAATTTAGCACTTATTGGCAGGATGGAAAAGGTGCTCACGCTCCAAATGTTATGATTGAAAAATGTTCATGCCCAAACAACTGTGGACTATGTTCTAATCACCTATCCCACAGTGGACTTGCGAACATGATTGTTACAAACAGATGTGATCTCACATGCTGGTATTGTTTCTTTTACGTAAAGAAAGGTCTTGAAGGCGCTTACATGTATGAGCCTTCTCTGGACCAGGTCAGAGCAATGATGAAGACCTTGAGAGCAGAAAGACCAATTCCAGGAAACTCTATGCAAATTACTGGTGGGGAACCAATGCTGAGAGAGGACATTACTGATATAATCAAAATAATGAAAGAAGAAGGGGTAGATCATATTCAAATGAACACAAATGGAATCCGACACGCAATGAGTCCAGAATCTGCTAGAGAGGTAAGACTAGCGGGTTGTAGTAACCTTTATCTCAGTTTTGATGGTGTAACTGCAAGAACAAACCCAAAGAACCACTGGGAGATTCCATACGCACTCGATAGTTGCCGAAAAACAGGAACAACTGTTGTTTTTGTCCCAACCGTTATCAAATCAATTAATGATCATGAACTTGGTGGAATTATCAAATATGCTCAAAAGAACATGGATATTGTCCATGCTGTAAACTTTCAACCAGTATCACTAACTGGAAGAATGGGTAAACAAGAGCGTGAAAAATACAGGATTACTGTACCCGATTGCATTCAAAGAATTGAAGAGCAAACAAATGGCGAAGTCACCATTGATGACTGGTATCCTGTCCCAAGTTGTATGCCACTTACCGATGTCATTGAGGCATTCTCAAGCAAGCCAAAATATGAACTATCAATCCACTTTGCATGTGGTGCTGGTACTTACATTTTTGAAGACGAAGAAACCAAAAAGTTTGTCCCACTAACTAGATTCTGTGATCTTCAAGGAATGTTAGAGCTCTTTGAAGATAAAGCTGAGGAAATTCGTTCTGGTAAAAACAAATACTTTACAATGCTTGAAGTTGTCCGAAAACTTTCAAGTTTTGTAGATAAAAAGAAACAACCTGCAGGATTAGACCTTGCAAAGATGTTTGGAAACATTTTGATGAAAAGGTCATTTGGTTCTATAGG
>JACZSC010000028.1 GCA_022574415.1 Nitrososphaerota archaeon | reverse complement strand
ATCCTACTACAAACTCCTATCACAGATTAGTTCCAGGTTATGAGGCCCCAGTTTACATTGCTTGGAGTGGAAGCAATAGGTCAGCTATTGTCAGAGTTCCTTTGCATTTCAAAGGGCCAGAATATGCATTTCTAAAACGATTAGAGTTTAGAGCTCCTGATCCTTCTTCAAATCCCTACTTGGTTTTTTCTTCAGTCTTGTCAGCAGGTCTGGATGGAATAAAAAAGAAAACTGATCCCGGAGACGAAGTACGTGAGGATATTTACAAAATGACAAAATCTGAGAGGGCTACGAGAGGAATTGGTATCTTGCCTGCTAGTTTGGGGGAGGCCTTGGATGAGCTTGCGAGTGATAAAAAATTCCTTTCTCCGATATTTGTAAGTACGGTTGTTGATAAAATTATTGAGTTAGAAAGAAGAGATCAGCGGGAAATTTCGATTAGGCCCCATCCGCACGAGTTCTATCTCTATTTCGATGTGTAATTTTTATCTAAAATCTTCCGGTTAGTTGGAATATGTAGGAAAGTGATATGGTGATTAGTGCAAATCCTCCACCCAAATAAATTCCTCTTCTTTTGGATGAAGTAGCTGCCTTGTAAAGAAGAATTCCTCCTGCAAGACCAACAAACAAAACCAAGACACCAATAATAACACCATCAAAACTTTGACCGGTGATTAACGGATGGAAAAATCCAGCGAGTAAAGCAAAAAACACTGTCAAATAAACATACTTTATTCCAGTTATGGTTCTGGAACCAAGTTTGCTCATAAAATCACGTAAAAATTGTATTCAAATAAACTTTTGAAGAGTTTTAAAACATACAAAAATTTACATCATGCCGCCCATGTCTGGCATGCCTCCCATACCGGGCATGCCACCCATTCCACCCATTCCGGGTGGCGCCCCGCCTCCACCAGGAGCTGAAGGTGGAGGACCAGACGATTTAGCTATAGAAACAACATCATCTATTCTAAGAATCATACAAGCAACTTCAGAAGCAGCGGAAACAATTTGTAGTTTCACAGATAGCGGTTCAATAATATCACTAGACTTCATATTTGCAGTACGAGCTTTGATTACATCAATGCCAGTCCATTGTTCGCCTTTGAGTTGTTTAGAACGCAAGGATGTCAAAGTATCAATTGGATCCATTCCTGCAGTTTCAGCTAAAGCCAAAGGAATTGATTCTAACGCATCTGCAAATTTTTCCGCAGCTAGTTGTTCTCTTCCTTCTAGTGTTTTTGCCCAACTTCGTATTTTTGTAGCAGTGTAAGTTTCTGGTGAGCCTCCTCCTGCAACTATTGATGGGGTTTCCATGACGTCTTTTACAACCATAATAGCATCATGAGCTGATCTTTCAACTTCATCAACCACTCTTTGTGAGCCTCCTCGAATAAGGAGAGTGACGGATTTTGGATGTTTGCAACCTTCAACGAACACCCACCTGTCTTCCTCAATCTTTCTCTCTTCAACAAGTTCTGCTGAACCTAAATCCTTTCCAAATAAATCATCGAGATTAGTTACAATTCTAGCACCAGTTGCCTTAGCAAGTTTAGTAAGATCACTTTCCTTAATTCTTCTTACAACCAAAATTCCGGATTTGGCCAGATAGTGTTGGGCCATATCGTCAATGCCTTTTTGGCAAAGAACAACGTTTGCTCCAGAGCCTATCACTTTGTCTACCATGTTTTTGAGCATTTTGTTTTCTTCATCTAGAAATAATTTCAGCTGTTGCGGATTTGAGATGTTAATTTTTGCATCTGTCTCAGTTTTACTAATCTCTAGTGCAGTATTTATCAATGCAATTTTTGCCTGATCGATTATCTTTGGCATTCCACCATGAACAATCTCTTTGTCTAGAACTATTCCTTGGATTAGTGTTGAGTCTTTAATTGAACCGCCAGCTTTTTTCTCTACTTTAATATCATCAATATCTATAGAAAATTTTTCGCCGTCCTTTTCAGCTACGGCCACAACTGCTTTAACAATTAATTCAGCTAGTTGTTCAGAATCCTTACTAACAAGTTTTGTTAGCATTGAAGTTTTTGCAATTTTAAGTAATGTAGGTTTATCATTTCCAGAAATTGTCACTGCAAAGTCTTGTAAGTGTTGTATGGCCTTTTTTGCGGCCTTTCTATAACCATCTACAATTATGGTTGGATGAACGTCTTGATTCAGTAGTGATTCAGCATTTTCTAATAGAGCACCAGCAAAGATAACTACGGAGGTAGTACCATCTCCTACTTCATTATCAGTAGTTTTAGCAATTTCAACAAGCATTTTAGCTGCAGGGTGTTGTACATCAATTTCTTTAAGAATGGTTGCTCCATCATTTGTAATAGTTACATCTCCCAATGAATCAACGAGCATTTTGTCCATACCACGTGGACCCAGACTTGTTTTAACAATCTCAGCTATAATTTTGGCAGCTTGAATATTGTTTCTCTGGGCTTCACGTCCTTTTGTTTCAGTGGTTCCCTCTTTTAACAAAACAATTGGTAGATTTCCTTTAGCTGTCTGAAGGCTCATATAACAAAAATTTGGGAATTCCCTTATTATATCTAACCGAGTCTGGGCGCTCTCAAATTATTTAAACGGTGTTTTTAAATTGGGAAAATTAATTTGCAGACCATGGTCGAGTCGTCAAACAAAAAATCCTATGACAGGGTTTTCGCCAAACTAAAAGACCACAATAAATGGTTTGAAAACTTAATTCCATTAATAGCGAGTGAAAATGTTCCTAGTCCAGCTGTTCGAGAGGCAATCATTTCTGATTTTGGAAATCGTTATGCAGAAGGTTGGCCGGGCGAAAGAGTGTATGCTGGTTGTGTGTATATTGATGATGTAGAATTCGAATGTATGAAACTTGCACAGAAATTATTCAAAGCCGAATTTGCAGATGTAAGACCAATTTCTGGCGTTGTTGCAAATCTTGTAATTTACTCAGCGTTTTCTGATCCTGGTGATGTGATGCTTGCTCCATCCATTCCTGCAGGAGGACATATTTCTCATGGAAAAAAGAAACATTCAGGAACAGCTGGCCTTGTTCATGGTTTAGAGATTGAGTTCTATCCATTTGATGCTGAAGAAATGTCAATTGATGTTGATAAAACAAAGAAAAAGGTTGAGGAATTGAACAAAGCTGGACTATTGCCAAAGATAGCAATGTTCGGCGGTTCTCTGTTTTTATTTCCACATCCAGTAAAGGAGCTTTCAAACTTTCTCAAGAATTTTGATATACATATCAATTATGATGCAGCTCATGTTGCTGGATTAATTGCGGGAGGGCAGTTTCAAGATCCATTAAGGGAAGGTGCAGACACGATGACTATGAGTACCCACAAAACATTGTTTGGGCCTCAAGGTGGACTCGTATTAGGTTTTGAAAATCATGCTGAGATGATTAAAAAGGCAACATTTCCTGGGCTTACAAGCAGCCACCACATTCATCATATGGCAGCGAAAGCAATCACATTTGCTGAAGCTTTAGAGTTTGGCAAAGATTACGCAAAACAGGTAATTAAAAATGCAAAAGCTTTAGGAGAATATCTAAATGGTTTTGGATTTAAAGTTCTAGGAGAAAAAAGGGGATTCACAAAATCACATCAAATTGCTGTTAATGTTTTAGATTATTCTGATGGAGGCAAGGTTGAAGCTGATTTAGAAAAAGCAAACATCATCGTAAACAGACAATTAATTCCGGGTGATATCAAAGCTGGCCGTAATTACTTCCATCCGGGAGGAATTAGACTAGGTGTTTCTGAACTAACTAGACTTGGATACGTACAATCTGATATGCAAGATGTGGCGCAGTTTATTAAACAAGTAATAATTGACAAAAAAGATCCTAAAAAAATTAAATCAAAAGTTAAGTCATTTAGAAAAGATTTTCAAAAAGTTCATTATTGTTTTGATAAAAAATTAGGTGCTTACGAGTATGTTAAATTAAGATAGTTATTAATTAGTATAATCAGTAAGTAAAGCTTGATCACCTTTACTTTTCCCAAAAACTAAATCTAATTCATCCGATAGAACTTGAATTCTCCCTTTTTGATATAATCCAACGTTGTATTTTTTAGACAAACGTTTTGCAAGTTTAAGATATTTTTCAACTGATGCTCTTGTAATTGTCTGAATTAGATTATTCCCACAAACACAGTGTTGTAAAAGTGGAATTCTCCTATAGTTTCTACCACATGCTGTACATCTAAAACTCTGTCGAGCATATGATCTTAGGTTTCCCATGATGTCTGGAATAAGATGTGTGGCGATTACATTAGAGACAATTTCGTTTGTATCTACAACATCTATTAGATCTGCGTTTCTAATTTGCATATCGAGTTTATCTAACATGGAACCAAGGGTTGAATACGCGCTACGTGGTTTTGATGTTGTAAGTGTTGAAGTTGTATGGGTAAAGTAATAATCAGAAAATTGTTCTTTTGTTTCCAATCTTGATTTTATGATTTCTACGGATGTAATGTCAGAAGCCATTTTTTGTGATAGTGTCGATTCGAAAAATTCCAATGGGAAAAACTTTGTTACCTCAAGATTATGTGCCTGTGGTTGTGATTCATGTGGTAATACTAATGGTTGAATTAAGAGTGGTGCATCCATCAGCCCTCCTATATTGGCAGATAGAAATTGTCTTGAAAAGTTTAACAAACTATCCATCAGAAGCATGATTGAATCAGCGTCGCCATCGGCATCACGTCTTTTTGCAGAATGCCAATTTGGGGTTCCAAAGCAAACATGAGTGTTTGTGTAACCGATAATTCTTCCAACAATACCAACCGAAGTATGTGGTGCTAAACCGATAATGAGGTGTCCTATTAATTCATCCGTGTTTCTAACATTATAGAAAGATGATTTACCATAAAACTTGACTAATTCTGTATCAATATACTTAGAAATATCTACTAGGTGTTTTCCACTTTCTTTTGGGATAACGACGTCTTGTATTCGAAGTTCTATAAGTTGATCAGTGTTAGAAATTGGTTCGCCGTTTATATCATGAGTATAACCGAGTTTTTTTAGTACCTCAATTGATGTTCCAACCCAAGATGGTTTAAAGTGTGTTAAAGGAGAATTTGTTGCGTCAAATCTCACTGTGCCATCTTTAAAAACTGTTAAACCATAATTTTGTCTTATCAATCCTTTTTCAAGAGGTTCTGCAATTTTGTTTTGGTTAATTAGATCTTTTACTCCTTTGAATGGTTCGTGTGCTCTAATCCCAATCTTTTCTTGTATTGCTAACAGTTTCTTTTTTAGTGGAAAAGGTTGGTATGAGTGGGTTAGTGTGTTTTTTTTACATTTTTGACAAAAATCTGAATCAAGGGTTGCTCTACAGTTTGGGCAGACATAAACTACGGATGTTTTTTCATGACAGTTTGTACATCTAAAACCAATAGATGGTTCATTACATTTTTTGCAAATTCTATTGAAGATGTTTGTATAAAAATTTGGTTGGTTTGACGCCTTTAGTAAATCACGGCTTGCTCCCCCTCTTTCCCCAATTGGGAATAAAGTGTGAACGGGTGGTTTCATTACTCTTGGTGCTGCTTTCTCAGGTCTGCCAATTCTTACGCCAATTGATGTTGAGAATTTTTTGCGTATTGTAATTCCAGATGTTTGAGAGATTTTCTCTAGAATTGAAAGTGAGTTATCTTTGATAATTGGTTTTCTAAAAAGTAAATTAAAGAAAATTTTTGCCTCGGTTTGTTCCAATATGACATTTGTGTTTTGAGTTTTATGGGGTACTCCTAGTTTTTCTAAAATTGGTTTACATGAAATTGGGTATTCTATAGATTTTTCATTAATTTTCAATGGTTGTAAAATTTCATAAAATTCTTCAATTGAGATTTGATCCCAATAATGAAGATATTTTGGGTGTAGTGAAATATTGAATTTAAGCGAGAGTTCTACTGCTTCATCAAATGATGGGATTTTTTTGAGAAATTGAATAATGTGATCTTCATGAAGTTTTTCTTGTGTGATTATTTTTCTTAATTCTTCAATCCAAAATTCTTCTACATACCCAGATGGGATTAACTTTGCATTGTTTTCTAAAAAATCACCAAATGAAATTAGAATGTCACCTAAATGAAGGATTTTTTTGATTTGGTTTTTGATTTTAATTCCATGTTCCACGTCCTTAATTTTAATAACATCTCCATTTTCAAGACGTACGATTGGAGTTTCAATCGAGTCTACAAATGCTACGGTGGCTCCTTTGCCAGGAATGTTAGTTTTAACTTGAGTGCCTACAGCAATTGTGTGATCTAAAATTTCAGCTATAACTGGATGAAATCCAACTGCTGCGAACCCAGAATTACAAGCACGGCCATATCTCAATCTAAACCCACCAAGTTTGTTCGGCATAGATAAAACAGATCTGCCAGTAATTACCTCCCTCATCCTTTTTGCAGCTGCGTCCTCTTCATCACCTCCTGTTTGAACAGCCCCTTTTAGATCATTGAGCCATTCCCATCCATCCAAGTTGTAAAACTCGATTCTTTTCAGAAGTTTTTTCGATCTACCAATTAATCCATCATTTAAAACACGTAATGCTCCACCCCTAACTCGGTCGGTTTTAATTCTGGACATATTTCTATGGTTAACTACTTCAAATGGGTCTGTATCAACTCCGTCAAGTTCAACTGGAAGATTTGCGATGACCTTAATAATATCGTCATCAAAAACATGAAATTGAAAGCTGCTAGCCTCTCGTTCATAGATTCTTAGTTCTTCAACAAATCTCCCAGTTTCATCATCAAATGAGTTTGCTTGATATTTTGATAGATTGACTGTTTTTCTTACATGATCAGCTATTAGCATTGTGACAGCAGATTCCGTCCCTCCAGCTGAGCGCATGGGACCAGCAATTGAGATCGATAGATATTCTGAACCATCCTTATTTTTTTTAATTTTTACCCCTGAAATTCCTTGAAGGGGAGCTATAGTAACTCCTTCCGTCACAATTGCAAGCCCAACACGAACCGCCAGGTCAAGTTTTTCTTCCAAGGAGGAATCAGAGGGGCTATATTTTCCTAATGCGATGTCTTTCGAAAAATTTAGTGCCGATAGCTCTTTTCCATGTGTTTTTAGAAGTTGTCGCAGGGGATCAGCAATATCAATGTCATGCATTTTTGCAACTCGATCTGCTAAATCAAAAGCAATTTTTGGCTCAATTATTCCTGAAGAATCTACAAGGGTAGATTTGGCTTCTGCGGCCTTGACAAAAATATCGTATGTCTCTTTAGAAAGAGATGAATAATATTTGGTATAATAATCAGGAATGTCCAGATCTTTTATTCTATATATTGCTCCATTTTGAGACATTGTATTATCTTATTTCTTAGTTCTTTGAATTGCTTTTGTTATTTGTTCAAGTTTTTTTAAACTACCTCCTTTTTCTAAAAAGGTTCCAATCACCAATGCGTCGGCACCAGCCTCTGCTAAATTTGTGGCAGTTTTTACGTCCTTAATTCCTCCACCCACAATGAGAAAACCATTGAAAGCTTTCCTGACAGTTTTGACCATCTCTGGTTTAACGTTGGATTTTGCACCAGAGCCCGCCTCAAGATAGACAAATCTCATGCCTAAAAATTGAGCAGCTAGTGAATAAGCTGCTGCTATGTTTGGTTTATCAAAGGGGATGCCCCTTGCCGAACCAAAGAACCACGCAGATGTTCCTTCTCCAATAATTAGATAGGCTGTAGGCAGTGGCTCTAGTCCAAATTTCAGCACAGCTGGTGCGCTGAGAGCTTGAACTTGGGAGGTAAAATATGGATTCTCAGAGTTTAGGAGAGAACTGAATAAAATAGCATCAGCTCCAGGAGCCACGCCGGTAATATTGCCTGGAAAAAGGATTATTGGAATTTTAATTGATTTTTTTATGGTTTTAACTGCCTTGGCCGTTTCCATTTGATCAGTAGCAGATGAGCCCCCCATTAGAATGGCCGAGGCTCCCATCTTTTCTACTTTTTTAGCTAAGGTTATTGCATCAGTATTTTTTGAGACTTCAGAGTCGATTAATACAAAGATTAGAGTGTTTTTCTTCTTTAATTGTGATTTAAGATAGTTCTCTACATGTATGTTGGCCATGGTTGACGTTTGGAGTCAACTCTTTAAAGTTTAATTAGAATTTCGGTATACAGATTTGTATAGCTTTGTCTGAAGATGGAATTGTAAATTTTAATAATATTTTAAGAAAAATCATTAAAAAATCACTGTTTACTGAAAGACAAATTGAAATAATTCTAAATCGTAGAGGTTTAACAGAAAACAAGTTTAACATAACAAAAGGTGCGTATTATAGGCAGGTTAGCCAGTCTCGGAATAAGTTAATGGCATTGTTTTACTCTGTTGTTTTGCTTCGTGGACTTCAAGTGTTATCGTCTAAGGATATAGCTGTGATGTCTAGACTGGCAGAACAGGTTACTGTGATAAAAGATGGTGATGTTTTCCCAGAGAGGGAAGACCAAGTGATTAGTGTGATTGATAGACTAATTCGCCAAACTTGCAATATGTGATTTGATTCAAAAATTATTTATTTTTGTCGTGATTGTTGATGATGTTTTTGTTAGTGCAAAATGTGAAATTATGTTGTTCTAATATGATAAATCACAATTGGTTAAATGTGTGTGATGTTAGTTGAAATTCCTGATCCTGAGATAATTTTAGGAATCATAGCTGCGTTTCTAGTCGGTGTTTTTGGTTTATACCTATTCATCAAAATAAAACCATATGTGAAATTCAAACCTACTATGAATGACCCTTCTCATTTTGAGCGTCTAGAGTTTTATGAGAGGCAGTTAATTGATATGAAAATCCGTTTAGACGCCCTAGGTTTAGAGGATTATAGCACAAAATTATCCCATCCTATGCCTGAAGTTGGGAGTATTGAACATGCATCAGACAAAAATGAATTGGTTCATCATAAGGAAATTGTGGGGGTTCCTCAAGAACAGCGTGCGCCAAACATGGGTTACCAAAATGCAACAGACTACGTTTTGAAATTAATCACAAGTAAATCAATGACATCACGTGACATTCAAATCACGTTGGGAAGAAGTAGGGAGCATACATCTAGATTAATGAAGAAATTATTTGAGGATGGTTATGTAAAAAGAATCACCACATCAAAGCCTTATACTTACTCAGTTACAAACAAAGGTAAGGAAAAATTGAGTGGTGTGGTATCGGCCCCAACAGTGGCCTAAGTGTTTTTTGAAATCAGAGTTTAAAAAAATTAATCTTAAAATTTAATTTTATTAAAATTACTATTTTATATATTATAGAATTATGAATTCATTATGTCCTTCGAACATCAGGAAGTAAGTGAAAATAACCTCTGCTGGTACTGTTTCCCTACCAAAACAATTCAGAAGGCACATGGATGTACAGAAAGGAGATTATGTTAAAGTAATATTGAGTGTGGATGGGGTTATTCTTAGAAAGGCCACTATCTCTTAGGTTGATTGTGTTTTTGACTAAGTTTAATCGTTTGATAGGTCCACTCTCTGCCTTTTTTTGAGCGTTCGGTCTTTCCTTTAGAGGTAAATCTTGATAGGTAGGTTGAAACTACGCTTAGTTTTATTGGTTCGTCATATTCATCTTCATATTTTTCAAGAATTTCGCTTGAGGTGAATTTCCCAACTGGAAAGTGTTTATCAACAATGCCCCAAATTTTACCTCCTATAGAATTAAGATTCGGTGTTTCAGGGCTCTGTTCAATATTCATCAAATCCATCATTTCGAAGATTTTAAGGATTTTCTCTCTAGTTACGTTTCCTTCTAATTTAATATCATATTTGGCTCCGTCAGCATCTTCCATATCTATACGAATTCTTTTCTTAACCATTGTGGAATTGAAGATCTGTGGTTAACACTTGAACAGATCCGATGATATTAGTTTACTACATGATTTGTTAACTTTGACTGTGTGGATCACGCCTATGAGGATTTTTTATGTTAACAAATTTGTAAGGTTTTGATTATTTAGTTTCGTTGTTTTTCGTGCCTGGAATGGAAAGAATGGGGTTGGGTTTCGCTGTTAACTATGTTAATAATGAAAATTCACGTCTGGAATGGAAATAATAGGGTTAAAATAGGCTTTTGGGTTGGTTGCTTAACAACAAGTTAACAATTAGTTAACAATCTAAAACCCACACACCAACATTTCCACTGTTGTGTTTTATAATTTTTTTATAAAAAACTAAGACTAACAAAACTAACTATAATTATATTTTATATATTCTTAAAATGATTAGAAATAAAGGTGTGTGCCCGATCAGTGCAGATTGATCGATGTCAACACAAACGATCCGCCTTGTGTAAAAAACTGAGAGGATCTGTTCAAGTGATCCTGCTGGATCTTTGTAATCCTGAAAATGAGCGTAACAACACTAGACCCAATAGATAAATTACTAGAGGCAGCAATAACTGGCAAATCCCTAATCAAAAACAGGACCATTTTACATCATACATACATACCAAATCACATTTACCATCGTGATCTAGAACAGGAACAAGTCACACAATCACTCATTCCAATTCTTAAACAATCTCGGCCCTCAAATCTGCTGGTTTATGGCAAACCAGGAACAGGAAAAACATTAGTAGTTAGAAGAATTTTATCAAAAATTCAAGAGAGGGTAGAGAAAACTAATTTCCCAATTAAACTATTATATGCAAACTCAAAGGAGGAAACAACCCTCTACGGACTGTTAATCAATTTTGGAAGGCAGTTGGGGCTAAACGAAAAGGAACTTCCTACTACCGGCCTATCAATCAGTGAAGTCTTCAAAAGACTTCTTCATACCATTGATCAAGGCAAACTAAACACGGTTTTTGTTATAGACGAGATTGATTTCCTAGCACACCTCGTCTCCAAAACTGGAAACGACATTCTCTATCAACTAACCAGAGCCAACGACAGACTCCAAAATGGATCCTTAACGCTTGTTGGGATTTCTAACGATCTTACCTTTAAAGAAAGGCTTGACCCAAGGGTCATTAGCAGTCTGGGGGAGGAGGAGGTTGTATTTACCAATTATTCGGTAGATCAAATTCATAAAATCCTTGAAGACAGAATTCAGTCCGCATTTGTAGGAGGCGCCATCGAGAAATCCGCCCTAAACCTATGTGCTGCTATGGCCGGCAGAGAACACGGAGACGCTAGAAGAGCAATTGATCTTTTACGTGTTGCAGGAGAGATAGCTGAAAGAGAGCAGCAAGACAAAGTTACCGAAGAACACATCAGACGAGCATCTCAAAAAATTGAGGAAGATAAAGAAACAATCGTATTACAATCATACCCCCTTCACGAAAAACTAGTAATTTTAGGTGTGATGAAGGCCAGCGGCGCATCTACAGGAGAAATCTATGCTGCCTACAAAGATCTATGCAAAATTGTTAGGCAAAAAGAACTTACCCAAAGACGGGTCACCCAAATGCTTAGTGAAATAGAGTTATCTGGCATCATTTCAGGAAGAATAATTCACCAAGGCATTCATGGTAGAACTAAAAAATTTAAACTTACAATTTCACCAGAAACCGTTAAACAAACTCTAAAAAAAGATCTTACTCTGGAAGACATAATCTAAAACTAGATTTTAAAATCTTGATGGTAAACTTTGAAGGTTTTCAAATTTACAATTACAGCCAAACCTGGGGTGGGTGTGAGCCCAACACTTGCTTGAAACGGGGTTTGTTTTTGCCAAGTTCCGGAATTTAATAATAAAACACCACGGTACATATCAAAACCTACAATATGGACATGACCAACATGAAAAATATCAGGAACCTCATCAATCACCATCATATCTTCAACCTCTGGTGCAATTGGGGTCTGGCTTCCATAAGTTGGGCTTAAATGCCTTGATTTTAACAACGACCTCATTACTTTAGTGGGGTTATCATAACTCAAACCTGGAGTTGTTTTAACAATATCATCAATACTTTGTCCATGAAAAACTAACACCTTTACACCATTCAATGATAACATTGCTGGGTTTCCAACCAAAAAGAAATTTTCATGTTTTCGTAAATTTTGATTATATTTTTCAGGATAGGCGGGTTGAGGCAATGCCCGTCTTCCAGGATCATGATTTCCAGGGACAATGAAAATTTTGATATTTTTTGGAATCTTACTTAAAATCTCTTCTAACTTGGTAAGCTGTTCCTCAATTGTGAGACAATCTAATTCTTTCTCCTGATTTGGGTAAACACCGACGCCATCAACAACATCCCCCGCAAGTATCATAAATCGAACTTTTCTAGCAATAGGATCAGGATTTGATAACCAAGAAACAAAACTATCAAATTCCTTTTCCATGAAAAACTTGTTCCCAACATGAAGATCTGATAAGAAAACAGCGTAAGTTTCACTTTTAGATCTATTTGAAAAATGGTCAGGAACATCTGGGACTATGATTTCTTTTGTGAAGAATCCACCATTTTTACTCAGTTTAACCTTAAGCATTACAAACTGATCCATAAGTAACTCATTTGCGGTTTTTTGTAGGTCTTTATCAAAAACAACAGTTTCCATAGAACCTGTTAAATCATCAATTTTTAATTTTGTAACATTTCGTTGGGAATTCCTCTCAGAGAGCAAACCACATACATACACATAATTATCTTGTTTGGTAGTAATTACAAAATTAATCGACTTTAACATTTTAGCTTCTGGCCGGTTAGAAATAATTTGTTTGAGTTTTGAAAACCGATTTGAAAATAATTTATTAAATCCATTTACTCCCTCAGCAGAAGTAATCTTAGATGTTGGGTCCGATAAAATTCTGTGTTCGTTTTCTAGATCAACATCTTCTTTAATTCCTAGGAACTCCTCCAAATCATCTTGATTTATTAAAAAAAAACCCTGTCTAGTTTTCTCTTTGATGACTTCTTTGATGATATGTTTTAATTCTTTTACGTCCACATTTTCTAAAATTTTTAACGCATCTGGATGAATTTGGAAACCTTTGTTTAAAGCATAATTAACTGCAAAAGTTACATCTTCATTCATTAAA
>JACZSC010000001.1 GCA_022574415.1 Nitrososphaerota archaeon | reverse complement strand
GATCTTCCTTTGATATTGGATATTCTATTTCACCATTTTCAATCATTACTCCTCTTTCTGAAATGACTTCAGCTCTTACATCGCAATATTGACATCCTTCGTCATTAGCATATAGAATTGCTTTCTCTGCAAACTCTTCAAGATCATTCATTAAATGTTCTAATTGATTAGCATTCCTTAATCTTTTGTAAATTTAACCTTCATTTGTTATTGATATTTGATTTTGGTGGAACCGTTGGAGAGGGTGTTTTTGAGATCGAAAAGCTAAAGGTAGTTCCCACATCAAGAGTGCTTTCAAGCCAGATTTTGCCACCATGTTTCTCAATAATTCCTTTACAAATTACTAGTCCTAGACCAGTTCCCCCACGTTCTCTCGTTAAGGTTGTATCTAATTGATAGAATTTTTTAAAAACATCTTTTTGTTTGTCATGTGGTATCCCACTTCCATTATCTTTGACATTAACAATGATCTCAGAAGGTGAATCTTGTACTATAATTGTTATAATCCCAGTTTCTGATTTTACAGCAGTCAGACTATTTTTAATGAGATTAGTTAGAACTTGAGTAATTCTTTCAGAATCATGTGAAACAGTAACATCGGGAGATTCTGAAATGATCTTTACTTTCTTTTCAGCAGCTTGTAGTTTTAAAGATTCAACTGCATTATCAATAGTAGTTTTGAGTGAACCATCAGTCTTGGACATTTTTAATTCACCAAGATCCAATTTTTGTGTATCTAACAAATCAGATATTAGATTCGACAAAGATGCAGCACTTGATTTTATTATTGTTAATCGTTCTTTTTGTTCTGGGTTAATCTTTCCCAAATGTTCACTAAGAAGAATATCAGAATACCCTTGGATTGGAACTAATGGTGTTTTCAACTCATGTGTAATCATTGCAAGAAATTCATCTTTCGCCTTGCCGGTCTTTTCAACTTCCTCCGTCTTTTGTTTAATTGTATCTGACATTATGTTGAAAGATTCAGCAAGCTCTCCAACTTCATCTTTCGCCGAATAATCAATTTTCTCACCATAAACTCCATCTTTTACTTGAGACAATCCCTGCGTGATTAGTTTAAGTGGATTTAGCGATCTTCTAATTACTATAATAATTACTAAAAAGATTGCAATGTCAACTGCTGAAACAATCTGTATGATTAATCGCTCTTGACTTTTACCTTGGTTTAGTTCATCGTTCCAAGAATCCAACAACACATCAACGTTGTTAGTTAGAATAGTTTTCTTTATGTCTAAATCTTGGCGAGCAGTTTGAAATTCAGGCGAAAGTAAAGAATTTTCTTCTAGAGTTTTAACTCGTAATTGAACTGATTCCCATAATGGCTCCAACTGTTTTAATGCGTTAGAATTTTCACGAGGTATTTCTTGTAATTCCTCAGGAGAGTGGAAAAGATCTACAACTATGCCACTAATTGATGCACCAACTAATTTCCTCAAATCAACTTCTAAACCGAGTCTATCATTTCTTAGGATTTTTTGGACTCCTTCTTCTTCTCCAATGGAAAGCAGTAATGTTTGTCGACTAATGCCCTTTGCGTGTTCTTGCATCTCTACAGCAAGTTCCTGATGTCTTCTAAAACTTCTATCTAAGTTAGAAAGATCTTGAATAACAGCATCTGTTAATACGATTACTTCACCATTCCTTTCAAGTACATAATTGAGTGCGTTTATTACATTTTTATCAAAAACTGAAGTCACTTGAACTGTAGTGGCACTTTCTTTATACGATGTCCAAGAGGAAGTAACTTGTTCATGTTGATTAGAAAGAATAGATGGAATAGTAACAACGGCTTGGCCCCTAATGGTTCCTCCATTTTTTAAGACATCTAAAGAGTGTTCGAAATTTTGTATCACATTTTTTAACTTTTCTCTATCTTGATCATTGCCACTTGCTATGGATGTTGCAAGTCCTGAAACTGTTTCAGCTGATACTTTTAGATCTCCTGCACGAATAATGGACAAAGATTCTGCAGTACCAGCTTGCTGAATTGAATAAACTAAGAAAAGGTTTATTGAAGCAGTTGCTATAACAATACCGATCAGTATGTACGTCTTTATGGTAATCTTCATTTAGATGAATTTACCTATGAAACAGTATAAAAATGACAGGTGAAACATTCTTGATGAAAGCGCATGTCAGACGAATTTACTCAGGTAGCAACTAAAGAAATCAATGAAGCGTTGACTGGGATCGAAGGAATCTTAAATTCATGCAAAAATGATGAGGACGTTACCAATAATGGTACTGATATAGAGAAATTTCTTCACAAGATAAAAGGTCTAGCACCAATGATGGGCCAAGAAGGTATTGGAGAAATTGCATCGTTAATTGATACTCTAATAAAAAAAATTATTGGCGGACAAATTGTTGAGGACATCTTTGAAATTTCAAATGAATCAAATCATCTCATGAAAAATCTCATGAATGGTTCTGCCACAAATATTACTGGATTAACTACAAAGTTGAAAACAAGATATTCAGAATTCTTTGAATGACTCTTTAAATAATAATTTATTCACGACAAATTATGGCTTTAATATTAATCGCTGATGACTCGGACGCAGTTAGACTTGTATTAAGAGATATTCTGGAAATTGGGAAACATACTGTTACTGACGATGCTGTTGATGGAGCTGATGCAGTTGAAAAATACCCTCAATTGAAACCTGATTTGATGCTACTCGATTTGGCTATGCCAAAAAAAGATGGACTAACTGTGATCCACGAAATAATGGAAATGGATCCAAAGGCAAAAATAATTTTGATTACTGCAGCAGGTGATATGAAAATAATTGACAAATGTTTAGCTGACGGAGCAAAATCATACATTGCCAAACCATTTAATTTTGAACAAGTTTTAAAAGTAATTGATAAAATCCTTAAGGAATGACTTCTTAATAGATTTGTTATTACATTTTAGTTATGAATAAAAGTAGGCTTGAGAATTTTTTCTAGTTGACTAAAATAGTTTTAGATACAAGCATCATAATTAATGGTCAAATAATTACACTAGTTGAAAGTGGATCAATACAAAACACTGAAATCATAATCCCCATGGCTGTTTTAGATGAGTTACAATCCCAAGCGTCTCAGAAAAAAGAACAAGGTTTTGTTGGTCTAGAAGAAATTAAAAAACTTCAAGATATTTCAGACAAGCATGGTTTGACGATTACGTTTGAAGGTAAGCGACCTGATATAGATGATGTAACCTTGGCTTCACGCGGAAGAATTGATGCAATTATACAAGATGTCGCAAAACAAAATGGTGCAATTCTTTACACATCTGATCATGTTCAATCCTTAGTATCCCAAGCTGAAGGAATTGAAGTTAAATTCCAAAAACCAGAACTACAAAAAGAACCACTTGAGTTTTTAAGATTTTTTGATTCACAAACAATGAGTGTCCATCTTAAAGAAGGCTTGGAACCTTTAGCAAAACGAGGAAAACCTGGTTCATTTGAGCTTACCAAAATTGAGGACACAATTTTAACACGCGAATATTTGCACAATATAACTACTCAAATCTTGGAAACATCAAAAATTTCTGACACTAGCAATATCGAAATTTCAAAGCCAGGAGCATTAGTAATTCAATACTCTGATTATAGAATTGTAATCACACAACCTCCATTTTCTGAAGGATATGAAATTACAATCGTACATCCAATTGTAAAACTTAATCTAGATCAGTATGATGTTTCAGACAAATTAATGTCAAGATTTTCTGAAAGAGCAGAAGGAATTTTGATTTCAGGACCTCCAGGTTCTGGAAAAAGCACTTTAGCATCTGGCCTTGCAAATTTTTATCATAATGGAGGAAAGATCGTCAAGACTTTTGAATCACCAAGGGATTTACAAGTTGATGCTGGCATAACACAGTATACAAGATTAGATGGTAGTTTTGAAAACTCTGCTGACATTTTACTTTTAGTAAGACCAGACTATACAATTTTTGATGAAGTTAGGAGAAAAGAAGATTTTAGAATTTTTTCTGACTTGAGATTAACAGGGGTTGGCATGGTTGGCGTTATACATGCTAACTCTCCAATTGATGCAATTCAGCGATTTATAGGCAAAATTGAGTTAGGAATAATCCCCAGTGTACTGGATACAGTCGTCTTCGTTAAAGATGGTAAAATTTCTGAAGTGTATGAATTAAAACTAAAAGTTAAAGTTCCATCTGGAATGACAGAACAGGATCTGGCTAGACCTGTAATTGAGATTAGAACTTTCGAGGACCAAACTTTAGAATATGAAATTTACACATTTGGAGAAGAAAACGTAATTGTGCCAGTTTCAAAAAAAGCCACTTCCTTTGGAGTTGAAAAATTAGCCGAAGAGAAGATTAAAGACGCATTCAAAAAATTTGATCCTAGAGCAGAAGTCGAAATTTTATCTGAAAATAACGTAAAGGTTACGGTAGACAAACAAGCTATTCCATCAATCATTGGTCGTGGTGGAACCAACATCAATCACTTGGAAAAAATGTTGAATGTACACATTGACGTTGTAGAACGTAACCAATCCCAAAAATCTTTAACAAATTATGAATTACCATTTAGTTTTTCAGAATCAAAAACATCCCTTATACTTTCAGTTAGTAGAGAATATACAGGAATGCATGCAGATGTTTTTGTAAATGAAAAATACATGACATCCTCAAGAATAGGAAAAAAGGGTCAAATTAAAATTCCAAAACGTTCTGATGTAGCAAAACGCTTGTCACAACTTACATCATCCCAAAATGAAATTCAGATTTTTCTTAAAGATTTTTAAAATTCTCTAAAATTTTAGGGTTTGATTTTAAAAAAGTAATAAACTTTCTTAGTTGTTTAATGGTTCTTGGGTTAAGATGATGTTCAACTCCTTCAGCATCTTGATTTGCAGTATCACGTCCTATGCCAAGAATTTCAAAAAATTCTAACAAAATTCCATGTTTTTGTCTAATGTTATCTGCTAGATGTGCTCCTTTCGTTGTTAAATTAATTCCATGATATTTTTCATATTCCAAATAGCCATTTTCATCCAATCTTTGCAACATTTTCGTCACACTAGGAGCGCTTACATCCATGTATCTAGAAATGTCTAATGTTGTAGCATATCCTTTTAATTCAACTAATTCAGCAATAACTTCCAAGTAATCCTCTATCCTAGTACTTGAACTAGCTTTCTCTATTTGATGTGCAGCCTTAATTGACTCTAACCGCTTTGGATCTCGTTCTTTCAAGTCGTTTTGAATTCTCTCCTCTCCTTGATATAATTTCATATTGAATTATTACGAGTCAAAAATTAGGTTACTCATTATTGACTTTAGAGTAACGTAACTTGATCTTTGAATTTTAACTAATTTTTCCAAAATTAGGATTGGAAATGGAAGACGCTTTAACAAAAAATCTAAAAAAATTAAGGGCATATTCAGATTCTGCAAAAAGAAGAGCTAATTTGTATACTGACTTGACAAAAATCGATGATAAAACTACCGCCAAATCTCTGGGGGTATTACTGAAAGCACCAGCACCAGGGAAAAAACTACAAAAAATTGGTTTTATCATGTTTTGGGTACCAGAACCAACCGGAGTTACATGTGCTGTTGGCGGACCACTGATTTTAGCAGGTCGCTATTTGGAGAAAAAATACAACAGCGCCACAATATCTGATGTAGGTCATCACGTCAGGGAATCTTTCTCTTCTATTAGTGACTTGAAAAGTTCAATCATGTAAGCATTTTTAGTTTTTAAGAGGAAGCTAACAATACCAAATATGGCAACAAGGGTGCAGGTAATTTTACCTATAGCGGCTGCTGCCTTTATTGTTGGAATTGTAGGAATTCTTTCAATTCCTAGTGATGCCATACTTGAAGCCGTTGAATTTCCTGTAGGTACCATTAAGGTCGATGAGGTAGTTTTGCAAGTACAAATTGCTGATACAGAACCTGGGAGGGTTCGAGGTCTCATGTTCCAAGAACAACTTCCATATGATCAAGGAATGCTTTTTGTTTTTGAAGAACTAGGTGATTATTCATTGTGGATGCTGAACATGCAATTTCCAATAGACCTGATCTGGTTTGATAACAACGGAAACGTTGTCCACATTGAGGAAAATGTACCTCCGTGCAAATCTGCACTAGAAACAGCAACCTGCAGTGTAACAAATTCTGGCGGAAATGACGCATTATACATACTTGAAGTTACAGCTGGCTTTGTTAGTGAGTTTGGAATTACTAAAAATTCGATATTAGATATAATCTCGATTTAGATTCTTCAGCAAAGGCTTATCTTAACCAAAAATAATGAAATTTGAAATAATTGAACAAGAAAATTTGGGCAGCCATTGGATCTGGTATTGGAGTTGGTATTATAGTATTATTAGTTTCAGTTCTGTCTTTTGAACCAGAAAATGATGCAAAACAATACAATGTGGAACAATTTACTGACTCGGTATCTTATTCTGAATTAAATTCTAAACTGAGTGATGTTTTTTCTTCCTACGGAATATCAATATCCTCTGCCATAGAATTGAAAGAACAAAGCTCAATTGATAAGTATTGTAACTTTTTTAAGAGTGAAGAAAAACAAAATCTAGTAGAATTTTGTACCTCGACTGAACTCAAAGATATAGAAATGAATTTTTTAGGAAACATTCACATGATTGGTTCTACTCACACTCCAAAATTAGTATTGGCGATCATTCAAGTTAATCCTTTTACGACACAACTAGAGGATCTAAAAACAGTTTTCACAGTAACTGTTGAAACTCTAGTTTGTGATTGTTGGGAATTGGAGAAACCAGATGGATTTGAAAGTGTTGATTCTTGGGTTGATGGCTTGAGGGAATTTCACATAAATGATGTCAAACCTCACAGCAAATCCAAAATCATTAATCTTGAGAATCATAAACTGCAAATTGAGCTCACTACTAACCCAGAAGGATATCTTTGGAAACTACTGGTTGAAGATAATCTTGCCTGAATCTACGACTAGGTTCTATGAAAAACGCAATATAGACTGAAATGATTTGTTTTCAGGTTCATAATGATTGAAGAATTATGGTTAATTCCATTAGGATTTGTCGCCGGAGTATTAGGCTCTATGATTGGTTTAGGGGGAGGAATAATTGTTGTTCCTGTTCTAACTTTTGCAGGATTTACTCCAACTCTTGCTGCGAGCAATAGTCTTTTTGCTGCATTTAGCAATGCAATCGCATCAACTATTTCATATTCAAGACAAAAAAGAATTGAATATTCTATAGGACTTAAACTTGGTTTATTATCAATTCCAGGTACAATTCTAGGAGCATACATATCGTCAGACGTAACACCAGGGATTTTCAAAATACTTTTTGGCTTGGTGTTAATTTTTTCTAGCATCTATATTTTCTTAAAAAGAAGAATAGAATCCAGATAATACAACACCTCCAAACAAGTAATGTTGCTAGTGATTGGTGCTAGTTTTTTTGCGGGAATAATTTCTAGCTTTTTCGGCATTGGTGGCGGTATAATTTTTGTGCCATTAATGATGGTCGCTATGGGCATGGGAATGAAAAAAGCTGCTCCTACCTCACAACTGATCTTACTTTTTGCATCATTTTCTGGCTTGGTCACTCACAGTCTTCTCGGTCACCCAGATTATTTTCAGTCATTGTTATTGGCAATAGGGGCATTTGGTGGTGGATTAGTTGGCGCAAGACTATCACTTGAGATTAAGGAAAGGTGGCTGCAAATTCTAGTATCTGTTGTGATCATTGTAGCTGCAATAAAGCTCTTCATAGATTCAGTTGAGAGCTTGTTCTAGTTTCTAGGCAGTTCTTTTTCAGAAATACTACACGTAGAAAAAAACTCTTCTCTTACTTTCAAATCTGAAAATTTCTTCATTTATCTTTCTTCGTCAACGCAAAATATTACAGTGCCAGAAGATGGAGAATATTCAGAAACAAAATAGTTTATAGCTTGAACAATATTTTCGTTATTTGGCTCTTTACCGTCCACAGTTCCTGGTAAAATCAAAAATGCTCTGACCTTTGATTTAAGAACATCACTTAATTCTTGATTGACAGTTACCGTAAATGGTCGTAATGCTCCCCTGAACACCTCAATTGTTGCTCTTTGTATGCCAGTAATTTTTCCAGCAGGCAAGTCTGGACCAATTGTCACAACAGTTCCAGTTTTGTCTTTGAATAATCTAGGATCTGATCCTCCGCCTGGAACAAAATAATTCAATGCGCGTTGAACCACAGTTGCAGGAGTATTGATGAACTTGTCAACCAGATCATCCCACTCCTTTCTTGATAATTCAACAAGTTTTGAAATTTGAGGAAGATTTCCTGTAATGTTTATGACTGCAGCTATTTGGCCTTGGCTTTTTGCTGCCTCAATACATCTATCAATCTCTTCAGGATCCTTTAGGTTAATAGTATGGGAATGAAACTTTGAACTAATAGAATCTTGAATTTCTTTTGAACAACTATCAGAAATTAAACAAACTGCTTTGCCACCATTTTTTTCAATATTTTGCGCTAAAAATTTAACACGATCAGTGTCTGTTTTATCGGTAGCATTGATTGCAAAAACTACAACTTTAGAAGTAAAGTCAGGTTGATGAACAGATGGAGTCGCTGTTGCAATATGTGGTCTAACTGGATAAAATATTCTGTCCCCTGGAATAACTCTGCCGTTTAGAATTTTTGCTTGCTCGTCATCACAAAGAGTGAGAACTGTTTTTGCTACTTGTGCTTGTGATAGAAATTGCTGATTAGCAATCATTTTAGAAGTATTTTTTTGAATTTTTTCAGCAACAGTTTTGATTTTATCTAGAAGGTTTGTCAATGTTTTAACATGTTTTTGAACATCTCCACCTTTTGATTTGGATAAATTGTCAGCAGCTTTTGCAATTCCTTCTTTTATCACATTATCGTCTTCACCTAACAACGGAACAATTTCCTTGCTGACTGATTCAACTTCTACTGGGCTTAGGTCTTCAAAACCACTAACTCTCAAAAACTCTGATGCTGCTTTCGGGTAAACAGTTTTGTATATTCTATCAGAATGAACAGGTCCAGGATTTGTAGCAATAGAGATAATTCCACGATCCACTAGCTCCCATGACATTGCTTCAGCCAATCTGTTTTTTGCACCTTGAGCTGCAGTGTATGGATCTCTAAAACGATATGGACGTTGTTCAAGCGGTCTCTCTTCCGTAAAGAACGTTGAAATTGTAATAATTTTCGCACCTTCTTTCATTACCCTTAAAGCTTGTACTGAGGTCCAAAACGTACCAGTAAGGTGAATTGCTACTGTACTTTTGAAATCATCTAAAGATGAATTTGCAAAACATGTTACGGGTCCAGAAACCCCTGCATTATTCACAACAATATCGACATTTGTATTTGATCCCTTCAACGAATCAAACATTTGGTTTACTGCTTTTTCATCACTAACATCAACGCCAGAAAATATTTTTACAAATGCATTACTTTGAACCTTTGAAATTATCTCTTCAAGAGATTTGGCAGCTTCTTCTAATGGCTCTTTTCTTCTACCAAGAATAATTACACTTGCCCCGTTTTCGACAAATTTTTCTGAGATAGCCTTGCCAATCCCCGTTCCACTTCCAGTAACTAAGGCAACTTTATCTTGGAATTTTAACATAGACAAAAAACTCAAACTTTTGTATTATTTATTTTGATGCATATTGTTGAAACCCAATTTCTTGATATCTTTATTTGTGGGTAGAATTGATCATTCGTAATGCATGATACTGAATCGGAAACTTTCGTTTTAAAAACAGAACCAGAGAAATATTGTGATTTGTTGGCAGCGATTGGCATTAAGGCTAAACCCAAAGAACTTGGAACAGATGATGCTGAGAAAGGTGATTACTATAGCAGATATTTTTCTCAAACACCAAGAATGGTCACCAACAGAGGCTGTCTTGAACCAAAAAAGACCAATATTGATGTTATTCAAATTATCCAAAAGGGTTGAGAACAGTGCAAGATGCAACTATTTCACATTGGGGGGCACAAGATAGGTTTCAAGCACATTTTATCGTAAGAAAAAGCGGCAATCCTATAGATTATAATGCAAAAACAGTTCTTTCAACTGAAGGACATTTTAGTTTAAAGAAAGTTGTCAGTGTTACTTGGAATGGTGGAAAGTTAGCTGACATCTTAAACCACGATTCAGAATTGAATGAATTAATCTCAAAACAAACTGTTAACGATGCAACAATTTTTGTGGAACCAACCGAGTCTGAAGTTCGAATTCATAGTAAATGGAAAAGCCATTTTGATTTTCAAATAACAAAAGAATTATTTGAAATTTATAATAAAATTGCAGGACACATAAAATCTCTTTAAGCTTTCCACCAATCTAACGCTAAATAATCTACTTTGTCCTTCCCATTAGATATGGCTAAAATGAATTGCTTCCTCACAGTAGTAGCTAGCCTTCCAGCTAGTACTACCCCCGTCGTTGAAATTGAATCCTTATTGTTATACACCTGAACTAGATAGGGGGCATGATCTATGCCTGGTCCTTTTTGGTAAACAGCAAAATCACATCCAAATTTTATTCCTGGATTTACAATGTAACCTTTGTCTCTAAAGTTTTTGTAAACAAGATATTTTTTATCAAAATCATAGTATTCTTTTTTACAAATCTCTAACATCTTTCTGTTTGTGACTTTTTTTTTGGATTGATAAATAGTAATTTTCTTTCTTTCAAGTAAATAATAGCCTTCAATTAAATCAAGAATTAGTGGAACGTTGATTTCTTTAATCTTTGGTTTTGGGATTCCAATCGGCTTTCCATAATATCCTTGACTGAAAAGTTTTTTTGAATCTTCTATGTTCCAAACTATAATACGATTTTCTATTAATTCACTTTTCAAGTTATAAACTCAGTGCTAACATAATAAAAGAATCAGAAACACGTTGACATTTATCCGCCATTTCCTCAATACCCTCAATCACATCTTTAATCAGTAAGAGTTCTTTTATGTTAGTCACCTCAGATAAAAGTACAATTGTGGCTTGACGATATCTTGAATCAATTTCTCTCTCTATAGTCTGAGTTTCTTGGGCAAGCTCTATAGCATTTGCTGTACTTGAGTTTAAACTACGAATTATCTCATTAAGTTTGTAAATCTCATCAACAACGAGTTCAATTAATTTTGTAAGATCTTTGTCTATTTTTGAACTCTTGAGGGTTGAAGCTTTGATATTTGAAAGTTTGAATGCTATGCCAGTTATGTATCCTGCAATTTCATCCATTGTATATGCAGTGTTAAGAAGATTTTCTCTATTCATGATCAAACCTCCAACATCTGCAACTTCTCTTGTAATCTTTCGGCGAAGATTTTCCACTTCGTCTTCAATAGTAGAAATTTGTTCAAGAGTCTTTTTGATTCCGGCTTTATCTTTTTTCACAATCATTTCAGGCAATTTAACTAATTCCCTTGCAGCATTTAGAATTCTATTAATTTCATCCTGTAAAACAGCGATAGCTTTTCTTTTGGCTTGGACCTCAAGTTCCCCGCTATACATTTCAGAGATTTTTTCTTTTGTGACGCTAATTAAATCCTTGTATAAATATGAATTCATGAAATTAAATTTGCTTGGTGTCTCGGATTACTTTTTTCTGCCCTTTATAGAGAGCAATAACCTCTTCAGAAGTAGAAGAATCTTCAGGAGCCTTCTCCATTCTAATTTTACCAGTAAACTTTGGAAATCGTAATGCTAATCCGGTATTTTTTCTTATTGCATTCATTGCAGTTTTATGAATTGGGCTCAAAGTAATCTCTGACGCAACAATTTCTATTACTAGTTCTGGTTCAAACCACACATCAGCTTCCATTTGGCTATTGATTCTAGGATTCTTTTTCAATGTAACCTTATCAGACAACAACTGATAGAGTTGATCTAAATCTTCATCAGTAAAACCAGTCCCAACTTTGCAAAGACTTGGGAAAGTATCGGTTTCACCATCATATGCCGCCAATAACAATGTACCATATCTACCTGTACGTCTACCTCTTCCAAAAAATGCACCAATTACAACTAAATCTAAACTATCTCCTAACTCATTCCTATATTCACGTTTTAATTTGAGCCAATAACTCCCTCTAGCCCCAGCTTGGTAAGGAGCATCAAACATTTTTAACATCAGTCCTTCACAGCCTGAATTAATACTATTTTCTAAGAAATCTTCAATCTCATTTTCATTTTGAACTATTGTCATTGGAACAAGTTTAGCAAACTCATTTTCTGAAACTATTGTTTCAAGCAATTTTCGACGTTCCGAATATTCTAAATCTAGACAGCTTTTTCCATCTACAAATAGCACATCAAAAAAATTTACTGTGATAGGATATTGAGAAACAGCTTTCTCTATTTTGTATTTTCTCCTTCGATGCATTAATTCCTGAAAAGGTAAAAAATCTCCAGAATCTTCGTTTATAGCTACAGCTTCTGCCTCTAAAATTATTTCATCTGCTTTGATTGCTTTGGAAATATTATCAACAATATCTGGATAATAACTAGTAATATTTTCTAAACTTCTTGAAAATAGAATTACTTTGTCTTTTTTACTATGAATCTGTACACGTTCACCATCAAGTTTGTATTCTGCAGCAAACTTGTTTCCAATTTTGATGATTGCTTCTTTTTCACTTTTCACTCTATCAGCAAGCATTGGTCGAATTGGGTTGAAAACTGTAACTTGGAAAGTTTCTACCCCTTTCAAACCCATCTTTGCAGTCACTTCAGCTACTTTGCCTAGGTCACTAGATACGTTGTAAGCACGTTCCAACGATTCTCGATTTTCTTTTGTTCCAGTATATGCTATTGCAAGTGCATCCATCACAGTGTTTTCTGCAATACCTAAACGCAAGATTCCCAACAAAATTTTGAGAATAAATCTAGCTTCTAGAGGATTTGCATCATTCAACAGACTCGAAATGTATTTTATTTTCATGTCTTGAGATCCCGTTCCTTCAAGTTTTGCAATTTTGTAAAGTGTTTCATAAACTCTTTCAACTGTAATATCTTCAATAACGAAAGTTGTTTGTGATTTTTGTTCTAAAATTTTTGATGCAGCATGGCCTAAATCCCCTCCTTTTCTATACTCATCTTCAATTTTTATAATAGGAATTCCTGAGGATTTTGAAATTGCTTTTATTGCAAGTTTCTCTGCAACTCCAAGTTCAATTCCTTCAAAATCAGGTCGCAGTTTTCCTTGAATCAAGTAAACTATTTTTGAAATTAACTTGGGTGATGTTTTTTTAAATAACTCTACAAGTAATTGTGTTAATTCTAATCTCTTTGTAGTATCCTCCATTTTTTTGAATGATTCTGCTAAAACTGCAAATTCCACTTTGATGTTTTGAAGTTTCCAGAATAAAAAATGAACTATAGGTACTTGAAGATGGCTTTTTTTATTAGATTTGGCATATTGGAAACCAGAGCAAAGTTATACAAAAGAAATGATTTTTTGTATTGTTTTAATCTGGATCGTCGTATGATTCCTTTCTTTGTGCAGATAATTTGTTATCTTCTAATGGTTTCATCTTACTTTGAAGTTTTTTCATTCTTGCTTTATAGCCTTCAGCGTATTCTAATTCTGAAGGAACGAGTGTGGCAGGATGAATAAATCCTTGGCTTCGCATTGCCAATGCCTTTTGAGTTGCTATATTTCTTATATAATCCCAATCAGCAGTTGAAAATCCATCAAAAGGTCCTACCAATTTTCCATTGTGCATACTAAAAACCAAAGCTGATACCATAGGAATACAAAAATCAATTGTAGCTGCTGAATTAATTTTCACTGGCATTAAAGGCATATGATGACTTCCTCTGGTATTTCCTGCAACATAATGTGGATTGTTAAAGACGCTTCCTGCCTCTTCCGTTGCAGGAAACTTTTTTTGTGTTCTAACAATGCAAATTGGATCATCTTTTCCAACATAAGTGCCAGCTATGTTGTGCAATCTGTCTGTAGATGCGGAAACAATTGGCTCTCCGTCTTTTGTGTTAACTGTAGATACAACATAACGACCTGGATACATTAAAGCTGCTTCAATAGTAGGTTTATCTTCCCATAAAGAAAGCTCAGCAATTTTACCTTCCTCGACATCCATTATGTTGAAAACAACTCCTTCAGCAAGTGATTGGTTCACAATTAATCCTGTGTTGCTCAGACTATCAACAAACAAACGGTAAAATGGATAATTGAAAGCTCCAGGTTCAGTTTTATCTGCAGCGAAAACTGTAAATGCTTCGTTTAGCCTTTCTTCAAACTCTAACTCTGCCACGCCAGGGCCCATTCCTTTAACGTTGCCTGAAAAAGAATCCTTTAGAAGATCTTGACCTGCTCCATACAACCCTTCTTCCTTTGCTACTCTAGTAGCCTCTTCAAATGCAGTCCAAGCTAGTTGATGTATTTCTTTACTATCCTTTCCTTTTGTGTGGGTCATTAGTATGTGAATGTCATCCCCACAAAACCCAATGTAGTGATCAATTAGCAAATCACCAGCATTTTTGATCGTTTTTTTAACAGCATCCAACAAACCATCACTTGGAAGTGTATGGCCACCAACTCCTCCAACATCTGCCTTGATCACAGAAACAGTAATTTTCACTAATTCTGTCAATAACATCTTTGATTTATGTGTAATTTCTCAAAAAAATCGATTCTAAAAAAATTGAAAAAAGCTAAAAGTTTTTTAAAAAAAGCGGAAAGGTAATAAATCCCCTTTCAATACGTTTTTGATATGGCAGATAAACCCCACCTGAACTTGATAATTACTGGTCATATTGATAATGGCAAGTCTACAACCATGGGTCACTTCCTTATGGATTTGGGCGTGATAGATGAAAGAACTATTGCCCAACATGCTGAAGAATCAGAAAAAACTGGAAAGGGTGACACCTTCAAGTACGCATGGGTTTTGGACAATATTAAAGATGAAAGAGAAAGAGGTATTACAATCGATCTTGCTTTTCAAAAATTTGAAACCACAAAATACTTTTTCACATTAATTGATGCTCCTGGACATCGTGACTTTATCAAAAATATGATTACCGGCGCATCTGAAGCAGATTGTGCAGTTTTGGTACTTTCTGCTAAAGAAGGTGAAACTGACACTGCTGTTGCTCCAGGTGGCCAAGCTAGAGAGCACGCATTTTTGTTAAAGACATTAGGTGTTAACCAATTAATCATTGCAATTAACAAGATGGATGATAGCAAGTATTCTGAAGATGCGTTCAAATCAGCTAAAGAAAAGGGTGAAAAACTCATCAAATCAGTTGGATACAAGGTGGAATCAGTTCCAGTCATTCCGATTTCTGGTTGGATAGGTGACAATCTAGTTAAGAAATCTGAAAACATGCCTTGGTGGACTGGCAAAACCTTACTTGAAACATTTGATGACTTTACACTTCCAGAAAAACCAACAGGAAAACCACTCCGTATACCAATTCAAGATGTTTATTCTATTACTGGTGTTGGAACAGTTCCAGTAGGTCGTGTTGAAACTGGAACGATGAAACCTGGAGATAAAATTGTTGTAATGCCTTCCGGAGCAACTGGAGAAATTAAAACAATAGAAACTCATCACCAAGAAATGTCATCTGCACAAGCTGGTGATAACATTGGATTCAATCTAAGAGGTATTGAAAAGAAAGATATCAAAAGAGGCGATGTTTTGGGAACACCAAGTTCCCCACCTAAAGTTGCTAAAGAATTCAAAGCACAAATTATTATTATTCACCATCCAACTGCTATTGCTCCTGGGTATACTCCAGTTATGCACTGCCATACTTCACAAGTGGCAGCAACTGTCACGGCATTTGAAGCAAAAATTAATCCTGCATCCGGTGCTGTTGAGGAAGAAAATCCAAAATTCCTCAAAGTTGGCGATTCTGCAATAGTTAGGATCAGACCAGTAAGACCAACATGTATTGAAACTTTTCAAGACTTTCCTGAGCTAGGGAGATTTGCGTTGAGAGATATGGGCGCAACAATTGCTGCAGGAATTGTAAAAGAAATTACTGAAGAACATAAAGCCTAGGTAAGGGTAGATGGCTCAATCTGCTCGAATTAAACTCACCAGCATTAATCTCCGTAAACTGGAAGAAGTTTGTGTTGAAATTATGGGTATTGGGAAAAAAACTGGGGTCAAAATCAAGGGCCCTATACCACTCCCTGTGAAAAAACTTCACATCGCAACCAGAAAATCTCCTTGTGGCAGTGGTACAGAAACTTATGAAAAATGGGAAATGAGAATGCATCGAAGATTGATTGACATTAACGCCGATGACAAGGCCATCAGACAACTAATGAGACTGAAAATTCCTGATGACGTTTACATCGAACTTTTACTAAAGTGATTTCTGTTAGCCTTAAATTATAGGGATTTTTGATAATACCATGCCAGAAGAAAACTCTGAAGCAGAAACTCCAACTCCAGAGGAAAATATTCAGAGTGAAAAATTTGATGTTCTCTACTCTTGTTTGAGATGTGCTACCATTGTTTCCAATACTGAACTAAGCCGATTGCCAGAAATAAAATGCATTTGCGGGTTTAGGGTTTTTATTAAAGTACGTCCTCCAATTGTTAAAACAATTAAAGCCATCTGATCTCACCTATCTTTTTTGTAACTATGTTTTCTTTGTAAATGCGTACGCATTTCTTCCATACTAGAAAAATCCTCGTTACATTCTTTACAATCATAGGGAAGATCTTTGTAATGAAAAACTTGAAGATGTTGCATTAATTCTTCTTGCTGTGAAAATTTTCTATTACATTTTTCACATTCAAACTTTTTAAAAAATTTCATTATCTATCCATGTTTTGCTTTTTCAGAATTCCAACAATTTTTACAAAGCTGACCTTCAACTTTCCATCTACTTTTTGTATTATACCTTACAAATCCTAATTTTGTTCCACATAAACTGCAAAAACTCTTTCTTCTAACAAATTCTTCTTCTTTTTTGTCAAAACATTCCTTACACAACAATCCCTCCATATCCCATTGCCAACGTGGTTCCCATAAATCGGAAATTTTTTTTCTAATACCACAGTTTACACATGGTTGCCTAACTTTGGCCTCATAGAATTCTTTCATCTTATCGACGTGACAATCACCACAGAGACGTCCATTGATGTTCCATTCTTTTTTTGGCTTGTGTTTGTGTGTGAGCTCCTTGTTACAAACAGCACAAAAAACTGGTTTTCTACTAAACAAACCCATTTCTATCTAACTCTCTTTTCGGTTTTAAAAACATAATATTTTTCATGCTATAAAATGAAAAAATCAAAACATGAGAAAATGACCTAATTTAGGCCTCGTTTAGAATTTTTTCAACTGCCTGGCTAAGATTTAACATGCCATGTTTTTTGCCATACTTTTCAAGTTTTTTGTATTGATCTTTAGTAAAGCAAATTGGCATTGAACGTTTTTCCATAATTTTTGAATTAATTTGGAATTAATATCCTTTATGATTGGAAAGATATTTGATACGGATTTCAAAAATTAAATGAATGACAAAAAAACGACAAATCTTAGTCATAGGACATAATGTTGATGGCTGTACTCCAGAACATGAAAAGCTTGCTTATGAAACTGGAATTGAGATTGCAAAGTCAGGTTCTGTATTGATTTCGGGTGGACTAGGAGGCGTCATGCAAGCTGCATGTCATGGATCTCATGATGCAGGAGGAATCTCTGTTGGAATTATTCCACAGGATGATCCAAGCTTGGCAAATGAATTTTGCGATATTGTTATTCCAACTGGAATGGGATTAACTAGAGACTTTTTAAACGCGCTTTCAGCTGATGGAATTATAATTATTGGTGGGGGTTCTGGAACTCTATCTGAAATTTGTGCTGCTTATATGCACAAAAAACCAATGGTTGCAATTCGTAATCTAGGCGGAACAGCAGAGCAGTACATTGATCAATATTTAGATCAGAGAAAAAATATTAGGATACTTGGTGCTGATTCTCCAAAAGAAGCTGTAAAATTAATTCTAGAAAAAATTACTGCATAGAAACAAGTAGCGGATCCGGTTCGTAAAACTGACCGTGTTTTTCAGCTAACTGTTTTAGCTCAGTTACAATTTTTGATATACCGTATTCTTTTGCTGTTTCAAAAAGTGGTTTTTTTAATCCCAATCCCAACTGAGCTGCCTTTTCTATTTCTGAAATGTCGCTTGCTTTGTTTGTAACTAGCCAGGCAGCATTATTTAGAATGTTGGCTATGATTTGAATTGGGTTACATTTTTCAGCTAATTCTTCAGATAAAGGAATTCTTTGATATTTATCACCTGAATATTTGTAAAACCCCTCACCGGATTTTTGGCCAAGTTTCTTTTCATTGTAGAGTTGCTCTATTTTTGGATGTGGTTTGATTACTTTTTTGTCTCGTAGATGCATTTCAATTGTAGCCTTGTGAATGACATCCATTCCAGTAAAATCAGCTAGTTCGAAGATTCCCATCGGAAAGCCAAGTTTGAACTTCACAGCAGAATCAATCTCTGTAAGTTGAGATCCTTGTCTATCCATGACGTAACATGCTTCGTGGACTAGAGGAATGAATAATCTATTAATGATGAACCCTGGAACGTCTTTTCTGCAAATCACCGGTTCTTTCTTTACTGATTTTACATAATCTTGTGTAATCTTAACAACATCTGGCGCTGTTTTTTGACCTGGAATTATTTCAACCAGTTTCATTAACAGTGGTGGATTAAAAAAATGAATCCCAATAAATTTTTCTGGTCGGCTAGTCGTCTTTGCAATTTCTGTAATTGGCAGTGTGCTAGTATTTGATGCAAAAATCACATCACTGTTTGCAGCTTGATCCAATTCCGCGTAAACCTTTTTTTTCAAATCCATAATTTCAGGAACTGCTTCAATTACTAATTGACAATCTTTAACAGCTTCATTAAGATCTACAATTGGATTTATTCGAGAGTAAATATCATCAGCTTCGATCTGAGAAATTTTTTCTTTAGATACAAGCTTATCCAAACTCCACTTGATTTTTTCCATAGCTTTATCAAGAAATTTCTGTTCAATGTCTCTAAGAACAACATTGTATCCTGCCATGGCAGAAACTTGTGCAATTCCGTGACCCATAATTCCAGAACCTAAAACTGTAATATTTTTTACAGACAACAAGTCTCGGAATTACTAGTATCCTTTATAATGTATTTCAAAATTGTAATGAATATTGGGACTTTTCAAGAAAGAAAAAAAAACTGGGACAAAATGCGGAGAATGTGGACTGGAACTTCATGAATCACAACGATTGGAGCGACATATGAAAAAAGCTCATGGAAATGTGCCTGAAAAAAAGTTAGATGAAAGTGCTGGGGACGGAGGCTTGTGGTAATTGTTGAATGGATTGATTCTAAGAAATATGACGCAATTTTTGGCGGAGCATTTGTTTTAGCTGATTTAATATTTCTCCATCTTTAACTGATAATGTGGATTGTATATTTTGTAAAATTGTCAAGGGAGAAATTCCAGCAAAAATTATTGATGAAACGAACAAAACACTTGCTTTTTTGGATGCATTTCCACTAACCAAAGGTCATTCACTTGTGATTCCAAAAAATCACTATGAAAAGTTGCAGGATATACCTCCAGAAGAAAACGCTGAACTTTTTGAAACTGTTAGAAAGGTCATCTCAAAAGTTGATAACTTAACAAATGCGACACTTGTTGCTCTCCACAATGGAAAAGATAGCGGTCAGGAAATTCCACATGTACATATCCATTTGATTCCGAGAAGCAAAGATGATTCTGCAGGACCAGTTCATAGCATGTTTAAAGATAGACCAAAACCTACCGATGAAGAATTCAATGAACTACTTGAAAAACTAAAAGCCTAGAAAATTAGAATGGAAAAAGTCTTGTCCTTCTATCTATATCATCAACAGAAATCGCTTTTGTAGGACAAGTTCTGGCAGCGTCCATTATTTTATTGAAACCTGCCCCTCTTTGATTGATAACACTGGATTTTGGATTCATTCTAGTAAGTTTGTCAATCAGAAATACTTCTGGAGCAATTGTTTCACAACTACAACATCCAATGCATAAACTGTGATCAACATCAACGAAAATGTTTGGCGACTCCTTTGATTCCTTTGTTTTATCGAACTCACCATTTTTTCCAGAGGCATGGGTTGTTTTGTTATATTTTTCCCAAAACTTTCTCTCGTATTCTTTCCACCCAGCAGGATCTTCAACCTCAAAGTCTTTTGTAAATCTGCCCCAGTCTTCTTCAGGGGTTTGACCAGGAGAAGGGCCCCGTTTGGAACGATCTTTGAAATTATGTTTTTTCTTTGTTTCCGCCTCTGCATATTGTTGCGATGTTATCGTTTTATATGGTTTTGATTTTTTGAATTCTTTTTTTAGAATGTGATATGCCTCTGTAATTTTTTTGAATTCTTTTCCATCGTCTCTCTCTTTATTTTTGTCAGGATGTAATTCTAGCGCTAATTTTCTATAAGATACTTTTAGATCCGCTAATGAAGTATCTGAATTCACATTGAGGGTTTGGTATGCTTGGTGACTATTCACTTATTTCTAATACTCGTAATACATTAAAAACAATCTCATGACTTCCAACCTCAAACTAGTGAATTTATTCTAATAATGTATCGTCTTCTTGCTTCCAGGCTGGATCAACAATGCACAAAAATTTCAATTTTCCATCTCCAGTATTTTCAATAAATTGTTTTGCCATGGGAGGAATGTATATGGAGTCATCTGCAGAAACTTGGTGTTTATCATCATCTATGTGTAGTATGCCATCACCTTCTAGAATGTAGTAAATCTCTGACGATTTCATTTTGTGCAGTTGGGATTTTTTTCCTTTTTCTAGTGAAAAGTGGGCAATGCTGTATCGAATTCCATCTAGAGTATTATGGGGATGGAAGATTTGTTTAATTTTGGTTCCCTCAAAACCATCTACTTCAGGAATTTCAGGCAATTTTTTTAATGACATGGGATATGATCTCTTTTTTTCATAATTTTTTCAAAACTTTATTCTTAAAATCTGATTCGAACCAAACGGTTTTTGGCTCTTGGTTTTTTATTGGCGATGAATTAATTGCAATATGTGAGAAGGTTTGATTTTTGTTAATGGAACCATGTGCGTGTAGTTTCTTTGCAGAAATGTATGCAACATCTCCTAATTTTAGTTTGATTTCTCTGACTTTCTTAATTTTGAATCTTGAACGACCCTTTCCTGTTCTGGTATAATATACTAAATTTCCCAATCCCTTTGTCACTATCAGAGTTTGGCCTCCTTGATGATAGTGCAGCTTGGTTCTGGCCCCATTTTTGAATGTGACATGATATACTCTGTGTTCCGGTGATTTAATTTTAGAAATTTCTCTGGCTACTACTGGACCTGTAAAATAATTTGGATTTACTTTTCTTATTTTCCCTTTTGAAAAAATATTTTCCTTAGTAATTTTCATTTCAATAACTCACAATTTGAATTGGCTATATTTTTTCTGTTTTTTCATAAGAACGATTATTATGGAAAGAATTGAACATATTTCTGAGATAAATTGGGCAAAGAACAGTACGAAACAAAAACAATTGTTTTAAAAAAGCGAATTGATGACAGAAATGCCGCTGATATTTTAGAGGAAAAAAAGACAACACCTTTTCGAGGCCGTCTTATGCGAGCAAAAAGAGAGGAGGTTCACATTCATTCCATCAAACTGATCTACGAATCAATTTTATCAGTATCAGGAAAATATGTGGCAGATTTTTACCGTAAAGCAACTCATACAATTTCTGTCGATAGTACTGTTAGGGAAATTGTGTTGGGTGATGGAATTTTTCCAATTAGAACAAAATCAGGCTTTGCAAAAGCATTTTCGAGTAAAAAAACTAAAAACAAAGTTGACATGCGGTTAGAGGAACACGTCTTTATCGAAGAGGAAGGTCAGATTTTTTTTGATCATCATGGAAAAGAAATTCGTTTTTCATTTAAAATTAATTCAAAAACAATTGAAAATTACCCAAAACGAATTTTACAAAATAATGAGCCAAACGTTAAACGCTCAGAACTAAATCATGAGGCTGTAATTGACAAACTTTCAAAAAAATTAAAAAAACCATTAGATCCTGACGTCAGAAAACTGAATGATGAATTGATTGTAAACGAAATAAACGAAATTTACGTTCCAGTTTTTGAGGCTAGATTGATTGGTCCAAAGAAAAAGGTTGGAATTCTAAGGTTAGACGCTGTAAGAAAGAAAATTTTGTGATTATAATTTTACCAGTTTTCTAAACTGCTCATCATCATGGAATCTCTCAAAAATTTTTTCGTCCTTTGCCCACTTTCTAATTGTTTTTGGGTCTTTGGAAATTGCTTTTTTCAGTAATTCCAACGCAAGTCCAGTCTCATCTAGGGCCGCCAGGCTTCGTGCCTTTGCATAAATCAAGTTTACATTTTCCTTCTGTTTTTTTAGTAAATCATCAAAAATTCTGATTGCCTTATCGTGTTTTTGCAATTCAGCTAGTTCGATTCCCTTATGGAATATTGCATCCAAGTTTCTAGGATTAGAACTACACACATTCTGAAAGCAATTCAATGCCAGTTCATGTTTTCCCATCTTTCCTAGAACAATTCCCTTGTAGAACCGCGCATTTGTTTTTTTAGGATCTATCTTAATAGCTTCTTCCAAACAAGAGATTGCGTCTTCATCAGAACCTAATCTGTGAAATAAAACTCCCTTGTTAAAATGAGCGGCGGAATATTTTGGGTCTGCCTCAATTGCCTTACCGTAATTTTCTACTGCGTCTTGGGTATTTCCAAGCTCAGCTTGGGCAATTGCCATGTTGCTAAGGGCTGGAGCATCTTTTGGGTTGATTTGTAGAATGGTATCAAAACAGGTAATTGCATCACTATACTTTCTTATTTTATTCAAGGCAAGTCCCTTGTTGTGTAAGGCCTCTAGATTTTTTGGTTCTTGCTTGAGAGCTTGGTTTAACAGTGGAATAGCTGCTTTGGGCTGATTTTTTTTCATCCTTGACATTGCCTGGTAGATTAAATCCTCTGGTTTTTCTTTGGAACCGAAAAATATCATGGAATAATGATTTTGTTTGCGTTTAATATTGATTTTTTAATATAACTTCATGACACATTTGATACCTCAAATGAGGTATCATTGAGGTATCACGAAATTGGGGTTTTAATCTAAGTAAATGCCTAATTACGACATTTATTTTTCAGGATTATCAAACATTTGTGGGTATTCCATGCCTTTTTTACCACAATTTTTACACTCTTTCTCATCACAATCCTTAGTTACCACAGTCCCATCTTTAGTAATGATATTTACTGTACCACATGACTTGCATTTGACTGGATAATTACCCATACAAACAATTCACTGGCTGCGTAATTAAGAATTTTCAACTCAAAGACTTGAATTTCTTCATAGCTTCTTTGGCAAGTTTTTCTAAATCCAGATTATCGATTTTTGTTGGGTCAGCGGTGGCAAGAGCATCATTATACTCTTTTTCAGAGTTTGAGAATTTCTTTTTTTTACCTGCCATCTGTGATTCCTCCAAGCTATTCCAGCCCTAAATATTTTCAGAAAATCTAGTCGAGGCAGAAATCATATTTTTGATGTCCACGCTAGAATGAGCGCCTGAAATTGCTCCGAGCTTTCCTGGCAAAAAGAAGATTCCATCATTTGCGATCATGTCAAAGTGATATTTCTGGAGTAGATTAGAATCACATTTTGCAGCTTGAGTCGAATTTGTAATTTCAGAAATACCGCCTTTTACAAAATGGGTCATGAAGAGAGACCCAATTCCAGTTGTTATCACTCTACCATCAAATATTCTGGTAAGGTTTTTCCGAGCCATATCTCCAAGCTTGTTAATTTTAGGGTAGAATGAACCTCGATTCTTTTTCAAATAATTTAGAGTAGAAAATCCAGCCGTCATGGTTCCAGGATTTGCAGAAAAGGTACCCCCTCCAACATAGGACCTTTGGGATTTTTTCTGTTTGCTGGCATTTGCTATTTCCATGATTTCCTTTTTCCCAGCCATCACTCCAATTGGCATTCCGCCCCCAACAATTTTTCCAAGTGTCACAATATCTGGATCAAGCTTCATTGTTGGATAGAGACAACCAAATCTAAATCGAAATCCTGAGACAATCTCATCCAACAAAAATATAGAATTATTTTTTTTCACAAATTCCTGAATTCCCAAAAGATAATCTTTGGTTGCCGGAATGCATCCCCCACCTCCAAGAATTGGTTCAATGATAACTCCGGCAAGATCCTTTTTCACTCGTTTTAAAATTTGCAGTGATTTCTCCAAATCATTGTATGGGAAGGAAACAATATGTTTTTCATCAACCAACCCGCTGCTCTCAGATTCAGAAAAAGGCCAGTTTATCGTTTTCAGTAAATCCGATGTGTATCCATGCCAGCCTCCATCAATCTTTGCAATGGTTTTTCTACCGGTAATGGAGCGGGCAATTCTGACAGCATACATTGTGGCCTCCGTCCCAGTTACGACATATCGAATCTTCTCTGCAACTGGTACATTTTTTTGAATCATTTCTGAAAGCCGGATTGTGGCCTCATTTACAGTCCCATGCATCCAGCCGGAACCAAGCTGTTTTTGCAGATCTTTTTTGACAGGTTCTGGAGAATGCCCCAAAATGAGAGCCCAGTGACCCATCCAATAATCTACATATTTGTTGGAATCAACATCGGTGAGAAATTTTCCTTTTCCAGATTTTGTTACAAATGGATATGGTTCAAAAAAACGAATGTTGTGAGAAACCCCGTTCACGTGATACCTTTTTGAAACCTTAAACAACTTGGCAGACTTTCTGGTTTTTCTTTTGTAATTTGAAACAGATTTTTTCATCAAGTGATACAAAAAACTGCGTTTTAGTTATATTTTGATCGTAAAAAATCAAAAAGATCGAAAATTTTAGGCATGGTTTATATGGATTTGACGGGGTTAACCTTTTGCATACGTAACGCAAGTGCGGCGCTTGTGATGAAGTATGGTATTGGGCCATTTGTTATGATTCGCGAGCCTCCAGTTACGCATACAATATGAGGATCTGATCGTATGATCAAATCTGAAATGTGAAGATAATGTGCATTCCGTTCAATTCCTAAAAAGTACAATGTACTTTAATAATAATTCAGATTCCGGTTGATCCTGCCGGACCTGACTGCTATCGGATTGATACTAAGCCATGCGAGTCTTTGTAGTAATACAAGGCAGACGGCTCAGTAACACGTAGTCAATCTACCCTATGGACGGGGATAACCTCGGGAAACTGAGAATAATACCCGACAGATCATTATGCCTGGAATGGTTTATGGTTTAAATGATTTTTCGCCGTAGGATGGGACTGCGGTCTATCAGCTTGTTGGTGAGGTAATGGCCCACCAAGGCTATTACAGATACGGGCTCTGAGAGGAGAAGCCCGGAGATGGGTACTGAGACACGGACCCAGGTCCTATGGGGCGCAGCAGGCGAGAAAACTTTGCAATGTGCGAAAGCACGACAAGGTTAATCCGAGTGTTTTCTGATAAAGAAATCTTTTGTTAGTTCTAAAATCACTATCGAATAAGGGGTGGGCAAGTTCTGGTGTCAGCCGCCGCGGTAAAACCAGCACCTCAAGTGGTCAGGATGTTTATTGGGCCTAAAGCATCCGTAGCCGGCTATGTTAGTTTTCGGTTAAATCCATGTGCTTAACACATGGGCTGTCGAAAATACTGCATAGCTAGGGAGTGGGAGAGGTAGACGGTACTCTGCAGGAAGGGGTAAAATCCTTTGATCTATAGATGACCACCAGTGGCGAAGGCGGTCTACCAGAACACGTCCGACGGTGAGGGATGAAAGCTGGGGGAGCAAACCGGATTAGATACCCGGGTAGTCCCAGCTGTAAACTATGCAAACTCAGTGATGCATTGGCTTGTGGCCAGTGCAGTGCCGCAGAGAAGTCGTTAAGTTTGCCGCCTGGGAAGTACGTACGCAAGTATGAAACTTAAAGGAATTGGCGGGGGAGCACCACAAGGGGTGAAGCCTGCGGTTCAATTGGAGTCAACGCCAGAAATCTTACCCGGAGAGACAGCAGGATGAAGGTCAAGCTGAAGACTTTACCAGACAAGCTGAGAAGTGGTGCATGGCCGTCGCCAGCTCGTGCCGTGAGGTGTCCTGTTAAGTCAGGTAACGAGCGAGATCCTTGCTTCTAGTTGCCACCATTACTCTCAGGAGTAGTGGGGCGAATTAGCGGGACTGCCGCAGTTAATGCGGAGGAAGGAGGGGGCCACGGCAGGTCAGTATGCCCTGAAACTCTGGGGCCACACGCGGGCTGCAATGGTAGTTACAATGAGTTCCGAATCCGAAAGGAGGAGGTAATCTTCAAACGCTACCACAGTTATGATTGAGGGCTGCAACTCGCCCTCATGAATATGGAATCCCTAGTAATTGCGTGTCATTACCGCGCGGTGAATACGTCCCTGCTCCTTGCACACACCGCCCGTCGTTTCATTGAAGTTTGCTTTTAACGAGGTGACGTCTTCTTGGCGTTATCGAATTTGAGGTAAGCGACAAGGGAAAAGTCGTAACAAGGTAACCGTAGGGGAACCTGCGGTTGGATCACCTCCTTAGACAAAGAAATTGTGCCGGGATGCACAACTATCTTCACAGAATCATCGATGCAATGCATCATGAAAGTGATGTATGAAGGATGTAGTGGGTTCTCCCAAAGAACTTGCAATGATCGTCGTGCATAGTCGTGTAATATGTGGCTGAAATTGCCGGTGTAAAGACGCCAATAGGAGGATTGCTAGGCTTGAGAAGAGATGAAGGACGTGGCAAGCTGCGATAAGCTCGGGGTAAGCGCACGCAACTTTTGATCCCGAGATTTCCGAATAGGAATCCTAAACTTTAGTTTACTCCATTATAATAGTGGAGATCGAACCGTGGGAATTGAAGCATCTTAGTACCACGAGGAAAAGAAATCAATAGAGATTTCCCAAGTAGCGGCGAGCGAAAAGGAAACAGCCCAAACTGAATCTGCTATGGTAACATGGTAGAGATGTGGTGTTTTGGTATGACATTACGATCCTAGAACACAACCGAAGTGTCCTGAAATGTTCTGGCGAAGAGGGTGATACCCCCGTAAGTGAAATGGTATAGGATCTTGTCATTACCCGAGTAGTTGTCCTTGGTAGTGGGCAATGAATATAGGTGAAAGTAGCATCTGAGGCTAAATATTTCTCAAGACCGATAGTGTACTAGTACCGTGAGGGAAAACTGAAAAGTACCCCGGAAGGGGGGTGAAAAGTGCATGAAACCTATTGGTTACAGACGTGCATGGCATGGAAGGTGATTTTTTCAGACTGGAGGTTCTAGCAATAGAACTGAAGGTTTGAAGCATATGTCATCAGTGTTATGCGTTCCGTCTAGAAACACGGGCCAGGGAGCTTGTCGTCATGGCGAGCCTAAACCAAGAAAGGTGTAGGCGAAGGGAAACCGAATTCTCGCAGCATTGTGAGGAGAAGCGTGTGAAAGTGCGTTGAGTCATGGCGGTAAGGCTAGAAGCCAGACGATCTATTCCTGGGCAAGATGAAGGCGGGCGAAAGCCCGCTGGAGGTCTGTAGCAGTTCTGACGTGCAAATCGTTTGTGTGACCTGGGAATAGGGGTCAAAAACCAATCTAGTCTGGCGATCGCTAGTTCCAACCGAAGCGTCTCGTAGGGCGTGCTTTGCAGAGATGGCATTTCCGGTAGAGCACTGATAGGGCGGCGCGGGAAAGAAATTTCTCACCGTCCATTCAAACTCCGAACGGATATGCATCGTAGAAGCAAGGACACGGGTTCGTGTGACGTAAGGTTCACGACCGAAAGGGGTTTAACCCAGACCAAAGTTAAGGTCCCCAAATTTTTGCTAAGTGTCAAGCCAAAGTGCGTGTTCGTGCCAAGACAGCAGGGAGGTAAGCTCAGAAGTAGCTATCCTTTAAAAAGTGTGTAACAACTTACCTGCCGAGTGTGGGCGCCTCAAAAATGGACGGGGCTAAAGCAAAGTACCGATACTTTGGATAATTATTATTTGATAATTCGTGGTAGGTTGGCGTAGTGATTGGGACGAAGCTGGGCAGTGATGTCCTGTGGACCAATTTCTATTGCAGATCCTGGTGGCAGTAACAGCATAGTATGGTGAGAATCCATACCACCGCAAGCGCAAGGGTTTCCAGGCAATGCGTTTTCAGCCTGGAGTTAGTCGATCCTAAGAGTTGCCTCAAAAGAGTAATTCGAAAGGGAAACTAGTTAATATTCTAGTACCTTGCTGCAAGCGTTTGAGCTATATGGTTTGCTTCCGGATAGGGATTGTATAACCGTCGTTGTATCTAACTGTTCGAGAGTTGGGGAGTGTCGTAATGACGAGAACCAATTCGAGGCAGGAATGGCTTCGCGTTAGCGGAGTTTTCTCAATTCCAGGAGACCATGAAAGACTGTATAGTTAGCGTGTAGCAAGCTCGTACCCAGATCCGACACAGGTGCGCTGGATTAGTAATCTAAGGTGCTACGGGTATACCGTATGGCGAGGGAATTCGGCAAATTAGTCCTGTAGCTTCGGTATAAGGGATGCCTGCTGTCTTCATGAGGAATGGGGATAGCAGGTTGCAATGACAAGGGGGTCCCGACTGTTTAATAAAAACACAGGTGACTGCTAGTCCGAAAGGATTTGTATAGTCACTGAATCCTGGCCGGTGCTGGTATCTAAAACTTGGGTTCAACTGAGCTAAGGGCCAGTTAACGCCGGGAGTAACTCTGACTCTCTTAAGGTAGCCAAATGCCTTGTCGGGTAAGTTCCGACGCGCATGAATGGAACAACGAGGGCCCCACTGTCCCCGCCTACAACCCGGTGAAGCCACATAAGGTGGACGAACAGTCCATCATCTTCCATCGGGGAGAGAAGACCCCGTGGAGTTTTACTGCAGCTTGTGCTTGTGGTATAGTAAAGATTGCACAGAGTATCTGGGAGCTATGCTTAACGTTCTCCGGGATGTTAAGAAGCGACGATGTAACACCAGACTCTTTTTGTAGTACCACTTATCTGGTGAAGACCAGAGACATGTGCTGGTGGGCAGTTCGGCTGGGGCGGCACCCCTTTGAAAAGATATCAAAGGGGCCCAAAGTTTAGTTCAAGCGGGTCAGAAATCCGCTGAAGAGGGCAAAGCCAAAAACTAGACTGACTGGATTTCCAAACGCACGGAATTCAGAGACGAAAGTCGGGCTTAGCGATCCTTCGTGTGCCCACTATTGGGGCCCGGAGGTGACAGAAAAATTACCCCAGGGATAACAGGCTCGTCGCGGGCGAGAGCTCCTATCGACCCCGCGGTTTGGTACCTCGATGTCGGCTTTTCCTATCCTGGTCCTGCAGCAGGGGCCAAGGGTGAGGCTGCTCGCCTATTAAAAGGGAACATGAGCTGGGTTTAGACCGTCGTGAGACAGGTCGGTCTCTGCCTGATGGAAGTGTGGATGTCTGAGGGGAAGTTGCTCATAGTACGAGAGGAACAGAGCAACGTGGCCACTGGTCTACCGGTTGTCTGACAAGGCAGGCCGGGCAGCTAAGCCATTTGGGCTAAGTGCTGAAAGCATCTAAGCACGAATCCCATCCCGAAACAAGACATCCTTTCGTTAGATGAAGGTCGGCAGTAGAAGACTGCGTTGATAGGAAGGTGGTGTAGATCACAAGCTTCGGCGAGTGGTGAGCCAGCCTTTACTAATAGACCAACACACCGGTTCAGCCATTTACATAGAGACTATGTGCGATGATTCATTTTTGAATCACATTAGCGAAAGCTATACACGACTATCAAAAAAAACTTGGATAAACACTTTTAATGAGAATTTCAAGGGTTGGGATATGTTCTTTAGAAAAGAGAAACTGATAACGGAAACCATTTGCAAAGAATGTGGAATGGAATTTTCAGAACCAGAAAGAATGCTGCGCCATATAATCAAAGCCCACTCTAAAAGCAAAGGCCCAAGCTGCAACTGTTAGTTTTTTCAAATAAGTAATTCTCAAATTCATACAAAATTGATTTGTGGTGGTGTGTTAGATTCTAAATCCACACCGACAGATCTATTAACTACCTTCGATCTGATAATTTAGGTAAAATGTCTGACGAGATACCTCAATGGTGGGATGGATTGGCCGAGGAACTTCAAATCGATATTGAAGTAGTCCACGAAAAGGCCACTAATTAGTCACAAATCAACAAATTAGACATCCATGGAATCTTTGGGATCAAAAAACTGAGCGCTTTCTGTTAGATGATCTATTCCACCACAAAAAATTTTTGAACTATCGATTTTGATCGGAAACCTTTATCATACACATGATAGATCGTACGCCATGGAAGTTAAATCCGCAGTAAACCGGCTTTTGGAAATGAGTCCTTCTATTCGAGTTGTGACTATTTGTGATATGAATGGCAGTGTTGTTTATTCGGCACATTCAAAACGAGTAAAGAATGTCTTGTCTGCCAGCGAAAGCAGAGCCTCTTTGCGAAATGCAGCTAGAGCGTGGAAAGGTAGAAAAGCCCTGGCACGAAAACTTGGCTCATGCAAGTATGTTGTTGCTGAATATGCAAAAATAAAACGCATTACAATGCCAGCAGGAAGAAACAACATTCTGTTTGTTTCCACAACAGCAGCATATGATCACAATAAGGTAATTCGTAGAGTTCGTTCCTTCCGATAATCAGGAAAACTCTCTTTCCTATTTTTTCTTCTTTTAGCTAACCAATGGTTAACACAAATTCAATCCAAGACCTTTTTAGAATTAATGCCATAATGGTTCTATGAAAGCAAAATTTACAACATCTTGTATTTCTTGTGGTGACGTGATTAAACCTGGAAAAGAAATCTCAAAGGATGATGATGGAAATTGGGTTCATCATTATTGTGTTGAAGACGCTAAACTTCCGTAACATCAATACGAGTCATTATAAGTAGCAATGAATAATATTCTGTATGGTTCTTGTTTGGATTGGAATTGTTGTCGGTGTTTTGATTGTGATAGCTTTGATTGTTAAACTAATGAGAACTCCATCATACGCTGCTGTTTCATTTGAACAGCGCTGTAAAAAGTGTGGTTCGAAAACTAACGGATTGAAATGTCCTAGATGTGATGGAAAGCCATCCTTTGGCGTGTAGTTCCGTTTGACTAGGTTTTTATTTTCCAAAATGAGATCTCATAAAATTGACAAACATACATACAGAAATTTATGATGAAAAATGTAAGAGACTTTTTGAAGAAGATGCCATTCGGTTTGCCGGAATACTTGATGAGAAAGGCGAAATAATTTCTGGCGGATTCAAACCAGGACTAACTCCTCTAGAGGGAGATGAGGTTAAACTGAAATCATTTATGGAATTTGTTTCCAAGACCTCTATCAGAAAAGAGTTTGATCAAAGCCTTGGGCCAATCAATTATCTAGCTGCTAGGCGAGACAAGGCAGTTTTGATCAGCTTTCCATTCCCAGTTAGTCGAACCACTCTGTTGATTTCTGCAGAACCCTCTGCCAATATAGAAACACTGGCAGCTCATGTCGTTGAAATTTTTAGTGGAATAGAGTGATTAAACTCGAATTATCTGTTTACCAATTAGATATTCCAAAGCTTTGAGATAATCAGCTTCTGTGATCAAACCATCTAAAACCCATAACGTGTTTTTCTTCCACCATTCCGGAATCACCAACTCTACCAATTGGATGCCGACCTGTTTTTCAAAGATGTTGGTATCAATTAATTCGGTTTTTTCCCAAACAGGAATTACTATAATATCTTCAAATTTTGATGATAGAATTAAACCAGTTTCTGCATCGATTATCTCAGAATATTTACCAGTAGAGTCCCTTGCAACAAAGGCATCTCTTTGCAGATGCTTGAATGATGTCACAACTTCATGAGTTACTGTTAGCTCACCATTGGTTCCATCAAGCTTGTCACCAACTTCAATCGGAATAGGATAGACAAATTTGTGGGGGGTGTGAGAACTCTTGGGCTGTGTTATTCTGCCAGAATCATTGTCCTGACATTCTGGAATGCCATCTACCTTTACCAGCGTACTACCAAGATGACATTGAATGGAGTCATCATCAAAAACTCTCAAAATATCGTAGAGTGATCCTCCTTGGTCCACAGTTATTTCGATACTTTCTCTACCTTCTTGCGATGTTTTTTCAAAATCAATTTTGACCTGAGTCAATGAAACTTGAGATATTGTGTATTTTTCAATAACTGTATCTTTATGATAATTATCTGAAATCGCATACTTTACAAAATCATCTTTTTCAACACAAATCACATCGTTGCAGAACCTATCCTCCATTGGGTGAATTATTGGTGGGCTGATAATTTCGGCATTAATGATAGCTCTAATTCCATATGCAAAACGATTGTCGGTGATTTGTTTAGAAACCCACAACTTTGCATCAGCTTTGATCCAGTCTGGAAATGTTGCAAAACCTCCCAGATGTCTGTCCTTGACATATCCGGAACTGCCAAGCATTTTTGTAATTTCTGAAACGAGAATTCTGGTTCGATCTGGATGATCGATTGGCCAAATAATATGGGAGTATAGATTAATACAAACTCTCAGTTTTGGCTCATAGTTATGTTGGAGGTACAGAGCACTTTCTCCAAGGCGTTTGTACTCATCATAATAGAACTCACAATAATCTATAATGTCCTCTACCGTTTTGATTTTGTTAGCATCAAAATAATGGGCAGAAGCTGACGGAATAGTAAAACCTAAGATTAATGATACAGCTAATGCTAGAGCTAGTTTCGTATACATCTGTACACCAGTATCTACAAGAATTTATCATATTAAGAGGATGGAAAAGATCTTTTCCCCAGGTGCAAAAAATTACTAATTGACTGTAATATCCCTTCCAGGGTGGCATGCTTTTAATTTGATTATATTGCTAATCATTCCATGAAGGCAACCTTTGCAGCTGGATGCTTTTGGCATGTTGAGGACTTGTTTCGAAAGGTCAAGGGAGTGAGCTCTGCAACATCTGGTTATACGGGAGGTACGATGCCAAGTCCGAGCTATGAGGATGTCTGCACCGACAGAACAGGACATGCTGAGGCTGTTCAGGTGGAGTATGATCCGGAACAAATCTCATATGCTGAGCTACTCAAAGTTTTTTGGGAGAATCATAATCCTACCACTCTGAATAGGCAGGGACCTGACGTTGGGACGCAATATCGTTCTGCAATATTTTATCATGATCTGGAACAGGAAAAGGCTGCTAAGAAATCCATGAAAAATCTTCAGGAATCAATGCCAGAAAAAAAGATCGTTACCGAGATCACTCCAGCAAAGGAATTTTTCAAGGCCGAGGAACACCATCAAAGATACTTTGAGAAACAGGGATTAATCTAGAGTTTGATATCTCAATGATACCTCATTATTTACTTAAAATTTACCTAAAAGCACGCGATCAAAAACGGAAATATTTATCTACTAAATTTAATCGTCGCTTAATAATTGCAAGAAAAATTCATCAAGATCGATGAAAATAAAATTCGCTATTTGGAAACAGGATCCGGAGAACCCCTAATCCTGGTTCACGGTCTGGGAGCATCGGCAGAACGTTGGGAATATGTTATTCCTCTTTTCGAAAAGCATTTTCGAGTAATAGTGCCAGATTTAATCGGTTTTGGATACAGCGACAAACCACTAGTTGATTATACTCCAGAATTCTTTTCAGATTTTCTTGGAAAATTCCTCCAAGAGATTCAAATAGAAAGACCAATGCTAATTGGCTCATCTTTAGGAGGACAAGTCACAGTAGAATATGCATCAAATAACGATTCCATCAAAAAGCTAATTTTGGCATCTCCATCAGGAACGACGAAAACATCCACACCAGCATTAGACGCATACATCATGGCTGCACTATACCCAAACGAGAACAGTGCAAAGAATGCATTTGAAATGATGGCGACTCCTGAACAAGAGATAGCACCTGAAATAATTACAGGATTTATAGAAAGAATGAAGCTTCCAAACGCAAAGATGGCATTCATGTCAACACTGTTGGGATTAAGAAATGCTAAAAAAATTATAACCAAGCTCAAATCAATCACTGCCCCAACCCTGATAATTTGGGGTGCTCTAGATCCCGTAATCCCAATTAAACACGCAGATAGTTTTGTTGCAGCTATCAAGGACTGCAGATTTTTCAGAATGGATGGATGTGGTCATACCCCCTATGTTGATGATCCAGAATCGTTCGCTAGAGTGGCAATGGAATTCTTGAGGGAATAGCCAACCGAAGTCTATATATACCACTCATTTCCTACTATTACCTATGAGTGGTAATGATTACCAATACAACCCAACAGAAATGTTCACGGAATGGATCAAGAAAAGCGGTAAAGCACAAACAGAATTTATGAAAAACTTTGGAATCTTTATGGGAAACAGAGTCCCGGAGTTTAATCCAGTTGAGGCACTAAAGGAGATCACCGACAAAGCATCTGAAACTCAAACAAATTTAATGAAAAATTTTGCAAACTTCCAAGCAAAGGGAATGGACACCCTTTTCAACATGGGTCAAATCATGCCCAACTTCCTGAGTTGGGGAACTTACAAAACATCCGTTGGAACCAACGGAAGAATTTCGATTCCAGAGGCAGAAAGAGATGCCTTAGGATTAAGGGAAGGTGACTTGGTTCAAGTCATGATTCTTCCTTTAGCAAAAAAATCAAAAAAAGCGGAGGTGAAAAAATGAGTACAACCGAGCAGAAAACACAAAGCACTGTAAAGGATATTTATGGTGTATATCAGCAAAACGTCGACAAGTTATTCTATGGTATAAGACAGCAAGTACCACGTTATCATCAATCAGTTACTAACGTACAACAGGAATACTTGCAAGCAATTGAGAACATATTCAACTCTTCAGTCGCACTACAAAAAGAATTTGCAAGAAAAGCAGGAATCACAACCAACGTTCCTGATGCAGCACTAAAAGTAGTCCGTGATACCACAGAAGAACTAGTAAAAGCATCTACAATACAAAACCAGATTGCACTAGCAACTATCGACGCAGCACAGCAAAACATCAAGACATTCAACGATAATGCAAAAGCATTTGCTGATTTGAACAAGAACATACTACAATCTTGGATTTCTGCATTTACTAACAGAAGCAACTAGATGTTGGATTAAACCCCAAATCCATTTTTCCCTTTTTTATAATTTTTTTTAAGATCTTTCTTTTAGCCACTGACCTAGCTCAGGTAGAACCTTTCTCTGCGAGAGTGAGCTTGCAATCATCCCAACATGGCCAGTTGGGTAAACTCGAAGTGTTTTGTCTTCACTAGCTACAGCATAATGAAGCGGCATACTGCACTCTGGGGATACTAGATGGTCGCCAACAGCAACCTGGGTGAATAACGGCATCTTGATGTTTTTGAGAGAGATGCGCTTCCCACCTACGTACATCTTATCCTGAATGAGGAGGTTATTTTGATAAATGTCCTTTATCCACTGCCTGAATAACTCTCCTGGAATTGGCGGAGTATCACTAAGCCATTTTTCTATTCGCATAAAATTATCAACAAAATTCTTGTCCTCAATATTTTGGAAAAGTTTCACATACTTTTCAACTCCCTGTTCAAATGGTTTCAAGATAGAAAAGCAATAATACATGAATTCTGGCGGCATGTTACCAATATTGTCAACCATCTGATCAACATCAATGTGCTTGGCCAGATTACTAATCACTGTGGTGTCGCGCCAGCCATCAATTACCGGTGCGGTGGCAACAAAGTTCTTGACATTTTCTGGGTGTAATGATGAATATATGGTAGCTATTGTCCCACCAGTACAGTATCCCTGTAGGGAAACCTGGTCTACATTTGCCTCATCCTTGACAAATTCCACACAATTATTTAGATAGCCGTTTACGTAATCATCAAAATCCAAATACCTGTCCATGTTTGTTGGTGTCCCCCAATCAACCATATACACATCAAGACCTTGATCTAGTAGATTTCTTACCCAACTTTTTTTCGGATGAATATCCAAGATGTGGTATCTGTTGATAAGGGCATATACAATAACTAATGGAATGTGTGATTGCTTTTCTGTAGTTGATTTGTAATGGAGCAGTCTGACCTTGTCCTCTCTGTGCGCAACATCATATGGTGTCGTTTCTAATTTGATTTCATCAGGAGCTGCAACAAGCTTTGGTGCTTCTATAACATTCTTTCCAAACTTTAGAATCTCACCTAAAATTTTTGGATCAATCTTTATCTCATTCGCCATTTTTCTTCACCTTTTTGTGTGCTTCTGATTCAAGCTTTGAAACTCGTTTTCGTAAGGAATGTAATTCTTTGTATACCTCATCAATCTCTTCCTTGTTTGGAAGATTTGCAGATTTCAACATTACATCCATGATGCCATTCCAGTGTTTTGTTAGTTCTAATTCCTTTGCAACAAGTTTTCCATAATTTTCTCCAAACTTTTCAGAATCGAATAATTCTGTAAAGTCATTATCAAAGATATCAATCCAGACGCGTTTGTATGCCTCGTATTGCTCTGCATCATTTGGAATTTCAGGAGCTTTAAAGTTTACATTCTTTTGTGATTCCATCCAAGTATCAGTTAATTGCTTATAGTATTCGGCCAAGTGCTTGTTGAATTCCATCAGGTCTTCATTTGCATCAATTAACTGAGCAGCAATTTTTTTAGAATTTTCAGCAAAATTTCTCATTGGACCCACCGATGTCATGGCTTGAGGTTTTGTTGACATCAAGTGTATCAAGTCAGTCCAAAATAAGGAAAGATGTTTGTAATATTCTGCAACATTCTGAGTTGATTCAGATTTCATAACATTCTAGTAAAACAGATCGCAATAAATAGATCCCTAGTAGATGTTTAACGATGGTTAGCGTAGAGGAATTGGAAAAAATTTGTCAAAAAATCATGCAATTAGATCCAAAAATGCGTTCTGCTAGAATAATTAGCAACAGAGGACATCTCGTTGCCGGTGGAATGAAGGAGGGGCTCAAGTCTCTCGAAGAGACAAAACATGATGAGATGATGTTCATGGAATTAGCTCTTCGTGTTAGAATGCGTCGTGATTTTGATAAAGAGCTTGGACGTGTTCATTTCGCCATGTCGTATAGAGAAAAAGTAATCATCATGAGTTTTCCATTAGCTGATGATGATGTATTATTGGCATCAGGGGAATGCGAAATCGATTTCTCAAAAATTGCTTTTGCCATAATGGATTTAATCAAAGATCTGAGAGATTACGTCACAACATTTTGAAAAATTTCTAAACTTTCATGAAAATTTCTTTATGTGAAATGTGAGGTGGCTCGATTCAGGGGCTGCAGGAAGCAAGAAACAAATTCTAATGAACAACGCTTGGGGAAACTGAATCGAATCTATCCGCAATTTGATCATTCTTTTAAAACATTTTATCCAGATCTAATTCAAATTGGAAGATCAATTGATAAAATATAGTGATCTTTCAAATTAATTAGAATCTGTTTTAACTCAATTATATTCTAATGAGTCTATTTGAAATTGCAGAAGAAAATTTTCTTATCTCATTCGCCGTCGTGCTGAGTGTTGGGATTTTACAAGGTTCAATTTTGGGTAGAGGCGTTCGAAAAAGATTTCCTGGACTAAAACGTCATGCAAGAATCGTTTCTTTTACCCTTCTGCTACTTTTTTCTTTCAATGCTTTGGCGAGCGTGTTGAAATTTGCAGTGCCTGAAAAACTCACAATTGCCAATTTCACAGTACCCACAACCACTGAGGAAGGTTACACCCTTTTGATTAATGTCTTGGGGTTGAATGCTGGGTTTGCAACGATTGTTGTAATGTTTATCTCGATTACTGTTATACTATTTTTGCGTTCTGCCGAATTATCAAAACCAGCTCGTTATTTCGTATTCACTGTTAGTGTGATTACAGTACTAGTAGCTGGAATTGGTAGATTTACAGATTTTGTACCTACAGTTTTTCAAATTCTAATGTATGCATTTTATCAGGCCGGATTTACAATTGGAATATTTCTGGTAACCAGACGACAAGGAACCGATGTTCTGCCAGAATTTGAATAACAGATTTTCTAATCTTGAAGCATTTTTCTCAATCCGGCACATCTGTTTCTTATAGTAACTTCAGTAACACCAGATGCCATTGAGATCTGTTTCTGAGATTTTACTTCGCCAGAAGTTATACACGCAATATAAAGTGCGGCTGCTGCCATTCCCATTGGATCCTTTCCAGCAACAAGCCCAATTTTTTTCGCCTGATTTAAAATATTAACCGCTTTTCTTTTACTTCTTTCACCTAGTTCAACAATGCTTGCAATTCTAGAAACTGCTTTAACAGGATCAACGACAGGCATTTTGAATTCTAATTCTCTATAAAGTAAACGATAACATCTGGCAACATCCTTTCTCCTAATGTTAATTCCTTTTGCAACGTCATCAAGAGTTCGTGGTGTTTCTGTGTTTCTACATGCAGCATACAAACATGCTGCAACAAGACCTTGAATTGATCTACCTCTTACTAATTTTTTCTCCATTGCCTTTCTGTAAATATATGCTGCCTTTTCAATTACCGCATCAGCAAGTGCAAGCTTATCTTTTAATTTGTCCATTTCATTCAAAGCCTGTCTTAGGTTTCTGTCTGAAGAAGAATGAGCTTGTGTTCTACTGTCCCAAGTTCGTAGTCTTTCAATTGAACTCTTCATGCTCGCAGAAAGTGGTTTTCCTGTTGAATCTTTGTTAGCTGCACCAATAACAGTTGAAAGACCCATATCATGCATGGTTAATGAAGTACCTATACCTACTCTATTCCTAGCAGGTGCTTCATTTGAAAATGTTCTCCACTCTGCGCCAGCATCTTCTATTTTGTCATTAATTACTAAACCGCAAAAAGCACAAAACAACTCACCAGAGTTTTCATCAGTTACAATCTTTCTTTTGCCACAAGATGGACAACGTTGTTTTGCAATTGCAGTATTTTGCATCATGATAAACTTGTTAATAACAAAACATTGCCTTATTATGATTTTACAAAAAATCTTAGGGTGATTTGGGTGTAGGTTAAGCTAATTTAAGCAGTTTTGGAAATACACGATACAAAATTAGCATATAAAATTTTTAATTCAATAGACCACATAGTTACGTTATCAAATTAAAGGAAAAATCATGGAATTATGACCTTATCACTCTAACAAATAGTACGTTAGTGGATCAGAGTACTTTGGAGATTTGTCAATAATTGGCTTAATTCGTATATTCTCATGACCTGGTAGAATTACCGTATAACCCGATTGAAGAACACTTAGTGCAAATCTCTTATCAAGTGTGATTAAACCTGCTTTATTCCTCTTAACTAACTCGAAAACCTCTTCATCTGTTGCTCCCTTACCTAGAACGTTGATGGAGTGAACAAAACCATTAACGTTCTTGACTCTAAACTGCTCTTTAGTTTTTATGCTGACACACTCATCAATTATGTAATTCATTCTAATTCACAATCCAGCAAAGTGTTAAAAATTTTATGTAGATCAATCGATAGCTCATTTTAGTTTTTTTTCTAATTCTTCTATTTTTTTAAATTGCTTTAGAATGATGGTGATGAGTTCTTGTTGATTCATTGTAGACATCTTTTGGTGTGGCTGTGTTTCTTCTTACAATTGAGATGCTTGAAAATACTTTGCTCGATTTCATATTGCTCGTGTTTTTTTACCTCGTAAGGCAGTAGATCCTTGCCACAGATTGAGCACCTGAATGTTAGATTCATTCTTCACAGTCTCTGTGACAGTAGCATATGCAGTTAGAATACGTGCATTCTTGACACCTTACGGCCTCACAGGATTCTGATAACAAGAGTCTCATTTCTTAAGCTCTTCCTTAGCTCGTCTGTATTGTTCTAGAGCCTCATCCACTGCGTCTTTGGTTGATCCGTCTGTGTGTACTTTGATTGTAATACTAGGCTCTTGTTTGGAGTTCTCTGATATTTCTACAGATATTTTGTAGGTGTCTTTTTCCTTTATGATTTCTAGTACTTGTTTTTCCATGCTTATCTATATACATATCATGTATATACGTATTACGTATATTCATAATTAATATATACAATTAGTGTATATAATGAGCGTGAGTTCTAAGGTTCCTGGCACAGAGTTATGGTTACACACGTGTAACAGATGTAAGAATAAGTGGACTAGTAAGAAACAATGGCCTAAGACTTGTGCTAATACTAAATGTCGTTCTCCTTATTGGAATAAACCCAGAGTTATAAAATACAAGAAATGATTTAGTGTTTTAGAATTTTCAGGAATAACGGTTCGTATCAAATGTAATCGAATCCATTCAGATGTGGTTCCTGTATAGGATTTCAAAGAGCGTTTGAATTAGATATTGAAACAAACATACTGGATTCCTAATTGATTACCTAGTATTTTGCGTGCCCTTTAAGATAATAATCATTGAGGCATTCCATGCAACAAAATTCACTATTGAATAACTCAAATTCCTTTCTACAGTTTTTACATTTAAAGTTCATAATTACTCAATTTTTAAAAAAGGAAAAATTGATTCTAACGTCTCTTTCTTTTAGAACCTTTTTTTGTGGCTGCATTTCTTTTTCTTGTACGAGCACCTTTTAGGCCAGCAGCACGTCGTTGTGTTTTTGTTTGTGCCATGTTTAGAATGAATTGTGCTAGACAATATGTAATACTAGTCAGCTATTATTAGCTACTTTTTCGAGTTTACAGTTCGTATCAAATGTTAACTAAGAATTTTCAGGATTAAACAGTTCGTATCAAATGTTAATCATTATTGAATAAAGACAGGGATGAATTTGGTGAAAGAGGAATTTGATCCTTTAGTGAATCCCAAACGAAAGTTTCAATGACATAGTTGCTAGCTCCTGTTGGAGTCCATGATTGAGACAGCTCTAGACTCTGATTTGATGTCAGTTCTCCTTGAATCCAAGATAAGTAAACCACCGTTCCGTCTTGATCTCGTACCTGTATAATGTATACAAAGATTTGATCATAATTTTGATTGTTAGTAATCATGCCCACAATTTGAATCTGTTCGTTAATTGTTGGTTCTATTGGAATGCCAAAACTATCAGCAAGGAAAACATCTTCAACAGAAATTCTTTGAATAGGTGGAACTTCCGATTCAAGTTTGGACTCGATTTGAATATCCAAGTCATCTTGTATGCTATAGGGGGAAGGAAGTGTATTGTCTTCGTATTTTGCGTAAATTGAATCACCTGGAATAGCGAATAACCGATTGCCACTTGAGACACTATTCTGTGTAAAAGAAACCATAGCTTCAAACAATCCCGAGTCATCCTCCGTCTCTATTGCATCAACAAGGATTCCTGCTACATCGGAATCAGATGAAACTTCTACTTCAATTCGGTCTACTGTCTCTGGATTGAGATTCATATCAGGATCGATTACTCGAATTTTAGCTGTCTCTCCAACTAAAAAGATTGGTTTGTCGAAAATTATTTGTCCGATATTCCAACTTATCGTTGCAGAGTGAATTAGGACAACACCATCTGCAAATTCAAATGATATTGTCAATCCTCCATCTCGCTCAACCTCCAAGAAACCATTAGTTGGGCCACTTCCAACTGTACGTGGATTAGTATCTGGATTTCCATCATCATCAACATCATGTAAAAAACCAGTAAGAATTATTTCGCCAACAAATACACCGCTGTTCGGTTCGGTCTCTGTTAATTTGTATGGTTCAAGAGAATGACCAGCAGTGGAAATCTTGATGAAATGACCATCCTGAGTACCAATAGAATCAATGCCATATTTGTTGGCATTCCAGCTTGGTGCTACAATTGTTATGTGCACCTTGTCCGTCCATGAGTATACTTCTTTGTCGGTAAAAATCGGTGCGTATGGATTAAAATAATCTGGAGGTTCCTCTGCGTATGCAGATAATACTAGAAACGATAACACGGACAAAACAATTTCTATCAATTTCTAGAATTAATTTAACCGAAGTTGATTTAATAATTTAGCCATATTCATCGATAGTTCGTATGAAATGAAATAAAAAAAGTATTTTTCGCACTTTAAATAATTCTAAAACATGTTTTTTGTGTGCCACTCGATAATGAAGATAGAGCATATTTAGAAAAAACAATTGATAGGACAGTCGGAGAAGTGCCAAATCTTGTAACGATGGCCAGGGTTGAAGATTACCAAAAACATGGACAGTATAAGGAAGCAGATGATTTTGTTTTAGGGTTTGCAACAGGTATAATTTATGGTCGTTTTATCGAATATTTTGTTGCAAGACACCAACGCCAGTCCAGTGAGGATGAACTTGATGAAGCTAACCGGGTAATTTTAAGAAGAATGAGAGAAATTAAAGAAGCTATTTTCAAGTGTGGTTAAGAATTAAGAATTTTCAGGATTAAAAAAGAGAGAAGAGGTTATGATTCATTCCCAGTAAAGACAGAGGAAATTAAAAAAATTACAAGAGCAGATCTTGAATATGAAAGAACATGAAAAATTGTGATTATCTTTAATAATTTTGTATTCATGTGAAAAATATGACTGAAAAATTTGCACAATTTTGGTATCCTGATTTTATTGGTATTGCATATACAGAAAAAAATGGAAACTTATTGGTATGTCCTTATTTCGATAATCTAGAAAAAGCAAATCACGTTCTTTCAAAAATTAGAAATTGGAATCCAAATTTTACAAGAGTACGTTTTATTGAATATAATCTCGATGATTACGCAATCGTTATTTATGAAAATCCGAAAGCATCCTATGAAAAAATCAATTTTGGTCTTTATAGATCACATATGCGCCAAGAACCAAATTATTTAAAATGGAAAAATAGGATTCTAAAGGGAAATTGTAGATTGTTACTATTATTTTCAAAAGACCCAACTAATATAAGCAAATTCAGGTCTGTTGGTGAATCTCTTAGAATAAAGGATTGTAAAATAATTAATGAATCTGAACTAGAAAGTACTGATTACTCTATTGAGAGATGGGCACATGAAACTTGTAAAGGCAATTAATCTAATTTCAGGTTTACAGTTCGTATCAAATGTCAATTTGTTGTGATGAGCTCAGGGTCTGCGTCTGGCTTGAATAGTGTTCATTATCTCTTCTAGCTTCTCAGGTTCGTACGGTTTTGGAAAATACTCATGTGCCCCAAGTTCGAATAACCCCTTAATGCCACTTTCATTTTGATTTGCTACCGTTTCTACTATCACCTCTGTACCAGGATGAATCTTAAGAATTCGCTTTAAGACCACCGGTGCATCAAGATCTGGTAAATAATAGTCCAAGAAGACAATAGGCACAATATTTGATTCAACCAGTTCTTGAAATTTCCGTATTCCTAAAGTGCCATTCTCGCAACAGTGAATTTTCCGATAACCAAGTTTTTTTAAATACTTAGTAAGTAGAAATGCTAGAGGTTTAGCGTCTTCAATAATCAAAACATCCATGTCAGCGACGCTTGACAACATTTTAGGAATATTTCTATACACGTATGAAAAACCCTTAGCATTCTTGTTTTAACATATTAGTCAAAACTATTCCTTTACAGTCAAATTAAGAATTTTCAGGATTACTTTCTAACATTTGAAATTAAGGTTATCAATATCAAAGTCAATATCATGCGTTCCTGCATCACAATCCAAAGTAGTTATGTCTCCAATCGTGGTGTAAAATACTTTAACATCATATGTTCCAGTGAACAATGAAACTGAATATTGGTAATTATCATCCAATAATATCGTAATGGGTTGGTCTGAGGATTTTTTAGTAAATTCAAGTTTGAAAGGGTCAGTTGAAAAACCTACAGTTTCAACTCCACCACTCACATTCACCATAATTAGATCTAAATCTTCTGTTTCGAATGGGGTAAAGATAAACAAAAATAAAAAAACGCCAAGAGCACCTACAAAAAGTAGAGATACCATAGATGGCATGATTTCAGATAATAATTCTGTGTTAAATTCTTAACTTTGCTTTACTCAATTAACTAAATACCAAATAATTCAAATAAATAACGAGGTTCGCCCGTATGTTTTTAAGACAGGCTCAGAACATAATTCTTCATCAAGTGTGGCTAAGGCTTAAAAGAATTGAAGTGTATTATAGAGTGTCTGAGTGAGGATTGAATAGTGTTGTTTGCATGATTCCTTTGTACCTACCTCACTTGGATTTCAACAATCTCTTAACATGATACACTGGGTCTAAGAATTTTCAGGATTAACAACTTTCTAAAGATATGTCTTGAGACATATCTTTAGGTTGTTGGCGTGCAAACCAATTGTACATTTTTGATTCTTCTTACAAAAAAAGGTTATGTAATCACAACTATTCAAGATAGAAATTAAGAATTTTCAGGATTACGACTGTTAAAAACTAGAGTTAATCATCCCATCATGTTCTCTGGATTGTACTTTATCTGAGCCCTTGCAAAGTCTAGATCCGTGCTGGTGTTTTCCTATTCTGTATTGTAGGATAAACGTGTCTACTTCTGAAACCATTTGACCATCCCATACTTTACGCCAGCTCTTTTTTGCGTGAATTAATGTTGCATTCTTTACATTTTTACAAACTTCACATTTGATCCTCTTGTGTTGATGTTTTCTGATAATCATACCCATCTTTCACTCCAAACTAAGAATTAAGAATTTTCAGGTTATCTTAATTGATTTATTGTCTTATCTCGTCCTTCAATAATATTATGATGTTTATCACAATAGATTGCAATGTTTTTGTAACTGTCATTTTCAGAATTTCCGTCTCTGTGATGTAAGTTTAATTTTGCATCAAGTGCAGTTATTCCACATTTTTCACATCTAGCCCTATTAACAGTAAATTGACCAAGATACTTCAAAAGCTCAGTTTGACTGAAATCTTTCCTATTGCCCATGTGTTTTCTAGCCTAAACTAAGAATTAAGAATTTTTTCAGTTTAGTCTTCTTCTTTCTTTACGTAAAAAATCATCACACCAAACTCAGCCTCATCCAAAGCACTCTTTTCGTTTGTTGAAACCATTTGTACCTTCTTGATGCGAATATTTCCTACTTCATCCAAAAAAGTGTTCACAGATTTATCCAACTCAATGGAATCGCCTGTAAAAAATTTCGCTTTCATATTCAAAGATTCCTGCTATACTATTTCAATTTTATACTTTGATCAAAAAATTAAATCTAATCATCATTAGATTTGAAAGATTAAATCACTAACTTGTTTTTTGATCAGTAAACTTGTTTTTACGCATAACAGAAACAGATTGAAACATTTACCCCTACATCGAGAGACATCAACGTCAGATTGATGAGATTGAATTCAAACTGGAACAATTAAGGTGAAAAAATAGGAAAAACTAATTCTTTTTCAATTTAGAATTTATTTTCTTAACTTGTTTTTCTAGATTCTCGATTCTATTTACCAATTTCTTAATACGAGTTTCACTAACAGTAGAACGCCTTTTTACTTTTTTAACACCTTTTTCTGCTGTGGTCATGAATTCTCTAGGTTAAACTAAGAATTAAGAATTTTCAGGATTTTCGATTCTTAGGCTTTGTGTGTTCTACGTCATTCTGAACTAGGAATAATTCTAAACCGCTGATATGAGGCCTGAAATACGCTGATCTAATTTCTCCTAAATCAAACCGGTCTCTCATGTAGCTGAAAAAGTTTGAAAAGTCTACTCTGATCTTAGTTGGATTTGTTTTTACCAGTTCATCATATGATGTATATCCACAGTGCCTCATGAATCGGTTTACACACTCTGTATATGATTTCAGAGTGGCCTTTGATTTACAAGCTTGTCTGAACTCTGAATAGGATTGTTCAGTAGTATCGAAGGCTAGTTTTGATCTTTGCATATCTCTAGTAAATGGATTCTATCGAATAAAAGACATGTTATGTTTACGGAATGCGTTAACTCAATAAACAATATGCATAACTTGGCTTGAAGCTAGGAAACATGATACTATTTGGATCATTGCCATGTTGAAGTCCAACAGAATGTCCTAACTCATGAGTCATAATTGTTTCAACACTTTCTACGTCATACAATTGAAAACTTCCATCACAAGAATAATCTCCTAGCGCCACTTCTACCACACCTTTTCCTACATGAGCATGTCCCAATACCCCTTCACCTAAATTCCGAACAACCCAAGTGACCCAAACATTAGCTTCATGTTTCATATTTGTGTATGAAAAATCTACCTTGGCTTTCTGATTATTTACATTAAAACCCTGAGTTTGCCAAAAATGCAATGAATTTTCAAAGGTACTGACATGGTCTAATGGTAAACCTGATGGTTGTTCGTTTACGTAAATTTTGTAATGAATGATATATGTCCCATTTACAATTTCATAAACAGGATCTGGAAATTTAGCTGCTGCGTTGGAAGCTTCCTCATCAAAATTCCAAATTACATAATCTCGAAGGAATTTCTTAATTACATCGAAGCTTGGGTTCGGAAATTCAATATAGCGTTTTTCGTTCGCAACATTTTTTGAAATAGCGCTAATATATCTCTCAAATAACCAAAAATCAGCACTTCTTTCTTTTTCTATCTCTTCCAAACTTTTTTCAATATTGATTACCATAATTCCATTTTGAATCATAAAATAAATGCCAGATAGAAAATCTTGATCAGAAATCAATCCATCCGCCCACCAACCTGCATTGTTTTTTACCCAATCAGGGATGGATTGTGAAGACACATCGCTGCCTCGCGGAGTGTTAATTTGCATAATTTTATTATCAATGAGAAATTGAATTCCAGTTATAAAATCAGAATCTTCTATACCGCCATCTGACCACCACTTTGCGTTGCTTTTTACCCAAAGAGGTATGATTGCTGGTTTAACAATAACCGGTTCGGGTTTTTCAGTAGATGTGTATGGATACTTGGTAATGACTGTATCTACATAGTCAATATAATTTTTGATTACAGTACTGTCAGGATCAATCTCTAACGCTCTTTTGAAATATTGTTTTGCTTCATGGTATTCCGCCAAATATCCAAAACCAACTCCCATCCCAGTCAGGGCCATCACATTATCTGGTTCTTTTTGAATGATTTTATAAAATTGTTTGAGAGATTTTTCATGATAGCCCATATTACTTAATGCGATTCCCTTCATCTTTAAAGTAGAAACATTATCTGGAACAATTTCTAAAACATTGTCATAGATTTTTACTGCCTCATTATACTCACCTTTTGCAAAATGTTTGTTAGCTTCTTGGAACATCACAGGAACGTCATTCGTTTCCTGTGCAAAAATTTGGGAAGGACTTAATGCAGCCATAATTATGATTAACATCAAAATAATTGATTTTTTCATTATGAATACAGAGAATTTTGTTTTTAGTTATATTTTATTCCTAATTTGTTCGAGTTTTTTCTATTATTTACAACCTTACATCTTTGCTGTAATGAGAAAAGCTTTATCCGAAAAAAGCGCTTGAAGTAATTGGAGGATTTTGGCTACAAAAACAATTGGTGAATTAAAAAGAAAGATCATACAAACGAAGAACGAACTTTCAGCTTTATCTAACGACCAAAATCCAATACCTGAGTTAATTAATTCAACCAATTTGCTAAGAGCGAATGATTTTTTGACAAAGACTGATGAGAAAAAATCTGAATTATTAACAGCATATGATCAATATTCCAAACAACTTGAGAATACATTAACAAAAATTATCAAAATTCAAGATCAATTAAAAAAATCTGTGAAAAAAAGATCTCAAAGAAAACCTATTAGAAAAAAAACTAAGAAAAAAAAATCCACCAAGAGAAGAAAATCAGCAAAACGAAAGCGTTAATGTATTAATTTTCTAAGTGTGATGTATCACATCTCCAGCAAGAATTCTTTGGGTATTTTTGTTATTTTTAATTACTAAAGCTCCATCATCATCTAACCTGATAGCCTTTCCATTGATCTCACCACTATAGGTAGAAATTGTAATATTTTTCCCGACACTGGATGATTTTTTTGTCCAATCTTTTATGATGATCTTTCTTTTTTCTTTATTTAGTAATTCTATGACATTTTCTAACTCATTAAGAAAGTTCTGAACAAGCAAAATTGGGCTTTGATTTTCATTTTTATCAATTAGACTGGCTATGCCGTAAAAATTTTCAGTTTTTTTAAGAGATTTTTCTAATTGTTTGGAATTAACTTGGAAATTTATTCCCACTCCTAACACTAGATATTCAATTTTGTTTGATTCAACAGAAGCATCAACCAACATCCCTGCAACTTTTTTTCCTTTAATCGTTACATCATTTGGCCATTTTAATTTAGAATCAATTTGAAACGTTTTTTCAATTGCGTTTGCCAATCCAAGGGAAGCTGCAATAGGAAACAGAGTTATCACTGAAATATCAAATGTTGGATGGAGTACTATTGATAACCAAATTCCACCTTCTGGAGATAACCACTTTCTACCAAATCTTCCCCTGCCTCTAGTTTGTTTTTGAGAGATAACCACGACACCGTTCTCAATGGGATTTGATGCAATCTTGATAGCAAAATTTTGTGTTGAATCTATTGTGTCGAAATAGTAAACTCGCTTACCAATCAATTTGGTATTTAGCCCATTAGTTATCTCCCATGGTAGTAATTGCTTTGTATTGTTGACCAGTCTATAGCCAAGCTTTTGTTTTGATTCAATTTTGTAGCCTAGGGAACGAATTCTTTTGATATGTTTCCATACTGCTACTCTACTAATTTTTAGTACGTCACTAAGATCTTGACCCGACAAATATTCTGAATTGTGCGATTTTAAAAAAGATACTATCTTGACTAAAGATACATTATCGAATGATGTGTAGAACAACTAAAATCCAATATCAATATAAAAACCGTCACCATTCATTCCACCAGCATCATCCACAAAAAAATTGATGTTAATCTAACTATAAAGTTTGAGATTAAAAAACGAAATTCTAATTTAACCCCTCTTTACAGAAGAAACATGACCAAATGGGCAGACTACTTAATTTCAGAAGTCAGATATGGCAAGAACCATCTGATTGAGGAGGTAAAGTCTCACACTGATGATGAGGGTGTCATCAGTGAACCCAAAATTGTTGACCGTTCACAAATCTCTCATAATGTCAAAAGTGGTAAAACCTACAGGACAATATTTCGCAGTCTTAAAGGCTGGAAACCTGGTAATTTGATCAACGTTTTGCGTGTAAGTGGGAACCACTATATCCGCATTGACAAAAACAAAGCAGAACGAGATTTTTTGGGATCAATACCACAGTTTTAGCCTTGTTAAATGCAAAAATTAAAAATTGATTTGAAATTATGAAAAAACATGGAAAAGGATGATCACTCTGATGATGAAATAAAACAAATTTTCTCTCTCAAAAATGTGGCTGTTGTCGGAATGTCAAGACACCCTGAAAAGGCTGCCCATTTTGTACCAAAGTATCTGTCAGAACAAGGCTTCAATATTCTGCCAGTCAATCCTATGTCCAGCGAAATTTTAAACAAAAAGTGTTATTCAAGTGTCACTCAAGTTGATGAGCCAATTGACATTGTAGATGTTTTCAGACCATCTGACCAAGTTCTACCTGTTGTCAAAGAAGCCATAAAGATGAAACCTAAAGTAATTTGGCTTCAGGAAGGAATCCACAACCAAGAAGCAGAAGAATTAGCAAGAAAAGAAGGAATCAAAGTGGTTTTTAATAGATGTATGCTTGCTGAACATCAACGACTTTTCTAACCATGACATCTTTTAAGGATTTTAATGATTCACTTTTAGAACTTGTAAAATCTTTTGAAGAAAAAAAAACTCAGTTAAAGGTTGAAAGCGATTTAGAATCAAACATAATCAAAATTTTCGGTGAAAATATTGATTCCTTGTCAAGAGCACAAAGTGGTCTTGATGAAATAGCTGAACTCGCTTATACTGTAGCTGAACATCATCCGTATTGGAATTTGTTATATCAGTGTGCACAAATCTCTAGAACAATTCTTGATAAATGGGAAGATGATCTTTCAAAAGAGGAATTAGAAGAAATTGAATGGTCAATTAAAGAATTGGAACACAGTTGTAAAAAACTAAAAGAGAAGTCAGACTAATTTTCTCAGGCAGAGATAAATAATCAAAATTGAAAATGTAACCATGCCTATCAAAATTGGTCTAATAGGGAAAACTAACACTGGTAAAACCACTTTTTTTAATTCTGCATGTCTTACCTCATCAGAAATTTCTACCTATCCATTCACTACAAAAAAACCAGAATCAGCTATAGCTAATGCCATCACACTTTGTGTTCATCCAGAGTTTAAGGTACAAGATAATCCAAACAATTCCAAGTGTGTAGACGGTTGGCGATACATTCCCATAGAACTGATTGATTTACCAGGCCTGATCAAAGATGCATGGAAAGGAAAAGGACTAGGAAATCAGTTTCTTTCCGTCGCTGCGCAATCAGATGTGTTACTACACGTAGTTGATGTATCTGGAGGAATAGACACAACAGGAAAGATTTCAGAAGCAGGTTCTGGAGATCCAGTTTCAGATTTTGCAGATATCGAGGAGGAACTGATCATGTGGTATCATAAAATCTTTGAAGGCAACAGAGAAAAATTATCTAAACTGATTAGTTCTGGAACTGATTTAATTGATGCCATTACTGATTTGTATCGTGGTTTAGGAACAAAAAAAACACACGTGAAGGATACTCTTAAAGCAACAAATCTTGATGACAAGAAACTTGATGATTTTGGAATTGAAGACAGTAAGAAATTTGTTTCACATCTAAGAAAAATATCGAAACCAACTTTAATTGTGGCAAACAAAATCGACGTAGAAGGAGCTGATAAAAATTTTGCAAGATTACGGGAACGCTTCTCTGACATCATAACAGTTCCAGCAAGTGCAGACAGTGAACTTAGTCTTCGAAGAGCTGAACAGAAAGGCTTGATTAAATATTCTCCTGGTTCAGAACAATTTAAAATTCTAAAACCTGAAGAATTGAATGAAAGACAGAAAAACGCGTTAGATTTTATCACAAAGGACATCATGGGTGAATACATGCGAACAGGAGTTCAATTTGCTATTAATGTCGCAGTATTCAAGTTGTTAAAAATGAATTCAATTTATCCAGTTGCTAACGAAGAAAAACTTTCAGATAAAAAAGGAAATGTTCTACCTGACCTACTACTCCTTAAAGATGGTGCAACAGTTACGGATCTAGCTAACGAAATTCACACTGATCTTGCAAAAGGTCTACTTTATGCCAAAGACTTGAGATACAATCTAAGATTACCTAAAACATACCAGCTCAGAGATAGGGATGTTATATCGCTGGTAAGTGCATCGAAAAAATAGTCACTCTTTTTTCATCCAAATAGTTTGATGGATTTCATCCTTCAATTCAATGCCTTTGGCAGCTAATTTGTCTCTGATTCCATCTGCCTCTTCATACTTTTTTTGCTGCCTGAACTCCTCACGCTGTTTGATTAGACTTTGAATATGTACCTTTTCCTCTTCAGAAACTTTCTCTATTCTTAATCCAAGGACATTCATCATTTCTTCAAATATTGAAATTATTTTTTCAGATAGTGATTTTGTCAAATGTTCTTCGTTTACCAAACAAATAGTAACCAGTCTATAAAATGCACTCAAGGCCATGTGCGTGTTCAGATTTTCGTCTATCGCTTTTGAAAATTCGCTTTTAATCTGTGATAATGTAGAGTCAATGTCTTCAATGGGCTGTCCATCTTTTTCTGTTTGAATTAATTTATGATATGCCAACCTAGCCTTATTCCAATTTGTCTCATGTTCTTTAAGTAATTCTTCTGAATAATCAATTGGTTTTGAGTAATGTCCTGCAATACAAAAAATTCGAAGTACATTAGGACTCCAAGACTTTAACAGACTTTTAATAGACTTTATGTTTCCAAGTGATTTTGACATCTTCTCTCCATCAATTGTAATCATTCCAACATGCATCCAAATTTTTGCATATGGTTTGTTAGAATAAGCTTCTGATTGAGCTATCTCATTTTCGTGATGAGGAAATATCAAATCTCTTCCACCGCCATGAATTTCAAAATTTTCACCAAGATACTTGAGACTCATTGTTGAACATTCAATATGCCATCCAGGTCTTCCACGTCCCCAAGGACTTTCCCATGAAGGATCACTATCGGAAAATTTCCATAAAGCAAAATCTAAAGGATCATTTTTTGCTTGATCAACTTCAACCCTGGCACCAGAAATTAAATCCTCTGTCTTCTTTTTTGATAATTTCCCATAATCCGGAAATTTTGCAACTGAAAAGTATACACCATTTTTAGACACATAAGCAATTTTTTTGTCAACTAAACCTTGAACTAAATTCAGCATGTCTTGAATGTGCTCCGTAGCCTTTGGATATTTTGCGGCTCTCTTTACATTCAGTGCATCAAATTCATCATAGTATTCCTGAATGTAACGTGAGCTAATTGCAGACGCCAGAACATTTTCCCTTTTTGCTCTGTTGATAATTTTATCATCGACGTCGGTGAAATTTTGGACAAGTTCTACCTCTATTCCCCCTGACTCCAAATGTCTTCTGAGAATATCAAAAACTATGATTGTTCTTGCGTGCCCAATATGGGATTCGTCATAAACCGTAACCCCACATAGGTATATTCGAACCTTACCTGATGAGTCTATCTCTTTTTCATTTCCACTTAGTGTATCAAAAATTTTCATTTTATTTCCCTCATTCAAAGGGTCTAGCAGCAGTTATTCTCTTATGCTGACTATTTTTGTTTAATGCGATGATCTTATCGACCAGATGTTTCTCAATCTGTGTAAGTTTGGCAGTTTCTTCTACAGATAATTTTTTTTCGAATAAACAAAATAGTATTGAATCAACCTCTTCATATGACATTCCAATTTCGTCTTCTGCTAAATGATTCAACCAAAGATGCGGACTGCTCTTTTTGGATAAGATTGATTCAGGCACTCCAAGATGTTCCCCAATCTTTCGTACTTGAGCTTTATACAATGAAACAATTGGAAGAATGTCTGCACTCGCATCTCCAAATTTTGTGAAATAACCAATGAGATATTCGCTTTTATCGCTGGAACCAACTACAAGATATTTTTTCAAATTGGAATAATAATATAGCAAATTTGATCTAACTCTAGCTCTTAGATTACCTAATGCTTTTTCACTTGGTTCAAGATATTTTGAATATTGATTAACAATTGGATTGATGTCAATTAATTTGTAATCTAGTTTTAGTTCCTCAACCAACTTTAGAGCGTCCTCTGTTTCATCATCTGGGGAAATTTTTGAGTCTGGCATCAAAAGAGCAAGTGATTCCTTTGGAAAGAATCTAGTACACAGATACGCAGTCACTGCAGAATCAACTCCACCGCTCAGTCCAAAAATCAAACCTTTGGAATTATTTTGAGAAAATTGATTTTTTAGAAACTCTTCAATTGTTTTTGTAATGGATGTATAATCCTGATTAATAATTTCGTTAAGAATTTCTTGGTTCACTGATTAATTCACAATTTTTTGTCATAAAAGTTGTGTTAAATATCAACATAGATTCCGTCATCGCGTACTTCAACGGAATAGGTTTGTAGCTTTACATCCTGTAGATAATCTAGCAATTTACCCGTCTTGATATTATAATGCCAAGAATGCAACGGACACTCAACCACATCTCCATCTAACTCACCTGGAGCTATGTGACCGTCTTGATGAACACATAATGCATCCAGAGCATGGTAACCATCTTTATTGAATATCGCAATTTTTTTACCATCGACATTAAACTCCCATCCTTTTCCTGGTGCTATGGAATCTTTTTTGGCAACTTTTTTCCAAGTCATGAATTTCATAAATCTGTGAATTTTTGTAGTATTAAATCCTAATTGTTGATAAGAGGATCACTGACTTGCAAAAATTTGAATACTCGTAGCTGATTAGCATTTCATGGTCGAAATGGGATTTGCAGAAATCGCAGCTGTTGCTACTGCTGTTGCTACTATTGCCCTTGTCTTTGTGTTATGGAGAACGATCAAACAACTTGAGGCTTCAGTAAAACTTAGCAAGGTTCAAACAGAATTTAGATTTAGACCTTGGATTGGACCTCTAAATGATATAAAAAAAGTAGAACAAAGTGTTAATGATAAAATACAATTTGATGTTTCCATAAAAAATTTCGGTGAACTTCCTGCCAAATCCGTTGTCGTAAAATTTAAAATGGATACAAAAATGCTCAAACGAGATGTTTTACAGTCAAACGGAGTTGAAACATTCAATCTTGGTCCTGTTCTACCAAATATGGAAAAACATTACTGGTTCTTTGTTGAACCAGAACTTTGGAAAAAAGCAAAGATAGGAACTGAAAAATTATTTACAATACTTTATTTTGAATACGACGGCTCTGTTGGAAAGAGTGGTTATGGTATGATTAGTGAGTACAATCCTTCCACCGGAAATTTTGTTCATCGAGATATGTGGACTGATGACGTGCGCCCTGCCTAAACCATGAAGGATTTTATAGCGTTAAAATTTGTGATGGCGTGTTGAGTAAAGTAAAAAATCCAAAATTAGCAAAAAAAGGAAAACTCTCTTATGAGTGGGCTAGAAGCCACATGCAAATTTTGGATCAAACAATTAATCGATTAAAGAAATCAAAACCTTTCAAGGGCGTGACATTAGGATTTTGTCTTCACATCACCAAAGAAACTTCTGTTTTACTAATAGGTGTAAGGGAACTTGGTGCTAAAGTAGCTGCGTGCAGTGGCAATCCACTTACCACTCAAGATGACATTGCTGCGTTTTTGACTTCACAAGGAATTCATATCTATGCATGGGCTGGCCAGTCTGCAAAAGAATATGACTGGTGCATTCAGCAGGTCTTAAATCATAAACCACAAATTTTAACCGACGATGGCTCTGATTTGAACATTAAAGCTCATTTTGGGAAGAAAAGCAAATCCTTGAAAATTTTAGGAGCAACCGAAGAAACTACTGCTGGAGTTAACAGAATTAAAGCAGTTGAGAAGCAAGGCAAACTTCGCTATCCTGTAATAGCAGTAAATGATGCTCAGACAAAACACATGTTTGATAATAGATACGGAACCGGCCAAAGCACTGTTGACGGATATCTTAGAGCAATGAATCTGATGTTTGCTCCAAAAAAACTCGTTGTAGTAGGTTATGGCTGGGTTGGAAAAGGTGTTGCAGAGAGATGTCATGGGATGGGTTCTAAAATCATTGTAACAGAAGTGGATCCTGTCAAAGCACTGGAGGCTCATATGGATGGCTTTGATGTAATGCCGATGGCACAAGCCGCAAAAATTGGAGACATTTTCGTCACATGTACTGGAATGACCAGTGTGATTAGAAAAGAACATCTAACAAAGATGAAGAATGGCGCTATAGTTGGTAACGTTGGGCACTTTGATGTGGAGGTTGACGCAAATTTCTTACTAAAGAAATCAAAATCAGTAAAAGAGGTTCGTCCAAACTTGGATGAATGTGTTCTAAAAAACGGAAAGAAAATTTACTTGATTGGTAAAGGCCGAATTGCAAATCTTGTTGCTGCCGAAGGTCATCCAGCTGAAGTTATGGCACAGTCATTTTCAAACCAACTTCTATCAATTCTTTACATACTTAAAAATCACAAAAAGATGAAAAAGAAAGTTATTCCTGTTCCTAAAGAAATTGATGTACAAATTGCAAACGATGCTTTAAAAGCCATGGATGTTAAAATTGACAAGCTCACAAAAGAGCAAGTCGCATATATGAACAGTTGGAACTAAATTCTTAGTCAACTATGTTTAGCTAAACTTAAGAATTTTCAGGATTATGCAGTTCGTATCAAATATTATCCTGACAAATAGATTCATGTACAGTTTTTTTATACTCAACTCTAATGTATGATGAGCCTATTGGGTATAGGTAGAAGAATTGTAAGAGTGATAAAAGAACCAGATTTTTCATTTCTGAGTACTTTTTTTAGACTCAGCAAAACATGTTTTACTTAAATTGATATTAATGCTTGTTTGTGCTGTTCACACAACTTTATCATTAAACACGAAAAAAATCATTTTATGTTGTGATTGATTTTTTCAGTGATATTAAATCTACACGAATCATTCTTGCAGTATCTATGCTTGGCTTAGCCTCATTCTTTGACTTTCGAAAAAGAGAGATCTCCGATTTAGTCTGGATTATTTTTGGCGCATTGGGGGTGGTCTTGTTTATAATTGAACCAGTCTTGATTGATGCTTTGATTACAACTGGTTTTGCCTTGATTGTAGCCCCTTTTGCAATATTCATGTGGCGAATAGGCTTTTTTGGAGGGGCTGATGCCTTTGCTTTAATTACAATTGCAATCTTGGCACCACAAATAACATTTGGTGAAAATATCGTGACACCGTTTACAGTAATGACAAATGCTGCATTATTTTCAATAATTCCATTATTTGTTAATGCAGCAAGAAATCTGATTGAAATTTTAAAGAAAAATAACATTTTTGAAGGATTTCAAGAATCGTATGGCAAAAGAATCATTGCAATGTTTGTTGGTTATAGAGCAAAAAATCCTAAGTTCTCATTTTCTATGGAACAACAATCTGGTAATGTTAAAAAATTAAGTTTATCATTCAAGCATGCTGAAACTTCTGAATATTGTACAAAACCAAATACCTGGGTCACTCCTGCAATTCCTTACATGTTATTTATTACAATAGGATTTTTGGCTCAACTAATTTATGGTGATCTAATATTTCAAGTGTTCAACATAAATTGGTTTTAGAATAATTTTCTAAAATTAATTGCAGTAAAATCTAGATTAATGAAAAAGCAACAATAGCTATCACAATCATTATCACAATATGTTTAACTCCTGAAACATATGACCCACTTCCAATTTTTCCTGCTGCAAGACCGCCAAAAACAGCTTCAACAATTGCCATATTAAACAAAATTGAAGTTATCTCTTTGATCTCTAAATTCGCAAGGGAGCTAAATATTCCAGCATTAGAATTTGTATCAATACTGTTTTGAAGTAATATCTGAACCTTTTCAATTTCAGTGAAGAATTGTGATGATAAAATGACAGTTATTGCAATAAAAACAATAAACGCGATGTAAATTGTGTAAGTATATGGTTGAAGAGTTGACTTTCTCTCTTTTTCTATGTTTTGAAGCTCAGTAACATGTTTTTGTATCATCTCTAAGTTATCTGTAATATCACCACCAATTCGTATTGCCATTTTAAGTAACACAATTACACGCCTTGCCATTCTGGTACCTGTTCTTTCAGCAAAATTTTCAAGCGCATCACCAATTGGCATTCCCCAACTAATGTTAGCTTTCAAATTTTTTAGCTGTGGCGTTAAAGCTCCCATATTTCGTTCGGCGCTGTGCTCTATTGCCCGAATTAAATTGGAACCACTTTGAACACTACTGACTAATGCAAGAAGAAATAATGGAAGATTTCTATCAATGTTTTCCTTTCTTTGTACCTCTTTTAGTTGTAGTAAAGCCAAAGGCAAAACTGTAATTAAAACTGCAAAGATAAAACCAATGTCTCTTGTACTGTTTGTATCGGAAAAATTTGATAAATAAAAACTAAGGAAAAAAACAATTGTGCCTGCTATGCCAGAAGCTATTCCAATTCTAAATCTCTCAGAATAAATCATTGATGGTTTAGGCAGCTCGTCACTATTTTTTACATTGTGTATGTTAGATTTTTGCAATTTCTATTACCTCTTTGGAACCATTGAATCCATCATAAACAAAATTAGTACTCCAAAAAATGGTATCAATACATAAGCAAGTAGTTTCATCAATGTGATTAAATCAAATCCGCCAAGATTTGGGCTCATCAACGCCATGATGGATAACATTATCACTGTCATTAATGGAAACACAATTAGTAAGATGGTGTACATCTCTGCCATAACTCCAAGTGACTCAGTTGTTTTTTTCAATGTCATCTTTTTTTCTTCAAGTTGCACTTTTGCAGTTGAAACAAAATATTCCTTAAGATCACCACCAGTTTGAACCGCAATTATGGCTCCCTCTAGCATTTCGGAATACGACCCTTTTGGCGTTCTTTTAATAAGATCATTTATTGCACTAAGTAAATCCATTCCAAAAAATTGTATGTTCCTAGAAATGAACCTGCAATCTTTGACAATTTCCTCATCAGTGTTTTCTTTTGCAATTGCTTTGAAAATTCCTTCTAGTGATAATCCATTTGTTGCAAGAGTTGCCATATATCCTATAAAATGGGGTAACTCTTCAGTGAGTTTTGAAGACCTATTTGTTACATTGATTTTTGGGATAGTCTGTAATACAAAAAAAGTAATTTGCCCCAATCCTGCCCCACACAATATTGGTAAAAGAAAAGCAAACGCTGCAGGCTGGATATTCACAAAAATTGTAACTATAACACCAATAATGCCACCGGCGATAGCTGATATGAGGCTAAAAAACACCATACTGCACACATAAACATTAAATGGAATTGGGATCATTGCTTCTTTGAGGTTTTTTTCTAATCCAGTTAATCTTGGAAATAAAAATTGAATATGATCATTTAGTAATTTATAACCTAAAATATGGATTGAACTTGATTCATTTTTTTTAAAATTTACTTTCTTTTTAGATGGATCTTTGTTAATACTTCTCATATTAAATCACTAACCTTTTCTTTTCATAAAATCGGTCAGGATCAGAATAAAATTCCATAATATTTGTTGCTACATCTTTCTGTTGTCTGATGTCATTTTTAACCAACCATTCTAAAGTGACTTTTCTTTTTCTCAGTTCATCATTTATCTGAGAAGTGCTTTCCCCTAGACGATTTTTTATTTTGTTTAATACAATACTATTTTTGTCAAAGTTATAAGTATCAGTAATTGGATCCCATTTGAAAATTTCATGTGTTTTTATTTCTTCTGTTGAGTCATCAAGTCCATCTATTTCAGAAACCTGAATAACTTTTCTTACTGTTCTCTCTTTTACTCTTAATTTTAATTGTAAAATAATGATATCTAAAGTATTTGCAATCAATGTTTTTGGGACATCCATTGGTGATGATGCTAATCTTGTAAGTGTCGCTTTAACAGAATCTGCATGTATTGATGAAAACCCTCCGTGTCCAGTAGCCATTGCTTGGAATAAAGTATGAGCTTCTCTACCTCGTGTTTCACCTACAATAATAACATCTGGTCTTTGACGTAATGCAGCTCTAAGTAAATCAAACTGAGTAATCTCCCCAATTCTACCATCAGTGAAATTTTGTCTAGAAACTGCTGGAATCCAATTTTCGTGTGGAAGGTTTAGCTCTTGTGTATCTTCTATACTAACTATTTTTTGACTTGGTCGAATGAATACAGCTAATGCATTAAGAGCAGTTGTTTTTCCACTTGCTGTCCCGCCTGCAACAAGCATAGTTGCATTTTTTTCAACAATATACCATAGATATGCAGCAACGTCGGAAGACATTGTACCAAATTTTAAGAGGTCAACTATGGTAATAGGATCTGCTCTAAATCTTCTGATTGTAAACGTACTTCCTCGTTTTGTTATTTCACGACCTAAAGTAAGGTTGATCCTGCTTCCATCTGGTAATGAAGCATCAATAATAGGATTGGCTATGGAAACATGTTTCCCACACAAATAAGAGATTTTTCTTGCAAAATTATTTAGCTCTTTATCCGTTGTAAACATAATATTAGTTGGAATCGATTCATATTCCCTATGCCAAATGTAAAGTGGGATTCCTTTCCCATCACAGCTAATCTCTTCTATCATGTGGTCTCGCATTAATGGTTCAATTTTACCAAGATAGACAAAATCCCGAATTGCATAGTAAGTAATCTTGGAAAGATTTTTTGTTGGAATCTCAAGCTGGTATTTTTTAATCAACTGAGTTATTTTTTTACGAAGTATCATTTCTGCATCTTTTTTTGATCTCGTATCACTTAATGCAACACTTAGTTCCATCATTAACAGTTTTTTTATTACAGCAAAATTTTTTTTATCTCTAACACTTAGCCTTGGTTGAATTACTAAATAACGTAATCCGCCAACAGATGTAGGATCTTTAATTATCCCGCTATGAATTTCAGTTCCATTGAAATCTAACTTATTTACAGTGATAAATTTAGGAGTTAATTCTTCAAATTCTAAAGGAACTGATTCGATTAACTCATTTTTTGGAAAAAGATGAAATACTGATTCAGAGGAATTAGTATTTGTATTAGATAAAATAGATTTTGATAGTTCCTCTCTCATCGGATTTTGTTTATATTTAAAGAAATTGAACCTCATTTAGCATTTCAAACCTAAAAACTGTCTTAAACAGTTGTTCGCGCATTTGAACAACACATGTCTTAGATTTAGCAATTTGGAAAACTAGCCTATGAGAATGCGTTTCTGTTTGATGTAAACAACTAACTGGAGAGAAAACTGGTGTTCGGAAGAAATAAAGCTAAATTTGATAATGAAGATTCCAACCAGGGAGGGAACACCTTAAAAAATTCTATGGAACAAAATCATGAAAATTTTGGTTGGGTTAAAGAAGATAGAAAAAATCAAGATGAATATACAAATAACCTCAATGATGATTTTAGAGAAATCCCCTTAGGTGGTTCTTCACAAAAACTAATGATTGATGATAAAATTGCATCTTTAATAAAGAAAATAAGAAATTGTGAAGAAAAATTAGTTGCGCCAAAACTTGATTTAGTGACAGGTAAAATCACTTATCCAATATTAAAAGAAATAGATGAAAGTGATTCTAATGTTTCCTTCTTAGAAAATTTAGCCAAATCTGGGATTGGCATACTTGAAAAAAGTGTTTATGAAAAATTAGTTGTTTGCCCTCAACATCCTAACTCATATAATGTTAATGTACGGCTATATTGCCCAAAATGTAGTTCAATGGAAATTGAAAAACTTCATCTTTTTGAACACAAAATTTGTGGCTATATCTCAGTAAAAAAGAATTTTGTTGTTTCTGAAAATGAAATTATTGTTCAGTGTCCATCTTGTAATAAAAACATCGAAGATAGCAAAAAAGAATTAAGAATTCCTGCCATGTGGTATAATTGCAATAATTGTGAAAAAAAGTTTGATGATGTTGCAATAAAGCTACATTGTAGACAATTTAATCATGATTTTGATACAAACATGGCTCGCACTATATCTGTACCATGTTTTCGATTAAAAGATCTTGACGCTGAAACAAATTTTGGTTCCTCATTAATTGATAATATAAAAAACATATTATCTAAATATGAATTTTATTTGGAAGAAAATTCTTCAATTAAAGGAAAAAGTGGTCATTACCACAATATTGATTTGATTGCAAGTGATAATAAGAATAATACAATATTCATTTTTCTTATAAAATTAAACAAAGAAATTGATGAGTCAAAGGTTAATTCTAAAATTATACCAATATTAGATTTTGAACCCAACTTTTCAATCATAATTTGCTCATCAATGTCAATAAAAGCAAAATCATTAGCAGCTAAATACAGAATATCTGTAATAGAAAGTCTAGACAGCAATAATGTCATTAATTCGATGGATGAATTATTTTCGGAGAGATTAAATAAATCCGAGCTGACATAATTGTTCATTTTTCCAAAAAATAAAACAACTTCTCGCCGAGGAATAAGTCAAATCCTTGGAAGCCTATTCATGTTAGCAATTGTAGTCCCAGTGGGGATTGTAATCTTAAGTCAAGGTCTATACGAAGTGGCTGATTTTAGTAGATTTTTATCAATTACAAAGGATCATGGAATTAATTCTGTACAGGAAGATATTATCTTTGAACATGTTAGATTCGAACCCACAGGAAATCAAGTAACTGTTTCAATCCGGAATATTAGCACAATCACGTCATCCATTGATAAGATTTCCATTGTTAAGATGGATACTCAGGAGTTATTGGTTTATCAAGATAACCTTGCATCTTCTTTACCACTAAAAGATGGTACTGACATTATTGTTAATGCAAACTTAGCATCTTCAGGACAATGGGCGGATTCTATGTATGTTGACAGTGATTACAAAATATCAATTACAACAATCAGAGGTAATTTCTTTGATACAATAGCGAGGCCATTTAATACTTGAAAAGATTAAATTCAAAAAAACGGGGGGTCTCTGTTATAATTTCCTCACTATTAATTTTAGCAATTACTGCCACAGGGGCATTATTAGTTTCAAACATGATCGATACATCATCTCTAACAACTGTATCACAAATGTCAAAATCAAATGTTGCTGCCAATTCTTTAAAATTAACTTCTTATGATACTCGCGATGCAGCAACACTATCTGCTATTCCTGTACTTAATAACAAATTTGATAATGAATTATGTACTGATCGTTGTAAAGCATTTTCAGATAATATTCCAACCAGCACATTAGGTGGCGGTACTGATTTTATTGTGATACAAGTACGGAACAAAAGTGTCGATCAATTTGCAATTCAAAATGTTCAAATAAATGGAATTCTACATAATTGGGACAGCGAAACTAGTGGAATTACTTTTGATGCAAGTAGTGATGATTCTTCTGGCAAATATCCTCTAGCTGGAAAATTTAGTATTATCCCATCATCAAACGGTGTTCCTTTAACTCAACATCCTTCAAAAAATCTGAATCCTGATGAAGAAGTACGTTTAATCATAAAGCTTAGCGGCAACATTCAGCCTGATATTGGCCTTGGTTCACCAATCGAAGTTTTGATAAATTTTGGCTCAAATCAGGCAGCTGAATATCATATTTTAACTGGTGACACAAAATGAGATTTTCAAATTTTAAAAATTTTAAAGGTAGAAAAGGCATAGCATCTGTAGTCGGAGGACTTTTTTTCCTTGTTTTAATGACTAGTGGCTTCGCTGTTTCTTATGTTGCATTAGAAAGTCAATCCGAAATGATTGACACACAACAATTAATCGCTAGTACTGAAATTAAAAAGATTCAAGAAAAATTTGCAATTTCGGCAACAGCAGATCCTAGTAATAACAATCTATTGCAGATTCAAGTAAAGAATCAGGGTTATCATCCAATCGAAATTGCTGATGTCTGGATTATCAATAAAACTGATATTAATCAACCTGCAACAAAATATGAACTAGATTATAATGATGCATTTATTCCAGCAGGATATGGTGGGCAGATTCTTGAAAATACTCCACTTTATTTGAATCCTGATTTATACGACATTAAAGTTGTTTCAACTCTGGGAACGATTCGAACAGCCAAGTTAGATGTTGTAAATGGTATTAACAATC
>JACZSC010000117.1 GCA_022574415.1 Nitrososphaerota archaeon | reverse complement strand
TGATAGAATTAGTCGATGCTCGTAAAAACCCTGTCACGCCAACAATGGATATTTTCTTAAATGCAGAGTCAAAAACATCTCGTGAAAAAGCAATTGAGGTTGCACGTAATACTTTACAAACTAAAGTCAGTTCAGTCATTTCTGACACAGAAACAAATTATTCTACTGAAATCAAACTACACTTTAATTCAATCCGATTACGTGAACGTGATATATCTGTTGAAGAAATTGACGAGGTACTACAGTCAAACAAAAAATTTAAGACAGAATTACAAGGCAATTCTATAACTCTTACACTAGTAGAAGAATCTGACGCTCCCACTGTTATTGCAATTAGAAACAAAGTACTGAATACAACTGTAAAAGGCGTTCCAAATATTGAACGAATTACTTTGGTACAAAAAGATAACGAGTGGATTATTCAAACAACTGGTTCTAATTTGGCCAAAGTATTGGGGGTTGAAGGAATCGATAAAGAAAACGTTAGAACTAATAATGTTTTTGAAATTGCAGGCACTCTGGGTATCGAAGCAGCTAGAAATGCTTTGATTAATGAATTAAACAGTACACTGGAAGACCAAGGTCTTGAAGTTGATATAAGATACATAATGTTGGTTTCAGATTTGATGTGTTCTAAAGGTTACATGCAGCAAATTGGACGACATGGCATTGCGGGATCAAAAGACAGCATATTGGCAAGAGCTGCCTTTGAAATAACAGTTCCAACAATTGCTCGCGCTGCTGTAAGCGGGGAAGTAGAACAGCTTAGAGGAGTAACCGAAAATGTTATTGTTGGGACTCAAATTCCAATTGGAAGTGGAACTGTTGATCTTTACATGAACGTTAGTAAGAAGAAATAATTTTCACCGTCCTCCTTTTTCAAAAGTACCATTTCTACGTGATTATTAAATACAAAATCAATCGTTTAATGAACACGAAGATCATCTTAGTTCTACCAATTGTGTTAGTTGGTATTTCAATTCCTTTGGTATTTGGTGAGAACTTTGTTGGCGAACTTAATTCTGAAGTAATTACTTTAGAGTCGGCGAAATCGGTTTATACGGATAATGATGTAATTTACATTTCTGGTTCAGTTTCTTCAGTAGACGCCCCTTCCGTTCTAATAGGAATTCATGATCCATTTGGAAAGCCAACTGGATTCTATTTCGGAAACATCGATTCTAACAATGAATTTTCGTTAAGTTTTTTGGCAAAAGCTGGAATTAATTTCAAAATTGAAGGCAAATATGATGCTGTTGCATATTACAGTGATTCAAAAAAAATAGTCTATTTTGATTTCGTTGAATCTCTAGATTATGAAATATTTGAAACTGAAACAATTGAAGAACCCATTCCAACTGAAACAATTGAAGATAATCTAATTATTATTCAAGAATCACAAATTAAAGTCGATATCCAAGACGATGTGTTACAAGAAACTAAAATCAAGAACGATATTAATGATAAAAAAAATAATGCCGTAGCACAAGTTTCCACAAACAATTTATCAGTAGAGGACACTGAGCTTGGAAAATTACTAAATCAGATTGCTTTAAATTGTGAACAAAATGAATATACGGACACACTCTCTTATTATGATGGGATGGGTCCTGCCCTAATCAGACTTTGCAAATATTCAGAAGCTATATTTTATTTTGATGAAGATATTAAAAATGCTCCAAATGATGTTGAAATTCTAACAAATAAAGGAACCGCCTTATCAAAACTTGGATATTTTGAAGAAGCAATTCTATATTATGATTCTGCATTAGGGATTGATTCATCATATGTTCCAGCTCTTAACAATAAAGGTAATGCATTATCACAATTGGGTAAATTTGATGAGGCTATTGATGTTTACAAATTGGGCATGGAGTTGAATTCAGAGAATAAAATACTAAAAGAAAATTTCAAAAAATCAATGACAAAATTTTCTTCACAACAATATCCTGAAGAAACATCTGAAAACATAGATCAGCAAATTGATAAAAACAATAATGATAACTTTAAAATCAAAAATAATAATTCAGCTCCAAATCTTTTTGAAAAAATAGGAAGAATTTTTTCTTCAATTGCAAGTATTTTTGGCTTTAATTAGTAGATTTTGCAAGTCAAATTTTGATTGTCGGGGAAATTTATACACAAGAATTTACACATCAATAAAGCTAATAAGGGCCTCAATTACGAACGACTGTACGGTGAATAATGAGCAAATTACTTGAAAAAGCACTGAAAGATGCAATTAAGGGAAACAAATGTACTGTAGGCTCAAAGCAAGTTTTAACTTCACTAAAAAATTCAAAATTAGTTGTTCTTTCAAAGTCAGTTCGACAAAACATTTCTGAAAAAATTCAGTCAGATGCAAAAAAAGCAAAAATCCCTATCGTACAGTTCAGTGATACTTCAATGTCTTTAGGAAAACTTTGTGGTTTGCGATTTAGAGTATCTACAATTTCATTCAATTCACTCAATGACTCAAACATCAAATCTATTATGAATGAAGCAGAAAAGAAATAATGATGTTGAAAACTTTACCGATTAAACATTATAATGAAAGTTTAAATGAGACTGTCAGAGATTCGAGTTAAAAAGGATAAACATGACGCAAGAAATTAAATTAACAACTGATCAAATGCGATTGATGTCATTATTTCAAAATGTTACAGGTGCAACAGCACGTGATTGTATAGAAGATGAAAAACAAAATAGAGTTATTTTTGTGGTAAATTCTGACAAAATGGGTTTAGCAATAGGTAAGGGTGGATCACATATTAAATCTCTTCAAAACATTATCAAGAAAAATGTTGAACTTGTTGAATTTCATGAAGATCCAGCAACTTTTTTGAAAAATATGTTAAATTCAAAACTTGTTTCTGAAGTTAAATTAAATAAAAGAGATGATGGTTCATTACAAGCTATAGTTATTGTTGATCCAGCAAAGAAAGGTATTGTAGTTGGCCGAGAAGGTCGTAACGCAGAAAAAGCAAGACTCCTCGCAAAAAGGTATTTTAACATTTCACGCGTTTTAATCAACAGTCCTGAAAAACCTAAATTTGAATTGTAACATCATGGCAAAATCCCCTCTTGGTTTATTCGCAGGACGAGTTTTAAAAGCAAAAAGAAAACGATTGCGTTGGTCCATCTCAACCTACAAGAGAAGAACCTTGCGATTAGATAGAAAATCAAATCCATTTGCAGGAGCTCCTCAAGCAAGGGGAATTGTTTTAGAAAAAGTTGGAATTGAGGCAAAGCAGCCAAACTCTGCAGTAAGAAAATGTGTCAGAGTCCAATTAAT
>JACZSC010000116.1 GCA_022574415.1 Nitrososphaerota archaeon | reverse complement strand
GATTTCAAAGGAGATGAATGGAAAATGACTAAAGGACCTCCTGTAATCTTAGAATGTTTGAAGGATAATTCCATGATTGAAATTATCGATATTGACGATAAAATTCACAAAATGACTTTCCAACAAGATGGTAAAATCGTTATTGATAAAATTGAAGACAAATACAGATTTTATTGGAATGATGATGATCTGATTTGACTTGCAAAGGAATCTGTCATAGGTATAAGGCTCTCAAGCCATCACATGGAAGTAGATACGCAAAAGGTCAAAAACGATGCAATGGTTGCGATGTATACGTAGAATGGAATGGATTGTTTTGTCCATGCTGTGGTGTGAGACTAAGAGTAGCTCCTCGTCACAGAAAATGGAAAGAAAAAGTCTTGAATTTCTCACGGATTTAACATTTGATACGAATTGTAAATCCTGAAAAATTCTTAGATCCAATGTATCAAGTGAAGAGAATGTTGAAATCTAAGTGAGGGGACGTAAGTCAGACAATGACATAGGCTAAGCAACACTATGTAATCCTCACTCAGACAGCTTGTATTACAATCTAATTATTTAAAACCGTTAACCACAGTTTGAAAATTCTTAATTCTTAGTTTTGTATAGTTTGTATATGCATTACAAAGTAGGGGATATGGCTCAAGCAAAAAAATGTTCTAATCCTGAATGTGATGCTGAACCAGCAACAGGACGTGTAGCAGAACCTATGTATGATAATTGGTTTTTTAATTGTAGTAAATGTGGTTTTGGGATAAAAATTGAACAGAAACCAGATTAATCCTTAATTTACATTTGATACGAACTGTTAACGAAACTTTGCGATCCCGACCATAGATTACGCAAAAAGTATGAAATTATAGAATAATTTATCAGTAAATAGAATAGATGCTGGATAATTCAATATGAGAACAAGCTTAATAGTGTTAATTATCACTGGAGTAGGTTTTGCAATAGGCAGCCTAGTGTATTTTCAATTAGGAGATCTCAACACACAGCTGTTAGAACAAGCTGAGCTAAGGATTTCAGGAGAAGTTTTGTACGTAGAAAATGCTAATTCGAACAGCATTTCGGTTATTGATCTTGAAACTAATAAGGTTATTAGAAACATATCAGTCGGTAGCTCACCACACGATCTGAAAATTTCGCAAAACCAAGAAACTCTATATTCCACCGATATAGATTCGGGAACGATATCTGTTATTAATACAACAACCAACACATTGATCCGACAAATACCAACAGATGCCAGTATACATGGGATAGCAATTTTTAACGATACGCTCTACGTAGGCGATGTATATGGTGGGAAAGTACTGGTCATCAAGGACGGTGTCATCAAGGGTGAAATTAAGGTTGGATCTGGCCCAGAATACATGGAAGTAAGTCCAAATGGGAAATTTCTTTATGTTGCTAATCTATGGAGTCCAATCTCCGTGGTAGACCTAGAAGAGAACAAAGTAATCAAAGAAATAGATTCTGGTAAAACCCCCCACGGCCTATCCTTTACGAATGATGGTTCAAGATTATTTATTGTAAACATGAAGAGCAATACGCTTTCTATAATCGACGCAGAAAAACATGAGATTATAAAGACGATCGCTGTTGGCGAAAGACCAGAATATGTTGCTTTGACGCCCGATGAAAGTCTCGCGTACGTGACCAACTTGGGATCTGATACAATTTCTATAATAGATACAAGATCCTTCGAGGTTGTAAATGAAATACAAGTTGGTGATGGACCTCACGGCATCGCTTTCAGTTCGGATGGAGATTTTGTATATGTTAGCAACATGAATGGTAATGATGTTTCTGTGATTGCAACAGCTAGCAATGAGATTGTTGCGACCATTCCTGTGGGAATTCAACCCCACCAACTTGTCATAAAAAGCCTTGAACTAACTTGACAAGTCACCTCAAGGGCCCGTTTGGGTCTTCAACCAAAATGATAAGGCCCTTGGGAGAGCCGAACTTTACATTTGATACGAACTGTTAATCGGATCCAAAATAAGACCAAACTACTTACCTAGTCCCTTTTAGCTTTCCAAGATTCACAATGCCTAATTCTTCTATTGATTGAGGGATGGCTAAATAACCAAGCTTCGACTGATGAATGAGGAGAATCATCAGCCAAGTCAATATCTGCCAGTCTTTTGAATGCAGAGATTTGAGCCTCAGGATCCCTTATAGTATCTAAAGCAAACTGGTCTGCCAGTCTTTCTCTCTTTCTAGAGTATGCCAATTTAATTGGTCTTATACCGATTTGAATTGCTATGAAGAGTGCTGCAAATAACGGAAATATCGTAATATCGCTTAAACTTTGAATCCCAACTGAACTTGCAATTGGCATTATTACAATTGCAATTACAAAGAAGGTTGAAAATGTTAATAGAGAAGATAGCGCCATTCCCTTGATTACATCGTTTTTTACATGATGACCCATTTCGTGCGCAAATATTACATCGATTTCTTTTGGAGGGAATTTGTTTAACAAATTATCGAAAATGAACATGCTCCTAGTTTTTCCAAAACCCATCAAGCCTGCGTTAACCTTCTTAGACTTTTCACTCTCCTTAACAACAATGATCTTATCAACTGCACCTATGCCAGACTTTTTGGCTATATCTGCAAGTTTTCTTTTACGAGCTTCATCCTTAAAGTCCTCAGTTTTCCAGAGAAAGGGAATAAGGAGAATCGGAAATATAGTGCCAATGAACAAGAGAATTCCAAAGAAGCACACAGATGCTATAATCCACCAATACGAAGGAAAACTATCCCAGATGAAGTGTAAACCAACTCCACCAAGAATCAACACCAGAAACAATAGACCTTCAATCTTTAGGTGATCCGTGAACCAAGCAACAACTGTTTGTTTTGATAGACCATACTTTTTTTCGAATACATAACCAAAGTAGAATGAGAATGGTGTAATGATAAGTAAAAGTAAACCGAACAAAATTGAAAGATAGATTGGTACATCCCACGATTGTGATAGGTATGTTGAAAAACTTCTAGTAACTTCAGACATTCCTGTCAAAACAAATATCGAGAAGAAAGCTAACGGTATGATGACACTAATGATTGATGCCTGGATGATTTTCTGCTTAGTATAGATTTTTGCAAGCTTCCTTTTTACAGGATCATACTCATAAGGAAATCGAATCCGTTCTTCCAAAACAAGCTATATGCAATGATAATCGAATTTTAACATTTGATACGAACTGTTGCCGACTTTAATGAAATGTTAATGTAAGAGCATGGTAATTAGCTCAAAATCAAAATGAGCTTATCGTGAAAATCACAAAAAATAGGGGTTGGTGTTTACTGCACCTTCATATCTTTATACTTAAAGGGTGGGATATTCATCTCTAAGAATTCTTTCA
>JACZSC010000115.1 GCA_022574415.1 Nitrososphaerota archaeon | reverse complement strand
TAGATCAAAGAGTTATTCCTATAGTGATCAGAAGAGTTTTGCCAAACGGGGATTACCAAAATATTCCTATTGATTATTTTAAGAAATAGACAAATCGTCGATAATGTTTTTAAGAATTGATGAAACCAACAAATCAGATAATGCTTAAAGATGATACAATCAATGAGCCGTCCGAAATTAAATTTCTTGATCCAAATGAATATGTTTTTTACGTTGGTCATGATTCCGTTATGAAAAACGCAGTTGATTTAATTCCTCATTTTGGTCAATCAGAGAAAATTATTCTTAAGCAAAAGGAAATTCTATCCCTAATGCTGTTGCAATAGCTAATATTTTGACTGAAAAAATATTGAAAGGCTGCTTAAAGATACAAAAAATTAATGTTGATAGTGAAGCAATTCTTGAAATGGGAAGGATGACTTCAACTATAGAAATTGTAATTTCAAAAAATTAGTAAACAGAGCCTGGTCCTTTTAAAAGCATATTTTCGCATTCTTTGCAAACTTTTTCGTCAATGTTAGACTCTAAGGTATGATGAATATCACAGATTATCAAACTTGATTTTATATAATTGCACAGACCAATGAACTTTGCCAAACTAGATGGTGTGTACGCCATATCAGTAGTTAAACTGTCACATAGTTCATTGATCAGCTTTGCAACTTGTTCTTCAGAAAGAAGTTTTTGAATTAGTTGAGGATCACCACGTGTTCCTCTGATATAGTTACTTACTGCAGCTTGTGTTACACCTAACATCTTTGAAATTTCATCTTCCCTAATGTTATGTTCCTCGGATAGTTTTTTTGACAAAATTGCACGTAAAGCTGGGATTAATGTTTTAGATTCAATTTCAGCAGGTAATAACATAATACAAAATCATCTTGTATTGCATTTAAAGTTATCAATTAAAATTATGACCAAAATACAAATCGAGTTTACTGGAATAATTAGGCTAACCTATTATAATTATGAAGTAGCAAAAAACATGTGAAAGAAATTATTTCAAAACTACATAGCGTTCTGGAAGAATCCATTTCCAGTTGCAAGTCAAACGTTCTATCATTATCAGGCGGTCTAGATAGTACAATTCTTGCATATTATTTACAACACAGAAAGCCTAACACTATTGCATTAATTTCCAATGATTTTCTTGCAACAGATCTAACTTACAGTCAACTTGCAGCAAAGGAATTTTCATTGCCTTTTAAAATAAAATTAGCATCAACTGAAGAATTAATCACTGGTGTTGAAGAATGCATCAAAATTTTAAAAAATTTTAACGATATTGAAATTCGAAATTCCGTTGTGATTTACTTAGTCCTTAAATCAATAATAGATTCAGGAGAGAATTTGCTCATGACGGGTGATGGCGCAGATGAATTATTTGCTGGATATAATTTTCTTTTAAACAAATCAGAAGAGGATATAGAAAAAGATTTGAAAAGAATTTGGTCGATCATGCATTTCCCTTCAATTAAACTAGGAAAAGCTTTAGGCGTTACAGTTGAGACTCCATTTCTTAATGATTCAGTACAGGAATTTGCGAAATCTCTACCTGTTAGTATGAAAGTGGGGATCAAAGACGATAAAAAATATGGAAAATGGATTTTACGGAAAGCGTTTGAAGATAAAATCCCAAAATCCATTGCTTGGAGAGATAAATATCCACTTCAAGATGGTGCCGGCACTTCTGGCTTGATCACTCTTTTTGACAGTGTGATCATTGACGATGTATTCCAAAAAAAGAAAAAAGAGATCTTGGAAGCTGATGGCGTCAATATCAGAACTAAAGAATCACTCCATTACTATGAGATTTATAGAAAATATTATGATGAACCAGCAAAACTTCAATCTTCAGATACACAATGTCCTTATTGTCAGTTTGCCATAGAACAAAATTCTAAATTTTGCAGAATGTGTGGTGCTTTTCCTATCTGACCTTTTTCTTCCACTTGTTAGGCTTTTTTAAAAAAATTTTCCGACAACCGTCACAGCAGAAATAATATTCTTTACCTTTGTACTCATGAACTAGAGCAAGTTCCTCATCAAGTTCAATTCCACAAACAGGATCAACAGGCACATTGAACAAAGTTTAATTTTTCTATTTATGTATTGGTTTTTTGATAATTATCCTTACTTGTTAGTTTTTTAATTAATTCAGAAAACTGTTCTTGTTCCATTGGAGGAATTTTCATAATTTCTAAATTTTCATTTACATGTGGTTCTGATTTATGACCAATTAAAGGTGCTAGAACACCAGGAGTTGAACGAATGAATTGTAATGCTCGTATCGATGGTTTCAGATCATCAAATTCTGGCATTACACCTGGAGCTAAAAGTTTGCCTTGCATTAACGGCACACTGGTAAAGACTCCAATGTTGTGTTTAGTTGTCGCATCTAAGATTGAAATTTGTTGTCCATTAGAATCTTGATTCTTTATCATAAAAGCTTGATCAAGATACATGTTGAATGGTAACTGAATAAATCTAAATCCATGATTTTCGCCACCAACTTTTTTAGCTAAAGTAATTGTTTCATTCAAAGAAAGATATTGTGAATCATCAGGTGGAACTCTATAACATTCCCAAGTTGCCATTCCGTAGAACCTAATTTTACCTTCTTTTCTCTTCTGCTCATAGAATAAAAAAACACTTTCTAATTTTTTCATAAAGTCTTCTCTAGATACATCTTTGATTTGTCCTTCGACAGCATTGTGTAAATAAATCAAGTCAATGCATTCCAAGCCAAGATTCTTTAAACTCCGGTTTAGTTGATCTTCCAGATACGGAACAGTCATACAATGATATCCGGATGATATATCACCAGCAGTAATTACCCCACTTTTTACATATTCCCTATTGACGTATTGCCAGAAATCTTCTTTGATATCAGCATCATTTGTCACATATCCATTTTTTGTGCTGACGAAGATTTCATTTCGATGGAACTTGCCATCATTAATCAATTCAGCAAGTGCTGCGCCCACCGATCTTTCTGCTTTTTGTGCACGATAGTTAATCGCTGTATCTATGATATTTATTCCAGCAAGAATTGATTGTTTAACTGCATTTTTTACAAGAGTGTCAGTCTCTGAATTTGGTTCACCCAAATACGTTCCTACACCAACATTAGAGAGTGTTAAACCATTGAAACGACGAAAATTTTTAGGATCAGCAACCGAGTTTATTGCAAAGTTTGCAGTGCCCTCAGAGGTGGCAAAACCATCAATCATATGTTAACACATATTTTTACATGATTTATTTGTACATGATTCAATATGCAAAATTAAACAAAATTCCAACCACTAATAATGCACCAGTGATCCGACTAAATGTTAATGTTTTTTTCATAACAGGAACCATTTGGACATCGTTTTGAAAGGATTTTTTCAAATCGCGACCTGCTTGAA
>JACZSC010000027.1 GCA_022574415.1 Nitrososphaerota archaeon | reverse complement strand
GATTTTTTGCGATAATTGGAACATATGTTGGAATAATACCTGTTATGATTGGATTACTATGGCTTCCATTTATCAAAAGGCTTAAAAAAAATAAATATCATTTCTTTTTGGCACTAACTGCTGGACTATTACTATTCTTAGGTATTGATTCCATTGAAGAGGCACTTGAAGTTTATAAAGAAAATCTTTCTCAGAGCTTTAATGGCGTATTGCTCGTAACCACAGTTATTGTAGTAACCTTCCTTGGATTATACTATGTTACAGAAAAATTAATAAAAAGAGCAGAATCATCTGGGATTGCAAAACCCGTGGTAATTGCATTAATGATAGCAATAGGCATTGGACTGCATAATTTTGGAGAAGGGCTTGCAATTGGAGCAGCTGTTGGTATTGGTTCTATTGCGTTTAGCACTTTTCTAATAGTGGGATTTGCTTTGCACAATACAACTGAGGGTATTGCCATTGCAGCACCAATGTCACGAGGAAAAACAATGATAGGAAAAGCATTGACAGGAAAAGCATTGATAGGAAGGCTTGCAGGATTGGGAATGATTGCTGGAGCTCCCGCTATTTTTGGTGCCTGGGTAGGCGGGTTTGTTTATTCCCCATTTGCGACCGTGGTATTTCTTTCAATAGGAGCAGGTGCAATATTTCAAGTAGTAATCACGGTATTAAGGTGGATACGAGAAGAAGGTGACAAAAATCTTTCAAGTGCAGCAGTGGCATCTGGGATTGCTGCAGGAATGCTGATAATGTATCTGACTAGTATTCTTGTTTAGAAATCACTCTAAATTGGTTCTGGGTGAATAGTAATTATTGAATTCTTGAACTCACTTCGAATTTTTTGCTCAATCTGAGAAGTTAAATCATGTACTTCTTCAATTGACAAGTTTTTTTCAAACGAAATATCAATATCAATTTTTAAAACATCTTTAAAATTCAACGTAACAACTCTTCCAATTTTTTTAATTTCTTCATATTCATTAAGTAGTTTATTTATTTGCTCACCAGTTTTTTTGCTTTTAACCTTAAGATTTTCAGGAATAGTCACAAATGGTTCTAGATGTATAGTCACATGTTCAGTTTCTGGTATTTCTCTTTGGATCTTTTCTTCTATAATTTCAGAAATTTTATGAGCAGAATCAAGATTAATTTTTTGATCAACCATCACATGTAAACTAAGATAGACTTTTCCTTCTGAACTGTAGGAACTGATGTTGTGAACCTCTTTCACCCCATCTATAGATGATAAAATATCATTAACTTTTGAATTTCGTGACACTCCTTTCCAATCTGGTTCGAAATGAATTGTGATTGCAGCATTTGGAATTTTATTTTTAATGTTAGTTTCAACATTGTTACTAATTTCATGCGCTTTATCAAAACTAACATCGGCTCGTAATGATATTGTTATATCAGCAAAAACTGTATCACCAGATCTTCGCATTAGTATTGGGCCTAGTTCTATAACCCCTTTAGTATTTGTAACAATCTGTCTTGCCTGTTTTACCAGTTCAGGAGAAATAATGTCTGTCAAATCCATTCCAGCTGTATAGATTAGCTTCAAACTTAGAATAGCTAAAAATACTCCAAGAATTAATGCGGCAACAAAATCTCCAAAATAGAATCCATATGAAACTAGAACTATTCCAATAATTACGATCATTGTAGACCCAAAATCCATGAAAGCGTGGTAATAATCAGCTTTAAGCGTGGTGCCCCCTAATTTTTTGATAGATTTCCTTAGAAGGATGATTCTAAAAACATCGACACCTATGGTGTAAAATCCAGCAGTTAAAGCAATAAGACCAGGTAATGCAGAAGGGGGATTCTGAATTCTTTCAATTGATTCGTAAATAAAAAATCCAGCAATTAGTAGTATCGCTATTCCTCCAATCAAACCTCCAAGTGATTCAACCTTTCCATGTCCATAGGTGTGTTCAGCATCAGGAGGTTTGATCGCCATTCTTGTAGCTACTAACAAAACAATCGTTACAACACTATCTAATAGTGCATGAATACTATCTGTAACAAGCGCTAAACTATTTGTGAAAACCCCAAAAACAAATTCCACTACAAAAGCAGAAAGTATTGCAAAGAGAGAAATCTTCAGAACTTTGGTCCTATTAACAAATATGGACATTTCTTCATATTTTATGGACTTGCCAACTATTACTAGTATGGGTAAAAAATTCAAAAAACTATCTGTTTGAGGATTAACTTTTCAAATTTTTTGTTTCTACTTAAAAACGAGAGTAGGTTTTAATCAGGATATCATGGTGTCAAATTTTTTTTCACTTAATACATAAATACCCTTGAACGTTTTTAGAATCCAGCACATGACTATTCCAGGGCGCCTACTATTAGCAATGATGGTTATCTCAATTTTGTCCTATGGATTTTCAGCATCCTCATTTGCTCAAGTCACATCATGTCCCAACCCAGATGATGTAATTGTAGATGGGGTGTGTGTTAATGCATTTGAAGGTGGTGATGGTACTGCTGGCGCTCCCTTTTCTGTAGAAACAGATCAGCCTTCATATGATGGTGATGACATAATAAGAATTTCTGGAATGATAAAAACTCTTAATGAAAATTATCCAGTTCCAGTTACTATACTTTTAGTTGATTCAACAGGAAACATTGTTGCTATTGCACAAGTAATGCCAGATTCTAGTGGAGCATATTCACATTCTATTACTGCTGGCGGAACAATGAAGACTAGTGGAGATTATGAAATACGTGTACAATATGGAACTCAAAAAATTTCAACCACATTTTCATTTACAGCTTTAGGTGCTCCACCACCTCCACCACCAACTGAACCTGAACCTGAACCAGAACCAGAGCCTGAACCAGAGCCAGAACCAGAACCAGAACCAGAACCTGAACCAGAACCAGAGCCTGAACCAGAACCAGTTTGTGGTGCAGGAACTGTTCTAAAGGATGGTGTTTGTGTTGTTGAAGAACAACGTGGAGGAGGATGTCTCATTGCAACTGCAACATATGGTTCAGAATTAGCACCACAAGTTCAATTCCTTAGAGAAATTAGGGATAATACAGTTCTTAGTACTTCTTCAGGATCCGCATTTATGACTACATTCAACCAATTCTATTACTCTTTCTCACCAACTATAGCTGATTTGGAGCGTCAAAGTCCAATCTTCAAGGAAGCAGTAAAATTATTCATTACACCAATGATTTCTTCACTATCTATTATGACCTTAGCAGATAGCGGTTCCGAAGTTGAAGTATTAGGATTTGGAATTTCAGTCATTGCATTAAATCTTGGATTGTATATTGTTGCACCTACTACATTTATCTACAAAGTGCATAAGCACTTCAAATCTAAAAAATAAAACCTATCAAAAACTCCGTAAGTTATTATATTCAAAAAAATCCAATAATTATAATGCATGTTGAATATGAGGAATTTGAAACAATTGAAGATATTTTTATGTACATGTCTGCAGCTACACCTCCAATGAAAAACACAATGCCAGTCAACTCTTACAAGGGTTTTGTTATGGCATTCATTCCATTGAGTCCTGCAACTGGAGATAGTTATTTGATGATTTATGTAAAAGGCAATCTTGAAAATGGAATATACGAATTTGATATGAGTTCAAAGACATACAAAAAAGTTGATTCTATTGAAAGAGCAGATAAGAACTATTTTGTCTCTATTACGCCAAAGAGAAATACTATGGCAGACGCAGCACTAGAAAAATTATAGACTTATTTTGTATATACTGGGGCAGTTACAGAACGACTCCTTGCATATTTCTCTATAATCTCATCAGGAGTTCTTCCATTGAAAAGATCTTTACATAATCCTCGTAAATATCGCATGATTGCCCAAGTACCAACTTTAAGAAGTCCATACATAAACACCTTCATCGGTGGCCCATAGGTCTTGTTTCGAAGAATAATTGGGATGATATCATTAATTACTCTCAAATTATGCTCCCAACATTTCCAAAAGAGCGTAAACTGTGCTTCATTCAGATTACCAAAATGCATGGAATTTTTTTCGCCAAAATCTTGGTAGAGCAATGGAGCTACAAGTCCTCTAAAGCCAGTTGCTCTAAAGTCACCCATCATATCAATTGTGTATTGTACTTCATCAGGAGCTTCATCCGGCCACCCAATAATGATTGTAGCAGCTGGGAACCAATGATTTTCATTTAAGATTTTAGCGCCCTCTCTTACAACCCATCCCCATTCATCATTTGAGAATGGTTTTGTTTTAACACCAAGATGTTTTTCCACCATTCTAGGTGCTACTGTTTCTATTCCCAAATTAGTTGAAAGCCATCTTCCATTTTTGTGCATTTCATTCACTTCAGACATATCACGTATGAGTTTTGGGTCTGCAACTACTCCAGAAAATGTCATATGCGTAGTTCCAATAAAGTTTGCACCAATTCCTTTAAGCCCCTTCCATAATCCCATTATTGCATCATAATTTGGTTGGAAGTCTTTATTATCGCACCCATAAAGTAGCATCTCATCAGAGTGCAACCAAATTGAATCAAATCCATAATCCAAATTTATCCTTGCTTCATGCTGAAGTCTTTCTAAAGGTAGATCCTTCTTGGATCTTTTATTAACATCACAAAAGTCACAGCCTCTTCCACAACCCCGCATAGCTTCAATTAATGAATTAACTGTTGGTCCTTCTATAATTGGAATATTTTGAATATTTTTTACAAAACAATGCATTAGTTCAGGGGCATCATTTTTTTCTAAATCATTAAATAAATCTAATGCTAATTCATCTGCCTCACCAACAACAACTGTATCAATTCCATGAATCTTCATTCTATCTGTCTTCGCTAATTCCCAAGCACCATTTCCTCCAACAACGACATGAAAATTGTATTTCTTTTTCAACTGAATTATTTGTGCACACATTCTCTTGAATTTCATTGCAACATAGGATAATCTTTCTGGAGACATGGTGGTAGTTACTGGAGCCATCCCTAATGGATCCATAACATTTATTCCAACTACTTTTGTGTCACTCCCAACAGATTTTTCAAGATAATCAGGATTAGCTAAAAAAACCTCATCACGTTTGTAACCTTTTAACAAAGCACTCTCAACCCTCCTCAAACCTACTTGTGCAACCTTTACTTCTCCGGTATTGGGATCAGTTTCCACTACAGGACAAAAGACCTTGTCAAAAACCCATTCTGGTAGAACGTCGTATGGTCCACATGCTATGAAACCATATAGGAAATTGCCTCTATAATTTGTCATCAAACTACGATCTGCAGTTAAAACAATTCTTTTTCCAGCCAATATCACTTCAATTCCTTTAAGTATACTATATATCGTTTACGAGAAGATTTTTTCACTTTTCATAATATTTTGAATTTTATTTTTGATGACTCGATTCTAAAAAATGAAGGTCTGTGTAAGTACTATTTTGTTGAAAATTATTTTATTCTTTTTCTATTTGCTCTATTAGCTATATTCGCCGCCACCGCTCCTGCTCCAATTCCATTATCTATATTCACAACAGATAAGCCCAATGAGCAGCTTTGTAACATTGCAGCTAAAGCTCCAATTCCTTTTTCCCCATATCCATATCCAATCGATGTTGGAACCCCAATTACAGGAATATCAACCAATGAAGAAACTAATGTTGGTAAAGCTCCTTCCATTCCAGCTACTACAATTATAGCATCAACATCATTAGAAATGAACTTCTTAAGTACAGGAAAAAGCCTATGCATGCCAGCTACTCCAACATCATAGCTGCAAACACATTCACAATTCATAGTACTGCACATTAATCTAGCCTCTTCAGCGACACCAATGTCTGAGGAACCTGCACTTAGAATTCCTACTTTGCCACCAGAATTCTTTATTGGTTTTTTGTATAAAAGAATCGAGCTAGATTTTTTTCCAGTATCTATTTTTAGATTTAATTTTTTAGCATATAGTTTTATTTTGACACCATCTTTTTTGTTTAGGCGTGAAACCAAAATAGAATTTGATTTTTTTAATACAGCTTGAATAATTTTTTTAATTTCCGATAATTGTTTGTCTTGTGCAAAGACTACCTCTGGAATTCCACGTCGTTTTTTACGGTCAATATCGATCTGAGCGAAATCCTCAATTTTTTGTATTGAATATAATGACAATAATTTGCGAGCCTTTGCACTAGAAATTTTTCCAGCTTTTACAGAATCTAAAATTTCATCTAATTCCAACGTAAACTCTAACTACTTTTTGGATAAATATCTAATTAGATTTGAATACCTGAGATGGCGTTTTTGACACTTTCAACCCCTTTGTCGAACATTTCTTTTTCTTCATCATTCAAATCTAATTCAATAATCTTTTCAACACCATTTTTTCCTATCACAGCTGGTATCCCGATAGTTACATCAGAATAACCATACTCTCCATCAAGATAGGTAGCTATTGGCAAAACTTGCTTTTTGTTATTCACAACAGAATCAATGATAGCTGAAATTCCATTGCCTGGTGCATGAACTGTTGCCCCTTTAAGTTCTATTACTTTTGCCGCAACTTTGCGGGTATTCTGAACTAATTCATCAAGCTTTTCTTTAGATAACAATGATGTCAATGGAATTCCTGACACGCTTGAAAATCTTGGTAACGGTAACATGTTTTCACCATGTTCACCAATAACTAACGCACGTATTGAATGACGGGAATGCCCTGTTGCTTCATGAATAAATTGTTTGAATCTAGATAAGTCTAACATTCCTCCCATTCCAAACACTCTGTTTCTTTCAAAACCAGAAACCTTGTAACAGATATAGGCCATGGGATCAAGAGGATTTGTAACAGGAATAATCATAGAGTCCTCTGCATATTTTTTTATATTTTCAACAACACTTTTTACAATTCCAGCATTTTTTTGCAAGAGATCCATTCTTGTCATTCCGGGCTTTCTTCCCAAGCCAGCAACAACCACAACAATATTCGAACCCTTCATATCTGAATAATCATTCGAGCCTTTAATCTCAACATCAATACCCTGCTCAGAAAGTACATGGTTAATGTCCATTGCTTCGCCCTGAGGCAAGCCCTCAACAATATCAAGCAAAAGAATTTGATCATCTAAATTTCTGAGCGCAGAAAATAATGCGGCATCCCCGCCTACTTTCCCAGCACCAATAATTGTAATCATGAAGTGCGGTCTGAATTATTAATAATTAAATCTAATGAACAGTCAGATAATTTTCGATAGAATTTATATTCATTTTTAATGATTTTCCTTTTATGGTAATTGTTATAGATCCACAAATAGCTGGAATTTCTGGCGACATGTTACTTTCCGCCTTGGTAAATTTAGGTGCAAATAAATCAAAAATAATTGACGGAATTAAAACCGCAGAAAAATTTCTGGATGGTTCTGAAATTAAAAAAATTGATTTTGAAAGTGTAAAAAAACATGGCACTGAGGCCACAACACTTGTTCTAGAGGTAGATGAAAAAGTTCACGAAAGAAAAGGAATTGAAATAAAAAAATGCATTCAGGATTCTATAGAAAAACTAACTCTTTCAGAAAAAGCAAAGAATTTCGCTATATCCAGCATTGATGTTCTAATGCAAGCTGAATCCAAAATACATGGTTACCCATTAGTGTCTGTACACTTTCATGAGGCTTCAAGTATTGATACTGTTGTAGATATTATTGGAACTGCAATTGCTTTAGATGATTTAAAATTTTTTGATGATCATATAGTTACATCCCCCGTTGCTGTTGGGGGTGGAACTGTTACTTTCTCTCATGGAACTACCTCAAATCCTGCAAGTGGAATTCTAGAAATTTTTAGAAACTCTAATATTATAATTTGTGGAGGAAATGTAAAAGAAGAACTTACAACTCCAACCGGTGCAAGCTTGCTGGTAAGTCTAACAAATGAATGTTCTGAATTTTACCCCTCACTAAAAGTTAAATCAATTGGTTATGGAGCTGGAAAAAAAGACTTTGAAGGATTTTCAAACGTCTTAAAAATAGTTCAAGGTGTAGAAGCCAATATTCTAATTAAGGACTCTGTAAAAGTTTTAGAAACAAATGTTGATGATGTATCAGGTGAAATTTTAGGAAATTTAATTGAAAATATAATGTCTAAAGGTGCTAAAGATGTTACAATTTCATATGCGATCACAAAAAAAGGAAGACCTACAAATCTAATTTCTGTCATTTGTGATTCAAATTCTGTTCATGATATTATGAATTTGTTAATTAGTGAAACAGGAACTTTGGGGGTACGGATCCGTACATCAGAACGTTTCACAGTACCAAGATCACTAGAATCAATTCCTGTAACTATTGATGGCCAAAACTTCACCGTACACTATAAAACTGCTAATAAGAACTCTAAGAATTTTAAGCTAGAATTTGATGATGTAAAACAAATTTCAAATTTGTTGAACAAATCTTTCAGAGAAACTGGAGAATTAATCAAATCCAAAGTAAAGAAAAAGTTGGATTCCACATGAATAAATTAAATGAATTGATAAACTGGTTTGAAAATAAAGATAAAGTCATCATAGCCTTATCTGGTGGGGTGGATAGTGCTTTGGTTGCTTATGCAGCATTTCAAAAGTTAGGAAAATCGACCATTGCAGTAACTGCTGATTACAAAACTTTATCTCAAGAAGAATTAAACACAGCAAAAAAAGTATGTCGTGAAATTGGCATTTCTCATCAAATCATTGAATATAATGAATTAGAAAATGAAGATTTTGTGAGAAATGATAAGAATAGATGTTTTCATTGTAGGAGCGAGCTTGCTTATCATCTCAACAATTTTGCAAAAGAAATTGAAGCCGATGTAATTGTTGATGGAACCAATCTAGATGACCTGAATGATTATCGCCCAGGAATTAAAGCAATGAAAGATAGTGGAATTCAAAGTCCTCTGGTTGAGACTAAATTTTCTAAAAAAGATATAAGAGATGGAGCTAAAATAGCAAGTCTGTCAATTTTTGATAAACCATCAAATTCTTGTCTAGCTTCTAGAATTCCTTGGGGTCAAAGTATTACTCAGGAACGTCTTTTAAGAATTGAGATTAGTGAACAATTTTTGAAGAAAATACTTGATGTTAACCATATACGTGTAAGAGATTTAGATGGAATTGCAAAGATAGAACTTTTGCAAAACGATTTAAATCTATTAAAAAACAGAAAAATATTTCATACAATATGTTCAAAATTAAAACAATTTGGATTTACTTCAGTTGTTGTTGATCCTGAAGGATATAGGGCAGGTAAGATTAATGTAATTGCGGATTGATTATCTCAATAATCTAATTTTTAATTAATTTAATCCTATTTGCATTTTTTTCTTTGTAGATAAAATAATTACAGAAATAATAGAAACAGCTAAAATCAAAGGTGCTATTGTTCCAAATTCAGGAATAATCTGTGTTCCAATAACAATAATATCAGAATCACCTTCTTCAAATTGAATTGTTATTGTTCTAGTATTTTCATTAGTTATAGCTTCATCATAAATGACTTCCATACCATCAATTATAATTATAAAAAGATCATCAGAACCATCTGATTTTTTCGCATCAATTGCCTCCCTTGGTAAATCCAGTATTATACTTCCATCACTAGTTGATTCTATATCAACAATCAGAGCAAAAATTTCTGGTTCTATTTTCATTGTTTCCAAAATACCCCCCCTAATGATATATTCAACATCAAAGGTTCCATAGGGTTTGGCATCAACTTCATAATAGTCGGAGAGTTCAGCTATTTCTTTATACAAAAAAAACTCGAAGTTAGCTTCTGCCACATTGCCCTCTCCATAAGATGCTCTAATTGCATAATTGCCTTCATTTTGCCATTGTGGACCCTGAGCAATAATAGTTGTTGTAAAACTACCATCTTGAGCAACAACAATCTGTCTTATTTCAATTAAATTATTATCCTCATTAAAAATTTGAATGGTAACTTGATAATCTAATATGATAGTAGATACTTTTCCAGAAATAACAATAATATCTCCCTCTTCATATGAACTGCTTGATACCTCAACTAAAATAGGCTCTTGAGCAAAACTAGAAGTTGTGAAAAAAAACAATATGATCACAAAAAAGAAAACTTTTGGGTTCACGAGAAGGGTGAATGGAAATTGTATATTTCCTTTACTATTACATTATTTGAAAAATAGAAAAAGGAATAGTTAGAATTTTGGCATTACGCTTAGTCTTGTCTTGGCAGAAACCGCAATTATTGATATAATTGCCACTGCAAGAATCAAGGCCGTAATGGTACCAAATTCTGGTATTGCGAAAGTACCTATGATCTCGATTTCTTCAGTCCCAGCTGGAAACATCACGGTTACTTCATTTCCATTAATGTCTACATCATCCCATTCTTGATCATCAACTAGAACCATGAATATGCCTCTAATTGCATCGCTTGAGGGATTAACTGTAAGTATTCCATCATCAAAACTTGAAATTTTTACAGTTAATGAATTGGTTTCACTACTAAACCATGCTCCTGTTGCTGTAGCACCAGAAATGCTGAAAGGTACACAAGCGCCAGTTACAGATAGTTCAGATGCTCCACATCGAATTGTCGGTTCAGAAATAGTTGATTCGTACGGGATTCCACCTGTGAGTTCAACAAGAACTTTGTTGTTTACTGCTTCGCCTCCATACTGAACTTTAATAGTATAGATACCATCGTATTTCCACAAGTTGCCTGCAGTACTCAAAGTTGTACTAAACATTCCGTTGCTATCTATAGATAGCTGATCAATTGTCACTATATTATTAGTTGGACTAGTCACTATCAAAGTAGCTGGAGTGCCTGCTCTGATGTTAGCAACTTGACCATCAACACGAATTGTTGATTCGTGATCATATGTTAGACCATCTGTCCAAACAGATATGGGTACTTCTTTAAGCAAAGCTTCTTTAGCTGTTATTACTCCATCTGCATCACAATCGGGACATGCTTGTTCAAGTGCAAAAGCAGATGAGATTGACATAGCTCCAACTGCGGCCAGAATAGCAACTAAAACGTACGATGTACGAGTGTTCATCTTGTTTGCGCTTTAACACTGTCTCTATTTATGTATATTTAAAAAAATGAAAAAATTTGCAGATCTAGTATTTTGGTATTATGCTTAGTCTTGTCTTGGCAGAAACCGCAATTATTGATATAATTGCCACTGCAAGAATCAAGGCCGCAATGGTACCAAATTCTGGAATCACAGCACCATCCACTATTTCTACTTCTACTGAATCTTTGTAGTTAGGATTGTCTCCCTGTTGAGCGGATATAGTGTACATACCATTTTGTCTCCACAACTCACTAGCTGTTTGAATTTCGAGCATAAAGTCACCATTTGCATCAGGTGTTACTTGATCAACTGAAACTATGCTACCATTTGGTGATGTTACCACAATAGTGACATCATTATTGGAACGATCTGTATGACCACTTATTGGAATTGATGTGGCACCTAGAATGACATCAGCTGTAATTGTCAAACCACTGACATCTTTAGTACTACCTATTATGGGACTAACTTCACCAATTCCTAATTCTAATGTTGAATCGGAAACCGAAGTTGCAGCAGTAATTCCTCCATTCACCTCAGCTTGTAGTTTAAAACTGTATAGTGTACTCGAACCTTGTTGAACTTTTACAGTATACATACCATCTTGATTCCATTGCGATCCACCTATTTGAATATCCTTCATAAAGTCGCCATTTGCATCAGGTGATACCTGATATACCGCGATTATGTTGCCATTCGGTGCTTGGACCATAATAGTGATGTCGTTATTCTTGACGCTTGTATGGCCACTCACTGAAATAGTTGTAGAGCCCTCATCAGCATTTACTGATACTTCCATACCAGTTTCCGCATATGCGAAATCTTGAAATGCAAATCCCGAAAGGATAGATACACTCAGCAAGAAAAATGTGAACATCATTGTCGGTCTTTTAAGACTCATCTTATCAAAGATGCAACAACGAGAGTATTTATGTATATTTAAAAAAATGAAAAAATTTGATGATCTAGTATTTTGGTATTATGCTTAGTCTTGTTTTGGCAGAAACTGCAATTATTGATATAATTGCCACTGCAAGAATCAAGGCCGCAATGGTACCAAATTCTGGAATCACAAAAGTGCCTATTATTTCTATTTCTTCAGATCCAGCAGAAAATCCAATTGTTAGAGTTCTGTCTAAGTCAGTCTTTGTTTCATCAAAGTCTACTTCTTCAGCATCAACTAAGACAAAGAAGTCATCATCAGCATCACCAATTTTAGCATCAATTACTTCTCTTGGTAATGTGATTGTTAATTCACCATCATCAACTGCTTCTATTACAATAATTAATGAACTTTGATCAATGTCTGGAGTGATACTAATAATATTTCCACCAGTTATTTGATAGCCTATTCCAAACCCTTCAACAGTCAATGATTGTCCCGAGGGTGGTGTTGTTCCTATACCTGTTGTTCCTCCAAACTCAAATGTTGTTTCAGCAGTTCTAGCTTGAGTACCATAGAGCACCATTATCTTATAACTTCCAGAGGAAGCCCAAAGAGGTCCCCCAGCAGTTATTTGATCAGTGAAAGTCCTATCAGCTCCAACACTAACCTGATTGATATACACTCTATTGCCAAAATCTGGTTCAAAAACTTGAATTGTTACTTGATTACCAGATAGGATCTCTTTAACTTCACCCAATATCACAATTTTGTCACCCTCTTGATACGAAGGTTGTTCAGTTGTAACAACAATGGGCACGTCTATTTGTGCAAATGCTGGTGTTACTCCAATACTTAGGACTAAAATTGCTGTTAAAACAAACACCATAAAGTGAGATCTCATTATGATAACGCCTCAATTAATATTATTTAAGGTTGCTAAAAATAATCTTGACTCAAAAAATGAATTTTTGGCTCACCACCAGATTAGATATATATTAACCTCTCGGTGATTTTTTGATGTTTGTTTATTCTCTGTTATATTACAGCTAATGTTAGTTATGAGGTTTTATCACATGGCCTCTAAAAAAAATCCGATTCTAGTTCCTGACCACGTATATGTTCCCAAACATGAGGTAATGTCTAAAAAAGATGCTGAAGAAACGTTAGAAAAATTCAATTGCAAACTTACCGAACTTCCATTGATTTTTGTTACTGATCCTGCAATCGTCGGTCTTGGCGTTAAACCGGGTGACATGATCAAGATTACAAGAAAAAGTAGTACCGCTGGCCACAGTTTGTACTACAGATACGTGGTGGAAGTGTAATTGATAGAATCAACAAACAAAAGATGGGCAATTATTCAAGATATTCTTAAAAGAGAAGGTATAGCTCGTCAACATTTGAATTCATTTGACGAATTTTTGGAAAGGGGATTACAAAGTATCATTAATGAAGTGGCTCAAATTGAAATTGAAAATGCAGAGTATCCTTATAAAATTCAGCTTGGTAAAGTAAAACTCCAACAACCTAGAATGATGGAACTTGATGGATCCATTACACACATCACTCCTGCAGAAG
>JACZSC010000026.1 GCA_022574415.1 Nitrososphaerota archaeon | reverse complement strand
ATCTGATCTTCTTTTATTCCAGTTTCTTCAAAAATTTCAATTTTTGCTCTTTCCAGAGGGGTTTCATTTTTTTCAATAATGCCACTTATTCCTGCCCACAAATCTTTCATCGTTTTCACATTTTTACTTCGTTTTAAGATGAGAAATTTATCATTATTTTTTATGAATGATGTTACAATTTTTGTTGAGCGCATTTCATTTTACTTTTTTTCTATCGCATTAGCCATAGATGCAAATTTTTTGTAGGATGACTGTAAATCTACATTCTTCGTTAGACGTTCTTGACATGCTTTCACATAATTCACAACTTCTTCAGTTTTTCCTTCCTGTACCTCAGTAAGTAATCTACCGAAGTCTCTCCAAAATTCTTCAGCTGCTCTTCTGATTTCTGGATTCGCGATAATAGTTTCAATTAACTCAGGGGATTCAGTCATTATACTCTCTGCTAAAATTTTCTGTACTTTGAAAGTTGTACCTGACATTTTTTCTGTAAGTGAAACCTTTTCATCTTTTGACAGTATATTTGCAAAAACCAAATTCATTAGATGTGTAAGGCCTAAAATCGTCGCTATTTTTTTATCGTGTTCAACGGCATCAATCGTAACAAAATTAGCACCTGTAAAGAGTGATCTTGCAACTGAAAGTTCCTTCTTTGCATCTTTGACAGGTATTGAAATAATGTTTTGACCCTTGATTTTTTTAGCTCCTGGACCAAACATTGGATGAATACAAATTGGATTTATTTTTGCTGGCATTTTTAAAAGCGCTGCAATTGTTTTAGATTTCTGTGATGAAATTTCAATGAGATATGTATCACGTTTCATTTCTTTAGCAATTAATCTAATGATCTCTGGCGTACGTCTCGTTGGGGTGGATAATAATACATAATCTGCATTCAAAATTCCACCCACAAGTGAATCTGATTTTATAATCGATTTCCCAGGAATTTTATTTTCAGAATCGTAGCCTGTTACTTCAAAACCAGCTGATTCAAAGTATTTTACAAACCATTGGCCCATCTTTCCACCTGCACCGATGATTGTAATTTTTTTTGTCAATCCTTACCCCTCAGAATAGTATCAAGTATTGCCATGCCCTCCATTAGTTTCTTTTCGTCTTGGCATGCAGAAATTCTAATAAAATCTCTGTAATCTCCAAATCCTTCTCCTGGGGCAACTGCAAGACCATGTTCTAATAGGTCATTTGCAAATTTGGTTCCATCAAAACCATCTTTTTTCACTTTAGCAAAAAGATACATTGAACCATCAGGTTTTACAAAATCAAGTCCAATTTCTTTTGCTTTTTCTGTCAATGAATCCAGTCTAGATTTCATTATATTAGAATTATTAGATGTATCAGCTTCAAGTGCTTGTAGTGCTACAAATTGAATTGGTTCTGAAACATTTGTTAGTGATAATGCTTGCAATTTAGCCATTTTATCTATTATTTCTGGATTAGCTATGGCGTACCCTATTCTGAATCCCGTCATAGCGTGGGATTTTGAAAAAGATTGGGTAACTATGCTTTTTTTATAATTATACAGTAAAACACTTTTCCAATCTTTGTAACAATACTGAGAATAAATCTCATCACTTAATACATACAAATCATTTTTAATTGCAAGCTGAATTATGTCATCTTGTATTTTAGTTGAAAGAATTTTACCGGTAGGATTGTTTGGATAATTAAGAACAATCATTCTTGTGTTAGAATTTATCGAATTCTTAATTTCATCTATGTTGGGCTCCCATTCCTTCTCGAGTGTAGTTTTAATTGCCCTTAATTTGACTCCAGCATTTAAAGTGCAATCTTTGTATGCGGGCCATGCTGGCTCAATCACAATAATTTCATCTCCAGGTGTTAATAATGTAGAAATCGCTAAGAAAACAGAAAACCTTGCTCCTGGTGATACCAAAATTTTTTCTTTGTCTATACTAATTCCATAAGTTTCTGCAGTTTTTTTTGCTAAAGCCGCTCTAAATTTTGACATTCCTTTTGCCTGACCATATTTTACAAATCCTTGATCATAAACCTGTTCCAATGCATTTTTTACTTCTATCGGAGGTTGAAAATCTGGTTCTCCAACTTCCATATGGATGATATTTTTCCCTTGCTCTTCAAGAGTTTTTGCCTTGAGGAAAATTGTAAGATGTGTTTGATTTTTAGTGGATTGGACTTTTACTGACTCATTGAGTAGAAAATTCAATAATTTTGTTCCAATTGAATCATCAAGACCAATTTCATTACATACTGAAATCACTTTAGATCTTAGATTTTCTTCTCTTGTTTCATCAGTGATTCCTTTTCCAAGATTTTTTTTAATTTCTCCGATTTCCTTGGCTATTTCAATACGTGATTGTAATAATTTAATCATCTCTAGAGTAATCCCATCAATTTTGTTGCGCAATTGGTCTATGTTGGACATGCTTTAAAGAACTAATTTTATGAAGCCACCTTGTAACGCAAGATCAGCAAGCGTGAGTGATACAAGAGAATCTACCACTGGAGGCGCTCTTGGTACTACGCAAGGATCATGTCGTCCTTTTACACTCAATATCGTTAGTTTTTTTGTTTTAATATCTATAGTAGTTTGTTTTTTTGCAATTGAAGAAACAGGTTTGAATGCTACGCGCATCACTATCGGCATTCCAGTTGAGATTCCACCTAAAATGCCTCCAGCATTATTAGTCTTAGTAACAATTTTTCCTTTTTTATATTGATATAGATCATTGTTCTCTGAACCAAAATTACTTGATCCTTGAAAACCTGAACCAAACTCAATCCCTTTCACAGAAGGAATTGAAAATATTGCTTTACTCATATCGGATTCAATCGAGCTAAAAATTGGTTCACCAATACCAGTTGGTAAATTTGTAGTGATTGATTCTATTATTCCACCTAATGAATCTCCTTTTTTCCGTGCATTAATTATCGCACTCTTCATTTTTTTTGCATAAGTTTTATCTGGGCATCTCACTTCATTAGAATAAATTAATTTAGTCATTTTAGAAGTGAGACCTTTATTCATTCGAATTTTTCCAATTTGTAATGTATAGGAGTGAGTTTCAACTCCCAAAGATTCTTTCAATAACTTTCTTGCAATAGCTCCTCCCATAACAAATGTGGCAGTTAATCTTCCTGAGAACCGGCCGCCACCCCTGTAATCATTGAATTTTTTGTATTTTATCATAGCAGGATAATCTGAATGACCAGGTCTAAGCTTTGTTTTTAGACTATCATATGCACGTGGATCTTGATCTTTATTCCATATGATCATAGAGATTGGCGCACCAGTAGTAAACCCTCTGAAAGTTCCTGAAAGAATTTCAACCTTGTCTTCTTCCTTTCTTTGCGTTGTAATGCTTGATTGTCCAGGTTTTCTCAAATCAAGCATTTTTTGAATATCTTTTTCATCAATAGATAATCCAGCAGGACATCCATCCAGTACAGCACCAACACATCTACCATGACTCTCCCCAAAACTAGTTAAAACTAATCCTTTACCTATTGAACTTCCTGACAATAATTAAGAAACATTGAATGATGCTTATAATTCCTTATGCGACAATTTTATTTTTCCGCCCACACTGATCAACTCTTCAATGAAATTCGGATATGAAATATCTACTGATTCAGGATCCGAAACACTACAGTTTCCTACATACATACCTGCAATGCAGAATGCCATGAATAACCTATGATCATTTTCTGAGTTTAGATTTGCCCCTGTAGGTTCCTCTACAGGATGTAAAATCAAACCATCCTCTTTTTCCTCTATATTGATTCCAAATTTTTGAAGCTCACGACCAATAACTGAAATTCTATCTGTTTCTTTGTACCTAGCATGTTTTATGTTAAAAATTTCAATTGAATTTTTTGTTTTTAATGCAAGTATTGACAAAGGTGGTAACAAGTCTGGAGAGTTGTTTAAATCAAATTTACCTCCATGCACTTTTTCTAGAGACTTGACGCTAATGTAATTTTCATCTATAGAAACATCAACTCCCATTCTTTTCAAAATATCAATAAATGCTTCATCAGCTTGTGGTAATTCACTAGCAGTAATTTGAATTTTTAAATTATCTCCAATTAGAACACATGCTGAAAGTAATAGTGCTAAACTAGAATAATCCGATGGAATAGTAAATGTTGTCGCGTTATAGATTTGTGGCGGTATTGTATATTTTTTGTAAATAATGTCAGTTTTTACATGAACCCCAAATTTCTTCATAGAAGCAATTGTGGCATCAAGATAAGGTTTTGATACTAGGATTCCTTCTATGTTTAAAACAATTCCATTTTGGGAAAGAGGAGCAACTATCAATAATGCTGAAATAAATTGACTTGAGATATCGCCAGGGACTGTAACTTCACCACCAATAATTTTTCCCGAAATCGTAACTGGAGGATGGCCTTCTATTGATGAACATTTCGCTCCAAGTGATTCTAACGCATTCAATAATGGTTGCATAGGTCTCTGATTGAGACTATGATCGCCAGAAAGTGTCGTTTTTCCATCAGCAAGACTTGCTAAAGCTGATGCAATCCTTATCGTTGTACCAGAATTGGCAGCGTCAATGGTAGATGGCTGAATGATTTGATTTGAATTTCTAATAACTAATTTATTTTCTAATTTTTTAATTTCTACACCAAATTTTTTACAAGCTCCAATTGTTGCATTAGTATCATCTGAAAAAAGAGCATTTTTGATAATACTCTCTCCTCTTGCAAGTGATGCTAAAAAAACTGCTCTATGAGTATAACTTTTGTTTGGTGGACAAACCAACTCTCCGGAAATTTTTGATTTTTCAACTTCACAATTCATGAACCTCAGCCTTTTTGTTATTTATTTGAAAGACATTTGTCCTACCTTCTAAATGTGAGAATACTTTCTTAATGTTTGATATGTTGGATGGTTTTGCTACAGCGGCTATTGCTGGCCCATTACCTGAAATTGAAGCACCAATAGCACCATTCGCAACTAAATTTGTAATTATTTTGGGATTGGAATTTAAAATTGAGGATGTTGCTAACCCATTTAAGATCATTGCGTTCCAGTAATCTGAATTTTTGGCAAAATTCCAAGCTCTATCAAAAACAGCATCTAATGTTTTGAGCTTTTTGATATTGCCCCGCTTTCTTGATTTAGGAATGAATACAACAACTCTTAGATTGGAAGGTGCTTTTTTAGAACAAATAATTTTTCGGTTATAATTATCAGTGACTAAAAAACCCCCATAAAAACAAGCACAAGCATCATCAAAAGCTCCTGTTACACTAACTTTTGTTTCAATAGAAGCATTTACTCCTGCAAGTAAAATTTGCGAATCGTTTTTTTGTGGTTTGAATAAATTCGCACAGCAAAGTGCAACTACTGTTGATATTGCACTTGAACTTTTAAGGCCATACCCAGTTGGAATTTCAGATTCTAAGACCACACGTAATTTTACTTTCTGTAGTTGTTTTTTTGAAACAATTTTCTCTATTGTTTTTTTAATAAGTTTTGAACTGATGTTTTCATTTTCAGATTCTAAGATTATTCCAGTACCTGGCGATCTTTCTATTTCTACTTCAACTTTTGGATTAATGCCAAGAGTTGAACCTTTGCCAGTAGCAATTGCATTTACAATCGATACGGCGCCATGGATTTTGGCCTTCACGACCGTCATCAAAAACCACCAAGAATTACTCGTTTCATGGCTTCATAAGGAGCTTTTGCATTATGCCAAATTTCAAATGCTCTAGTCGCTTGACCTAATAGCATTTCATAACCATAAATTACAGTGGCGCCAATTTTTTTTGATTTTTGAATCAGATCAGTATTCATTGGCATAGACACAATATCATATACCACTGTATCCTGATTGATTGTTTCAACCTTAATTGGGCTAGGCTCATTTTTTAACCCAATGGGAGTTGCATTCACAATTAAGTTACATTTAGAAGAATGATCATCCATCTCTCCTAAGGAAATTGAATTTGCGTTGGTTCCCATTTTTTGCGCAAATTCACTTAGCGCAATTGCATTTTCTTTAGTTCTGTTAGCGATGGTTATTGTATTGATTCCTTCTTTTGCAAGACCAGCAACTATTGCTCTAGCTGCGCCACCGGACCCAATGATTAATGCATTTAAATTCTTAATTACAATATTTCTTCTTTTGATTGGTTCTAAAAAACCATCCATATCTGTGTTGTATCCTTTTAATTTACCATCATTGTTGGAAACAGTGTTTGCTGCTCCTATGATACTACAATCTTCATCTACCTCATCTAAGAATTTCATGATGTCAACCTTATGTGGTATGGTAACATTAAATCCAGAGATTTTGATTTTTTTTAATCCTTCAATCCCATCTTCTAGATCACCTTTTGGAATTCTATAAGCAATATAGGCGCAATCTAGTCCCAGTTCTTTGAATGCAGCATTATGAATATTAGGTGATAAAGAACGATCAATTGGATCCCCTATCACAGCATATGTTTTCATCATCTAATTTTTTCTTATGAGAGATTCATTTAAACTCTAAAGTTTAGTTTAATGCAATTTGTAAACATATTCACTTTTCTAACCTGAAATTGATTTTATTTCATCTAGACTAAATTGTCCAGGTGCAATGGGCTTACCTAGCGAAACATATGTGTAAGGACTACCAAGATAAAGGCAAAGAATTCTTGACATTTTTCCAAAATCGCCCATAGAAAAAGCAATCAAGTTTGTTCTAGAAGCAATTCCATACAGAGATAAGACCAAGGCTGAATCCTCTGCATACTTTGCATTGGTTACAATTTTGATGTTTTTTGAAAATTTTCTCATTTTCTTGAATATTTTATTTAGAAATGAGAAGTTTGGGGTTTTTTTAAAATCATGCCAAGATACCAAAATTGGCGTTTTCGTTATTTTGAGATAATTTGTTAACAACTTGTTTTTCTTAAGAGAGTTAAATTCAACATCCAATAGAAAAGGATTGTATTCCGCAATTAGTTTCAAGATTGAAATCCTTTCTTTTTCGGTCCCTGAGAATTTTCCTCCTTCTGATCTTGGTCTTAAAGTACAGACTGATTTTTTCAAATCGCTTTTTACTAGTTTTAAGGCTTCGGGTACTTTTTCAGGTTTTAGAAAATCAAATCTTAATTCAACATAATCCGATTTTTTTAGAGCTTTTTTAGTAACAACTTTTAATCTCTTTGGTGTCTTTTCTGCTATCGTCACACAAGTTTTGTATTTCATTATGGGTTACTTTTCAAGAATATATTCATCAGAAACTTCCATGCCAAAATGTCGGCCGATCGCAGTTTTTGAATGAACTAAAACTGTATCACCTTTCTTTAGATGTGTCACAGATACTAATCTTCCATTTGGTTTGACAAATCTAATGGTCTCAGCATCCTGTGCAATTATCCCCCCTATTTCATTACCAGCTTTGGCCTTAATCATCAACATTGGACGTCTTTCTATTTTTGAACGACCAACGGTAACTCTCCTTGCTTTTCCTTTTGAATCTAAAACTAAGACTTCAGTTCCAGTCTCAATTTCTGATAGATACTTTGTTGTTCCATCAGGGGATAAAGTATAACAATGAACTGCTCCCGCATTAACTCTGAATGGTCGTGGAGAAGTAAATGATGAACCAACTGATTCGTTGTGTACCAAAAACAAAAAGTTGGATCTATTTCCAATTAACATTCCTTCTCCTTTGTGTAACATCGATGCTGTATCAACACACACTCTTTCCCCATCCCCCACTTCCTTAATGTCAATTATCTTAGCATTTTTTAATTCGAAACTCTTTGTTCCAAGATACACTAATGTTTCTCTAACTTCATTTATTGAAGAAGTGCTGAAAATAACTCCATCGACTCCAACTTCAAGAATCGAAAACATTTTTCTAGCTTCTTTGGGACTCTGAGCAAGCGCAAAAATTTTAGTATGAACCTTGTGGAGTTTTGCGATAATATTTTCAAGAGGAATAATTTTCCAATCCTTTACTTCAATAACAACAAAATCTAGTCCTTTTTTAGCAGATGTTAAAACATTCTCAATATCGGAATTTGATAAAATTTTGAATTTCCTTCCTATTTTCTTCCCTTTTAGTTTGGTGACTGAACCCCTTTCAAGTATTACATATTTTGCTGAACTTGAGGGATAGATTGTAATTAACTTAGTGCGTATTTTTCCGAGTGATTTAGGATCACAGTAAATCATTCTAATTCCCTCATTTTCTAACTGAGGAAGAAATTTCCCAAGTTGTTTTTTTGAAACCTTTGGCGAAATTATTAATTCACGCGCTTTACTCAATTTTTTTCGCTGCTTCCTTGGCTGTTTCTTTGTTGAATATGATTGCCGCTAGTGCTTGAACCATTTGTTGTGGATTTTTATGAGCAAAAATATTTCTGCCGTAAGTGATTCCTTTTGCACCAGCGTTCATTACATCTTCAGTCATTTGTAAAACATCATCATCTGATTTTGCTTTAGGCCCACCAGCTATGACTATGGGAACTGGAGTGCTTTTCACAATTTTAGAAAATGAATCAATATCTCCAGTGTATACTGTTTTTACGATGTCTGCGCCACATTCTGCTCCAATTCTAGCAACGTGACCTACAATTTCAGGATCATGCGGATCCTTGATCTTTTCCCCTCTTGGATACATCATGGCTAATAATGGAACATGCCATTGGTGACATTTATGGGCCATCATTCCAAGCTGTTCTAACATCTCTGGCTCTTCTTTTCCACCAATGTTGATATGAATTGAAACTCCATCAGCACCTAACCGTAACGCTTCTTCCACATCCCCTGTTAGCATTTTTCGATTAGGAGACAAAGAAAGAGACGTACTACTTGAAAAGTGGACTAGAATACCAACTTTAGTTGGTTTTGGTAATGTTTTGAGAATTCCTTTGTTAATAATAACACTTGTTAATCCATGATTCTCACATTGATAAATTACAGAATGTGGATCCTCTAACCCCTTAATAGGCCCATTTGAAATACCATGATCCATTGGGATACAAAGCATTTTTCCATCTCTCAAAATACGATTTAATCTAATCTCAACACCAGTTACCATAGTTTGATCTGATTTCTGCACCCTACTTAAAAATAACGTGAATAATTTACTACAAAAATCAATACAAGCCTGAAAATTTTACATCTGATTATGTTTGCTTTGTTTCACTTTTCTCAAAGATTAAATATTATTCTAAAAGCATCATTTTAGATTAATTGAGTCAACAAACTGAACAAATTCAATCAAGTGATATCGGAGACATCCTTGAAAATTCACTAAATGGTATAAGACCTGATAGAAATGATTACTTACGTTTACTTGAATCGGATGATATTCAATTAATGGGTTTAGTATCTGACCATCTTACAAGAAAACAGTTTGGCAAAAAAGCTTCTTTTGTAAATAACATAATTTTGAATTATACCAATGTGTGTATTACAGATTGTAAATTCTGTGCTTTTTATCGTTCACCAGGTGAAGAGGATTCTTACACACTTAGCTTAGAACAAATTGAAAATAGAGTGAAAACAGCGTGTGACATGTTCAAGATCCGACAAGTCCTTTTTCAGGGAGGACATAATCCAAATCTTGAATTGAAATATTATGAAGATGCCTTCAACCTAATCAGAACTAAATTTCCACAAGTTGGAGTGCATGGCCTTTCTCCATCTGAAATTGATATAATTGCAAGCGTAGAAAAATCTTCAACAAAAGAAGTTTTAGCTAGGCTGAAAGATGCAGGTTTACAATCAATTCCTGGGGCTGGTGCTGAAATTTTGGTTGATTCTGTTAAAGATGTCATTAGTCCAAAAAAGATCACAAGTGAAGAATGGTTAAGAATTATGGAAGAAGCTCACTCATTAGATATTCCAGCATCCGCGACAATGATGTATGGTCATGTAGAATCAAATAATGATATTGCAGAGCATTTTTACAAATTAACACAACTTCAAGAAAAAACAAATGGATTTATGGCATTTATTCCTTGGAGTTTTGAACCCAATAACACATTGATGCAAAAAGAAGGCACTGTAACAAATAGCGCAGGAGGAATCCGTCTTTTGAAAATGATTGCAATCTCAAGACTTGTTTTTGATGGGTTGATTCCACACTTACAATCGTCTTGGCTTACAAATGGAGTTGGAATGGCTCAACTTGCACTTCAATATGGAGCTGATGATTTTGGTGGAACCTTGATTGGAGAAGAAGTTGTTTCTTGTACCGGTTCTCGCTCAACTGAATTAACTGGTCAAAAAATAATTGATGCTATTCATCAAATCAGCTATCAAGCGGAAGAGCGCGATAATTTCTACAATACTGTTTGCATGCATTAAAGGCCATAACTAGACCATCTTGAATCCACTAAACTCTTAGTAGCATCATCTACTTTCACAAGTTCTTGAATCTCTCTTTCAAAACCTTCCTCTTTGGTTTTTTGAGTTGCGTCGATACCAAGCTTTGACCCTAAATTAACTAGTGGGGATGATGGGTCTAGGGTATCTGTAGGTGTTCTGTCAATGATAATAGAATCTCTTGCAGGATCTGCTCTAGTGGTAACTGCCCACAGAACTTCGTTCATATCATGAACATTAACATCATCATCGACCACCACAAAAAATTTTGTTAACGCAAGTTGTCCAAGACCCCATAGCCCCATCATGACCTTTTTTGCTTGGCCAGGGTATCGCTTTTTAATTGAAATTATTCCAATTCCTTGAAACCAACCTGCTGCAGGCATAGCAAAATCTACCACTTCTGGTTGGAACATTTTTATCAATGGCAAAAATGAACGCTCAATGACTTTTCCAATAAATGCATCTTCTAAGATCGGTTTTCCAACCACCGTTGTAAGATAGATCGGTTTTTGTCTTTGCATAATTCCTGTCAGAGTAAATATTGGAAATGGTTCTTTTGGAGTATAATACCCAGTATGATCTCCAAACGGTCCTTCATCTTTAACATCTGTAGGATCAACATATCCCTCAAGAACCAATTCAGCATTTGCTGGGACTTGCAAATCAATAGTTTTACATTTTACCGTTTTGATTCCTTTCTTTCTTGTAATTCCAGCAAACAAATACTTGTCAAATCCTTCTGGAACTGGAGCAACAGCCGAAAAAACTGTGGCTGGCTCACCACCAATAATTATCGCTGCTTCAATTTTTTCCCCCCTCTCTTTTGAAATATCATGATGATGTGCACCTCTCTTGTGCTTTTGCCAATGCATTATGGCATGTGTACTATCAAGAATTTGTATTCTATATACTCCTAAATTTCTTACACCTGTTTCAGGATGTTTTGTCGCAACTAACCCAAATGTAATGAACTTTCCTGCATCATTTGGCCAAGTTTTTAGGATGGGGATCTTGTCAAACGATGGGTTATCATTAATAACTTCAGTGACTGGCCCACTTTTTTCCAATTTTGAAAACGAATCGCTCATTTTGGAAAGTTCTGGAAGTTTTTTTATCTTATTGAAAATTCCAGAAGGTATTTCCATTTTAGTCATGTCTACAATCCTTTGACCAATCTCAGTAAAGTCAGTGGTTTCCAATCCAATCTCTAATCTTTTCAAAGAACCAAACGCATTGCCCAATACCGGCATGTCATGGCCCTTTACATTTTCAAAAAGAATTGCTGGACCATTAGCATACATCGCCCTCCTCAAAATTTCGGCAATTTCTAAATCTGTATCTACCTCAGTTTTTACTCGCTTTAACTCTCCCGCACTTTCCAGTTCTTGAATAAATTGTGGTATATCTTCTATTGGCACGTCTCTTGTGATTTCTGTTAGAGCAGTATAAGCTTAACTAGATTTGTCTAATGTTGTGTTTCCCAAGAAAAATATTAACACATGCATTTTAATTCTAAAGTTTGAGGTAATTCCTATTGATTGAGCAAAAATGTGCCGTTTGTAAGGGAGATGGCAGCATTGAATTGTTAGGTTCACAATGTCCATTTTGCAATGGTACTGGCGAATATACAAAAATTGCCGAGTCCTACATCATATCTCATATCTGCCAATGCATATTCTTAGATAGAAAAGTTTGTCCTTTGTGTAAGCAAAGATGTCATCACGATACACCAAATAAACCAAAAGTTTTGATTGGACCTATTTAGATTTCTAGAATTTAATTTATTGGAGGCAGTTCGCTCTTTTTTCCATGTCCCCCAGAACCAAATTTACAATAGAAACACAAATCTGATTGCATGTAATTTAATTTTTGAATTTGGATGGCGCCTAGTTTCAAAGCAATTTTTGTTAACAATTTGTATTTGAACGGCATTGCTGGAATGACTTCTTCTATGTATACTTTGTAATGATCAGGACAGAATTTTAGAGTGATCCTTGTTGGTTCTTTCGCTTTTGTATTTACTTGTTTTGTAAAGTTGATCTGTTCTCTAATGTATTCATGCTTAGGACACGGACAATCTTTTCCTCTGGGGTGTTTGTATGCAGGTGTATTTTTCCAGTCAAATCCTGGATATTCTTTTTCGAAATCATCCATTAATTATCTAGTCAAATCTGTGCATATAAAACTTGGTCAAATTTTGAATAATTCAAAGCCAAACAAACTATTCCACGAACGATAATGATCAAAATATAAATAAACTACACACAGAGTAAAGGAATTACATGGCTACTAAACGCAAAACAAAGACAAAAAGACAAACAAAGGCAAAAAGACCAACAAAGGTAAAAGGACAAACAAAGAAAGACTTGGAAACAAAAATTGCACAACTAGAAGCCAAATTAACAAAGCTTTCATCTGATGTAAGTGGTAAAGCAGAAACTAAAGCACCACCTCCACCACCAAAACCTGAAACTAAAGCACCACCTCCACCACCAAAACCTGAAACTAAAGCACCACCTCCACCACCAAAACCCGAAGTAAAACCAGAAGTTAAAGCTCCTCCAAAGCCAGCAGAAGAAAAAGCTGCCCCACCTGCTACTTTAGCACAGGCTTTGGAGAATTTGTGGCAAAACTATCCAATGTCAAACACGCATGACTTTAAGGCAAAGGTAACTGGTTTTACACCAAATCCGAATCGATATTTTGGTAGAAGAATTGCGCTAGGAGGTACAGCTCCTACCCAGGATTGGAATATACAAAAAGCTGTAGTTACTGGATACACTGCTTGTTCAAATCAATACTATGCCACGCGGGCAAGAATGGCATATCATCCAGCTGACACATCATTCACTGGTTATGGATTACAGATTGAGGGAGCAACAGCTCAAACTCAATCAGCTCCACCCCCACCTCCACCTCCACCACCACCACAGGTTCAACAAACAACTGCAAGTACAGGTGGCAGCAAGAGTTCAAGACAAGCAGAGCTTGAAGCATACGAGAAAGACTATATGACAAGATTAGAAAACCAAGCGCAAGAACATGCAAAGGCAGCAGAAGAAGCTGCAAAAAGTCAACCTAGTTCTAAAGCAGGCGCACTACCTAAAGGCTTCTAAACTTTTTAATTATTTTATTTTAATTTGTAAAATCATCTAGTACTTGTTTTGAGTGGCCAGCAGCTTTTACTTTTGGATAAACTTTGAAAATTTTCCCTTTTTCGTTAACTAAGAATGTGCTTCGAACAATTCCCATGTATTCTCGACCCATGAATTTCTTTTTTCCCCAAACTCCAAATTTTTTTGAAACTTCTTTGTTGGTATCTGCAAGAAGTGTATACGGAATTCCCATTTTTTTACAAAACTTTTTGTGTGAGTCAACATCATCCGGACTAATTCCTAAAACATCAATTCCAGATTTTTTAAATTTTTTATAATCTCTAGAAAATTCATCTGCCTCGGTTGTACAACCGGGTGTAAAGTCTCTGGGGTAAAAGTAAATCACATGCTTTTTCCCTTTGAAATCAGTTGATTTGACTTTATTTCCATCAGAATCTTCGAGTTCAAATTTTGGAACTGGACCTCCTTCACTAATCATAA
>JACZSC010000025.1 GCA_022574415.1 Nitrososphaerota archaeon | reverse complement strand
TCTTTAAAATCGTATTTTGAATAATCCATTTGGATATTTTCAGTTGCCATTAAGAAAAATAACTTTGTTATATTATAAATACATGAGGAAAAATAGGTAGAGCTAAATAGCTTAAGCTAAATACTGGCGTTAAGCTAAACAGAAATTTCAGGAAGGAAAATCAGTGTTTAATTATTCCAAGCATATGGAATATGCATTGAAAGATGTTACAACAATTAGAATTACAAAGTCTACACACAAAGATCTGTTAAAAGTTATGGGACAAATTCAAGCTAAATCTGGTGAGATCCCAACTCTTGATGATGCATTAAGAGAATTGTTAGATAATTACAAGAAAAAATCTAGAAAATAAAATTTTTCTGTCTTTTTTCACAACATCACCTCAAACGATTTTTTAACATTGAATCAAAATCTTCGATTTCACTTTTACTGTAAATTTTTTCATATTAATAGTAATACAACTCATACCACAGGTCTCCTATCGTCGCTTTGGGGTCTTTCATTACTTCCCTAGCCCATTGATCTTTTGTTCTTGCTTTTTTGAAAGGGTATCTAATCATATAAAATGGAAATACTACGTTGTCAGGAAGATATCCTATCAAAGGAAGGTTATGTTTAATCACACGTGTTCCCTTTTTCAGTTTGTTTGAATAGAGTTTTTTGAAATCTTCCTTGCCTTCTAGCATCATATCAAAGATGACGTTTGCCTCACTGAAATCAGCGTCATAGAAGTCATCTTTAATCTCAATTCTGTCTTTTAATCCTGCTTCCTTAATCTTCTTATTTGCAGTTCTAACACGACTTGGCATGTTCTCAAAACCAACTGCGTGTTTCAATTTTCGTTTCTTGGTAGCATAAATCAGTAAACTTGCATTTCCGCACCCAAGATCATATAAAACATCAGATGGGTTTAGTTGAGCAATCTTCAGAAAGATATCTTTGTGTCGTTTATCAAAGTAATCTGCACGCCCCCATCTGCGATGTTCTCTTTGTGGTGTTGGAAGTTTCATCATAATCCCTCATTTTTCTAAATCTAATTCAGGTTCATTAGATCTTGGCATGTCATCAAAAATTGATTTGTTTCCAATAATCTTTTCAAAATCAAGTTTTTGTCCTTTAAGTTCAGGCCATTCTATTGTCGGTTTGAATGCCTGTCTGACGTATCGAACGTATTTTGGATGTAATGATTTTTTCACATCCTTATCGTTAAAGCAATAATTACAATGACTGCATTTCAAATCATTGTCTTTATCGCAGACCAGATAATCATGGACTCGTTGAACTGTCACTTTCTCTCTTTTTTCTCTATCCAAAATGCCAATTTGTTTTGTAGTTATAGAATAGAATTGCCAATAGGGACGATGATTCATTCTTTTGTGTTTGGCCTGTAAGATTGCAAATTCAAGGAATTCTGATTGTGTCATTTCGGAACGTGCCCACTTGCAAAATTTTGTATATTCTTCTTCAAACTGTTCTAACACGTATTTTGGGATTTTCAAATCTTCGTCTTTTTTCACAACATCACCTCACATTGAAAAAATTATTGTAACAATTATGCTAATTATTCCCACGCCGACACCTATTCTTCCCCATTTAGAATGTGTAATAGAACCTATATTGATATGAACAGGTGTTTCAGAATTTTGATCTGTTCTGATCTTAGGTTCGTTTACAAAAGAATCATGACTCCTACTTACTTGTGATATTGGTTTTTTACCTGATCCAAGCAGGTTTGCTTTTTTGATTCTTCTCTTTATTACACTGTGGTCTGCGGGAGTAGCATCTAGATTGTAATAATAACAAATCTCCTCAAGAGTTTCTTCATCGGTGAAGTCAAGCAGTTCGTAAATATCGCGATTATGTGATTCCCAATTATTACGTAATCGTTGTACTAATTCATCCTTTGATCCCAATGTGGGTTCACCAATATCCCGTAAAGCATCTTGGACTTCATCTGCTCTAAAATAATCATCTAGGAGTTTTTTCACTGATAGTCCCATGTCATTTTTCTTGATGTCTGTAACAATATGTTTTTGGGCATTTTGGTTCCATACCAGAGAATAATTGGTTTACTACGGTAATTCATCTCAACACCTCCAACTTTTCATGGAACAAGTGACAACCACCACACCACACAAAACTTTCCGAAAAAAAGTGGGGGTATCCGCACCTACTGTGGGTGCGGACCCCATCCGTTCCGTACCTACTATTAACAAAAATGAGCTAATGCTAACTAGCTATTAATGAAGTAATGTTCAAACCAGGAACTCTATTTTAGAAAAATTAACTATTTTCTTCTTCCCACTTTTCATTAGTCATTATTGCATTTCCAGGATTTGATGACGGGAATCTGAACTTTGGTTCACCTAGAAGCATAGATGTTGTTTCAAGTAAAGTTCTAATTTTTTGTGTAATTTTATCATCAGGCTCCATCCCTTCGTGAACAATCTTATGTCTTGTTTGTATAACTTCTATTGTATCTTGTATTTTCTGTTCTGGTATCCCTAATGTGATTCCTATTGCTACTAATTGTGCAGAAACTGAAATGCCCCAAAACCCTCCTAGTTCATCTTTTATTTTTGAATCTTCATTCAATTTCATGTTAAAAAATTCACTTGTAGCTAGTTCTACAGCTGTCGCCCCTTCAATAATTGCATGACGTAAGTCATCTTGATCAAGATACTGATGTGCTCGTGCAAGAGATATTTCTGCAATTGAATGATGTTGATATTTTTTTATCGTTTCTGGAATATTTTCCCAATCATCTTTACTCAAAAAAGAATTTCTTAATTCTTTTATTGATGATATTATTGCTATTGTTGCCCTGTGTTCATTATCTGGTTTAAATTCATTCCAACTTTTACCACCATCATCAGACCATTGAACAAAGAAAAATCTACAATAGTTCCCAATTGATTCTTCTGAAGAATTCCATTTTTTTATATCTCTAATCCAATATTGTCCATATCTTATTCGAAGAAAATATAGAAATTGTGATATTGGTTCATAGATTGCTTTTGCAAACTTTTTTCCTAATTCTTTGTAATGTTCATCTCCAATTTTATTCTGTTTCAGAGATTCTAACTGTTCATCTACAATTTCATCTATTTGTAATGACCCAAATAACCGCCCACCTTCTAACACTCCCTGTTTTTCCATAACTGATTCATCTACTTCTTTACGTTTAGAATCAAATTCAATACATCCATTTCTTACGTATCCTCTTCTCTCAAACCAAATTTTGAGTGAAGTATAGGGAACTCGTGTATCTAAAGAAAGTGCATCTTCTTTACCATTTGGAATCCATCGATGAAATAATGGTCCCTGATGTCCGAAATCCATACTGTAATCTTCTAATGGAACTTGAAAAGAAAATAATATTGAAACCATTCTTTAATTTTGTAAATTTGTCCTATTTGTAGGCATGCAAATTGGTACTAAAAGTACTAAATTATGATATTTAGAAATACATTTCGTAGTTAAATGATCTAATGCTAAATAGCTAATTCTATAGCTATCCAAATTCAACATATATCCCACTTATTCTAGTCAAACTTGCCAAATCGTTCATTGAATAAATGATGAAGCAGGTTTAATTGTTCATCAGCTTCTTTGTATCGTTTTTTATCTAGTGATTGAAGATACTTCCTCCAAACTTCTGGACCCCTGAAAAATGCAGGACATGCTTTAAAGTTAGGATCTTGAAACTGATCTAATGTAAATTTAGGATTTCCATCGGAATGTTTCTCTAAATATTCAGTGATGGCTTCTATCCCAATTTTATTTACACTCTTTCTTTCTTTCCAATGTAATTCATCTAACTTTTCAAGTAATCCTTGCTTATCTTTTGGTATGTAGATAGTAAGTATAGGAGAATTTCGTGTCAGATTACTTTCTCCTATTAATATAATATAATAGCTTAATAGCTTTCATTATTATAATACTGATTCATCTTAATCTTTTTCTATGTTGATCTTCTGCGATTAATTTTTTGATCTTACCTCGAGTCTTAGCTGAAACTTGTGTAATTTCAAAATGGGCAAAGTAACGTCCAGTTTGATGATGATTTTTTGCATATTTGTTTAACCAAGTAGCAACATGTTCATGAACACGATAACTAGATTCACTTATTTTTATACGAACATGAATAAGTTTGGAATCAATATCAAAAAGTAATCTCTCAATTGAGATTTTTTCAGAGTGATTTTGTGTTTTATCTAACAGCTCACGTAGTCTTGTCTTTTGAATTTCTAATTTAGTAATTTGTTTAATTACAGCAGTACCAGAATTAACTAGATCATAATTCTTGACTACTGTACCATACAAAAAATCAATATCGTTGTTTATGGTATTTCGATTTATTTTCATTAAATCAGCAATTTTCCGTGCTGGATAGCCATAATCAAAATGAAGTCTATAAACTTCATTTCTTCGTGATTCTTTGTCAGATTTAGTATATGGGCCTCGTTTGTGTGATTTAGGCCAATTTATGCCAAAATCTGGAGTGGTTTCTTGTCTACTCATAGGATTTTTTCGTCAATTATGAACTTGGGTTTGTGCTTAATTTGACAAATTCTGCACAATTCAAGATGTGCTATTTCATGCATGCCTGTATCAATTGTAAATCTAATGTATTTTGGAGAATGCTCACAAGATAGAGTAGAACTAATTGTTATCCCTCCATTCTTTAATCAATTTAGAAAGTCCTTGATCATAAGTTTCTGATTTACTTAGAATTTGTTTTAGGTTATCGGCTGTTTGTTTTGAAATACGAAGTGTAGTAAATTGTGACATTTAAGAAAACATAATGAGTGTTGTTATTTATCTTCAATTATTGTATGTCATTAGCTGTCATTAGCTGTAATTAGCTGTAATTATGTATATTTTACTATATTTTATTAAACACAATCAATCAAAAATTTTGCAAAATTTGAAAATCTATTCTATCAAAAAGTGGAATTAGATCAAAGTTTAGATGTATTTTTAGCTTAACTTTAGAGTTAAGCTAATCTAGCGTAGCTCAAATTTTCATTAAATAGCTAATTGAAAAGTTATAATTTAGAAGTTGTTTTTCTATTAATTTTTTGATCAGCTTGCAAATAGTACTATTAGCTTAGAATTTCAGGCATTTTTTGATTTCATATTGGATTCATCTACAGTTCGTATCAAATGTTAATTATTTGGATTTTAGATGTTTTTTTAACGATTCCAGCTTTTCTTCAAGCTTTGAATCTTTATCTTTTCTTGAATCAATTTTAAGAACAATTTCTACTCTTTGAACACCTGAATTGTGAATTGCCTCCATTATTCTTTTTGAGGCCTCAAAAATTTTATCAACGTTTTCAGATTCAAGCAACGTTCCCATAGCGGTAACTTCATAACGTACCCCCTCAAGATTCTGAATGGCTTCAATTCCTTTAGCGATGTAAAAACTAGAACTCGTAGTATTTGTCCCCATTGGATACGCACTAACTTCTGCATGTATCAATAGAATACTTTGTTTTAATCTAGTTAAAAGATTTTCAAGTTATGAAGCTAGTTTTTTAACAATTCTAAAAGTCCTTTGTACCTGTTCCTAATGGTTACTCCTGTAACGTTAGCAGCTTCTGCTAAATCTCTTTGCGAATAATTTTCACCCATTTTAACACACGAAATATACAAAGCAGTTGCTGCCAGTGACATAGGGTTTTTTCCAGCTGAGATATTATTTTCTTCAGCTTCTCTAAGAATTTCAATTGCAAGACGTTTTGTTTTTTCGGATAGTCCTATTTTGCTAGCAATTCTGGCCACATTTTGTACTGAATCTACTACGGGTATCTTCAAGTCTAATTCCTTTATTAACAGTCTGTAACATGCTGCTAGAGTTCCTTTTTTGATATTCATTGTCTCGGCAATATCCTTGAGGGTTCTTGGAGTGTTGGTTTCACGACATGCTGCATATAATGCTGAACTAATCATAACAGAAGTTGATCTACCCCTTACCAGTTTTTTGTTTAGAGCCTTTCTGTAGATGTATGCAGCATTTTCAACAACATTATCTGGTATTGCAAGTTTAGTTTTCATGCCATTTAGTAATGTAAACGCTTTACTTAGAGTAGAAGCCGATCTTGATTTACTACGCTTATCCCAAACTCTTAATCTAAAAAAATCAAATTTTGTTCTACTTGATAATTTATGTCCAGATGAATCAACATTATTACCAATAATTGTAGATAGACCTTTATCGTACATAGTTAGTGATGTGGCCGGACCAGTTCTAGATTGAGTCAGAAACTCTTCTTGAGTATAACCATGACTCTCGTGAGAAAAATCTGCCATGTTTTGCACTAGGACAAGACCGCAACCCCCACAAAGTATTTCGCCCCTTACAGAATCAGTAATTATGGGGTAGGTTTTGCAAGCATCTAATTGACACTTGACATCATATTTGCTAGAATAATTCTGTACCACTGTTAACTATTATAGGAAGTTGCAAAATAAAAGGGGATTGTAATAGGCAAATTTATCACTCAATTTAGAACCGTCTTGCAAAAACATTAAATCAACAAGAACAGTTCGTATCAAATGTAAATCCATAAATTAATCTAGGATTTTTTGGGATTAACTTTTTATTGGTAATTTTTGTCTCTCGTCTCTCTGACTTTTTCCACAATTTCCTCTACGTTAACATTCAACTCTGTACTAACCAATATCAATCCTGCCTTTCCTACTGGAATGGTAATACGATAAACCTTTCCGTATTTTGCCATTGCATAAATGGGTTCACCAATCTTTGGCGCAGTTTTTTTTCTGGAAGCCCATCTGTATTCTGCCTGGACTAGAGAATTTTCAGTCTCCTCAGGTGTAAGATAAGCATTTAGTCCCTCACGTGTCTTGTGATAAAATTCTCCTTCATCATAGATTGCTGTAAATATTATTTTGTCATCAATCTTTAGGATTTCATTACAAAATTGTTCTCTATCCAATATTTGTAATTAGAAATTATAAGTAATTAACATTTCATAAAAACTGTCATTTACAGTTCGTATCAAATGAAAATTAGTTTGACTAAACATGAACGCCATTACCCTTTCCTAACATAGCTATATTTCATTGATGATAACCATGTAATAGTATTGTAGAGAACCATGCATTGGCGGCAGAATCTTGTACGGCGCATTCTGGAAGATTTCCAATTTATTATCATTATCACATCATTCATTATTGTAAATATCTCCTCCCATGTACACACCTTCATCATCATACACATAGTAAACTTCTGCAACTTTAGGATCAGAGGAATATCTAGGACTATTAGAAAATTTTGTAACACAATTTGAGGATAATTGAAATTAGAAATTTCTAAATTTTGATACTAAAGCCTAAACTTGCGAGATCTTTTTCATTGAGTTTTGAAGATTCGTTAGAATTTGGATTTTCAATAAACCTTGCATTGTCAAAATTACTACTAAATAATATAACTCCACTTAGATCTTGAAAGGAATTTTCCTGAAAAAGTGTCTGCACAGCACCATTGATTTTATTGAAATCATAGAAATGCCCTTCAAAATCAACAAGTGGCCACTCTAGTCCTTGAACAATAATCAGGTTGGGGTTGTTTGGCTCTAGTTGTCCTTCATCAATTTCATTTAGTATTTTTCTTTTGAGTTGTTTAAGAAATGCAGTCTCAATTTTTTCAGAAACCTTAGATGAACTTTTTCCTTCAACATGAATTTCAAATAAGAACCCATTTGATTGGCTTCCAATAAATGATGTATAAGGACTTGGTTTAGTTATAGAATCAATGCTGATTATCCAATTCTTACCTATCTCTGAATCTAAAAAGTCTATTATCTCCATATCATGATTATTATAAATAGCTCCAGATTTTTTCATTATATCCATAATTGGATAGATTTGTTTTATTGAATGAAGATCAACCCATCCTTTCATCCCTTCCAGTTTTGGAATTGATAATCTATCGGCTTCTTTACATAGAATATCAACAGAAGCATCTTCATCAATATTTTCTTTCTCGTCTAATTCTAGATTTTCAGTGGTTATAGTTGCTTGTAGGTAATTATTTCCTTGTACACATTTTTTTCCAATGTATTCTGCAACTCTATCTATAATACTTTGTATCTTTCTTTGAGATTCTCTCTCTGTCAAATTAGTAACTTCAACAAAAATTTTTTTGCTATTCATTTGAAGAAGAATATCAGATTTTTTATTATTAGAAAGAGATGGAAAAAGACTGGTATTGTTTAATCCAATTTTTTCTGAAAACTTTCCAGCTACGATTAGTTCAGTGTATGCTGAGAGGCTTACAAAATAATCATCATCAGTCAATCTGGAAATTAATGCTCTCGATTCCTCACTTGATTGATTAATTATACCAAAATTCTTGATTAAAGTATCCAATTCTAAAAGAAAAGGATCTCCTGCTTCACTCCTTTTTCCCCCAACAGGTGGAAGAACTCTTAACAAAACCAAATTACGCATTTCTTTTCGGTAAGCTTTTTTTTCATAATCTTGAAAATTATTGAAAATTTTTACCAAGTTTGGATAAGAAGCGATGGCAGATCTTGCATTAGGTAAATTATTAACATACCATTCTTGTAATTGTGTGTCATTAACGTAAATTCCAATCAAAATTATTCATCAATCTCTTATTCAACCCATTTACATTTTTTCTTAAATTCTTCAAACTTTTGATTTGACACATTAACTTTATCAATTTTATTAAATAGCTAATTGAAATGTTATAATTTAGAGGTTTATTGGGATGAAAATACTATTCATTATCTCTCTAACTCTAATTATTAGCACAATTCCTATTCTTGTGTTTGCTCAAGAAGATGAAATGAGTTTAAGTGAATCAGATAAAATGCTTAGAGAGCAAGCAGAAGAATTAGAAAAGGAAAGATTAGCCCAATACCCTGAACCATCACTAAGTTTTCAAAGTGTAGAATGTCCTCCAGGAAGTTTTGAAAAACCATTTTCAGCTGGAGCGATAGTTTGCATTAATGAGGCTACTGGTAAGGCATTAAAACCAGGAGAACTTACTGGTGAACAAGGCACATACGTTACAGCAGGTATTATTATCGCAATAATTGCAACAGGTATTGGAATTGCTATTAGTAGAAGAAAAAGCCTCCCGTTTAGGCGACAAAAAGGACAATAACTAACGTTATAACGTGAGTAGAAATCGTTAACAGTTCGTATCAAATGTAGACGGAAGCCAACAAGACTCTGGAAAAAGGAGTATTTGTTTTGGGGAATTGTTTCCGACAGATTTTCTGATGACAAGAGGTATTGTGTTAGCTTCCATATTCTTTAACGAACTTCAATAAAATAAAACGTCTGCAAATAGGGCAATATCCTATGTTTTTGGTACTAATTTTGATATTTGTTTAATTTTCATATACAGATTAACCAATTTGAAAGTAAAAGATAGGCCAGTTATTATGTCTCATCGGATGTATCTTTTGTAATGGCAGATGTCAAACCTGAAGAGAAAAAAGAGGAAAAACCTGTAGAAGAGAAAGCGGATGAGGTAAAATCTGAAGATGTCAAACCTGAAGAGAAAAAAGAGGAAAAACCTGTAGAAGAGAAAGCGGATGAGGCAAAATCTGAAGTATCGAACTAGGACTTGACTGGGATGACAACTAGGTAGAATCTCATACTCTCCCAAAATTTCACTAACAATTACACTTCAGTTCGTATCAAATGTAAATTCTAAGAATTTTCAGGATTAACATACATATAGGGTTATTAACTTTTTATTAATTCTTAATAATACTCCTTCTTATTCGTCATAAATGGGGGATTTGACGACTAGGTATGCCTAAAATTCGACACTATGTCATAAGATAACTAATCTTTTTTGAGACATAAACTGGTTTTTCCTAATTAAAAACTCCATATTTGCAAGTGTTATTAGGCACGAAACGTGGACTTTTACTCCACGCCTCCCACAGTTTTTTAAACACGCCTAGGAGATAACCAAAAATCTTACAAAACGGCTTCTTTATCCATTCGCTAGTCGTAACACTTGGATAATTATCCAATTTTAATTTCATTTCTTATTCGTGAAATATGAAATTAATTTCAAAAACGCCTAACTGATTTTTGATTCAATGTTTAGGTGTGAGATATGGTTCAATGAATCAGTTCTTTGTAACACCATTTACGAGTAAGAAATGAAGCAATGCAGCAGAAAGTAGGTAATTATTCACTATAAACTAGGTCACTTTTACACACGAACCGTGCCTAGTTTTTTATTCATTGTTTGTGTCTAAACAATGAATGGTTAATTCACAGCCTTACCGCCTTTAAACACCCGTGAATAGAAATCATGTCATTTCCCTAATTTAGATAGGCTCATGCCTAGAATTAGAAATTTCAGTTTTACAGCGCCTGTTTACTAGGATCTTCTGTCTTTTGCGTTACGATGAGTATAGAGAATCTAGGTTTAGAGTGATACAAAAGACGGAAAAGACGGAAAAACATGGCTCTAAGAGAGAGAATTATCCTTCCTGATCACAGTAAACACCTACACCATCAGAAGTTCTATCCCCACCATCTGGAATAATGATACCGTCATCATAAATAGAATAGTATAGTAGACTATACGAAGTCGGCTGTCTGTATTGGACGCAACGTAGATGGTGCCGGCCTATCCGACTGGGGGAGTAATCCCTTGCAGCCTTTTTTTATTATACTTCCAAGAAACACAATCACTGCCTAAGAAAAGATGGAAACCTGGTTCGTTAGGACCATATTTACGCCTAGTGATTTCTCATAATGTTCTCAAAAAGGTACACATCCAAGCGTCATAAATGGGGGATTGTACGCATACATGTGCCTAGAATTACGTTTGACATGCCTAATTGTACTCGTGAAGGTGCCTAAAATCTACAAAAAACACTCCATTATAGGACGTATTTTATTCGGTCACAGGCGTAAAATAGAACCAAAGGTACCTCAAAAAGGTCTATTACAGACCTTTTTTCGTGTTCACTCATGCCTAGAATATGTTTTGATATGCCTAAATTTACGAGAGCTTATGCCTAAGATCAACACGAATACAAATCGTGCTGGGGATAAACTGTAACTCAACCTCGATTATGGTAAAAAGACCGATAGTGTGTAGATATTCTTCTATAGTGTTAATATGTAAATTATTCTAAACTGTGATACCAAATCCCTAAATGTTAATAACTTTCGTTCAATTATAATTAACAATTGTTTGATTTGTTAATAGCTTTTCGTTCTTTTCTCTTTGTTTGATTTTCTTTATCATGCCTTTTTTCCAAATATGATACTCTTCAAGATCCTTGTCTGTCATTCCAAACTTTCTTTTCATTTCTTCATTTAACGCAATTGTTGTTTTCTTATGGGCTTCTGCATATGCTGACTCTACCGCTCTTATCCATTCAGGCCTCGTCTTTCTCATCTGTTCGATTATCTTGTCTGCGTCCTTATCACTCAATTCACGTTTCTGATACTCTTCTAATTTTGCTGAAATCTCTGAAATCTTTTTCTGGGATTCCTCTCTAATAACCTCAATCTCGTCGCTTTCCTCAACCTGTATGGTTATTTTCGGCTCTACCAATTCATAATAGAACTCTAACTCTTCTCTAGACTTTCCTTCATATGTTTTGGATTGGCTTCCCTTATGTCCCATGAAGATATCCCTGATGTTAGGATCTACACCAGCGTAAGTGCAAGCTGTTTCGAAAACCTTTCTCAGTCTTTTTGGCCTAAGTGGCGACTGTTGTCCTTTTACTAATGGGATTCCAAACTGTTCTGCTGCACGTCTAAAGTTTATAGCTAGGCCTTCAGGCGTTAATCTATTTCCTTTAGGAAGTAAATCCAGGTCTTCATTTTTGTATCCTCTTCCATATTGTTTTCTAAACGCCTTTTTTCTCTCTGGTAGGGTGGTTATGAACAAAGGATCGTCTGGTTGTGAATCTACCCTTTCCTTTCTAACATACTCTCGAAGTTTTTTTGAAGCCGCCAAGCTAAAAAATACGTGAATACCTTCAAGTGTTTTCTGCCTATGATTATTCAAATACAATCTAGGCTGGTTCTGGCTGGTGACAAAATCAACATTTTGTTTTAACAAATCTCCATCATCCAATCCTGTAGATATTAGACAGTCTAGTATCATTTGATCACGATAGTTTAGCTTTGATTGAAATTCTTGTAATAATGGCCTGTTTAGAACTAGCTTTTTCTTTCCATTTTTCTCACTTCTTACAAATAACGGATAATTATCATCTGTTCGGCCTACCTTTCGTTCTGTTTTTAGTGGTGTTTTCCAGTTGATAGTATTGACATTGTTGTGCCTGAAAAATCCCCTAACGGGTCCGTGTGTGCCGTTTATAGCTACGTTTTCATCTATTCCGTTATCAATACACCAGTTTTTGAAATCAATTAACAGGTTTTCTGTTTCTTCTGGATCTCGTTGGGCTTCTTCGATTAACTCATCCGGTGTTTTGTTAGTGTAAGAAATGAATTTGTTTAGCCAGTATCGATAAGTTTTCCAAGTTGCTTTTGATAGTCTCTGACGTTTTGCTTTTCGTGTAAGTTGTTTCTTTAGATGTTTGATTGTTGCAAACTGTTCGATCTGTTCCCATGCTAAAACAAATTGATGTTCCATGTCTCTATCATTCACTTGTGTTTATTTAGCTTTATCTACATTGCAAGTTAATTGAGTTTAGCTTGTCTTACTTGAAAAAAATCTTAAATTGACATTTTAAACATGGTGCCTAGATTTCTTTGCTTCATGAAAGAAGGATCAAGGTTTTGAAAGTTAATTTTTCTTGAAATTCTTTTCATTGCAAACAAAGCCAATTTGTAAAATAAAATCCAAAGGTAGCTGTTTGGATTTTTTTCAAACAGTGTCAGGAATAAGGAAAAAAGGTTCTTGGAATGAGGGTAAAGTTGTTCCATGTAATTGTGAAGATATTCTTTGGAATTGTCATATTTGTATCTCAGGTGTTCGATGGTTTCTCTTGCAGTAGCGTACCCCGTATTTTGAATTTGTATTCTTTTATGTCTCATTGCAGATAAAATGTCATCCAATGTGTTTTCTGATTCTATAATGTTAGAGCAACGCCCTAAAGTGGAAAGTACATGTGAGTCGCTACCTGCCACACCGACAATATTTTGTTCTTCAGCAAATATTGTTGCCTTTGTATTTGCAAATACATCAATATTGTTGCTATTAAAAACTTCAATTAGATCACAGCCTTTGGCCTTATCTCGGACCGAGTCTATCAAACTAAAAGGGTGAGGGGCTATGGAAACTGCGTCTTGCTTTTTGGCCTCATCTAAAATCTCTTCAAATGTTAAACCGGCTTTGATTTTTTTGGATAAACCATAAACCAAAACGTGTGCATCTTGATCGGTTGTTACTTCCTCAGCAGGGTAAATTTGGAGATTTCTATATTTTGGATGATTTTTTTGATATTCTAAAATTTGTGAATAGCCATCTAAGGTGTTATGATTTGTAACAAACAAAACATCTAAACCAAGATTGTGTGATTGTTCAAGTTGTTCTGGAATAGTAATATTACAATCGTATGGAGTATCGTGAGATCCTATATTGAAATTAGAAAATTCATTATGACAGTGTAATTCGGAGTTTAAAAGATCCAATTTGTACCGTTCAAAGTACAGTAGAGTTGTTTTAAAATTTTTTGAAGAATCTCTATCTAAACAAATCTTCATCATCAGGACGAAGAAGTGATTTCATTGTACCTTCATTGGCTGTAAACTTGTAATTTCGAATTATTGCTGCAGGGTTTTGTAGGGTTTTTCCTTTTACTAATTCAGATGCAGAGCAAAGCTCATCAACAATAGCTATTGCTGTTATTCGGAGAATTTTTCCAAATGTGTCTTTTTTGCCTTGAAAATCAATTATGGAATCTATACCTGATACTCCAATAGCACAATCGGTTTGACCCATGCGAAATGGCCTTCCAAAAGTATCTGAGATTAAAACTGCTACGTTTTTCTTTGTTTTCTTAAAAATTTCATCTCTAAGATTTCTTGCTGATTTGTCAGGATTGGATGGTAGAAGAGTTGCATATCCATTGCTCACATTGCTTTCATCAACTCCAGCATTTGCACAAATCAAACCATTTTTTGTTTCAACTATTAGGATTCCATGTCCCATTCTTACAATCCTCTTCGTTTCAGATAGAATTATTTCAATAAGTTTAGG
>JACZSC010000114.1 GCA_022574415.1 Nitrososphaerota archaeon | reverse complement strand
ATAAAATTAAACATGAATTTCTAAAAATTGTTATGGCATCAAACTAATTTTACAAATCCTATAACAGCAGAATTTAACTAATTTTGAGAAATTGTATTAGAATCTAAATTAATCCCATAAACGGTCTGGTCTTAACGGATTCGTAGTTTACAGTTGTCATTAAATGCAATTAAATGATATTACAAATCAGAATACTACATGACAAGACGAGCTGTATGGATTGGAATAACTATTGGTGTCTTCTTTGCTGGAATAGGAATTAGTTTTGCCATTTTATCGGTAACATATAATCCAAGTACTATGAAGTTTACAAACCAAGAGTTATTTGACATGATGATGTCTCAAAACCCCAAAATGACTGCCAAGTGGTTAGATACCACTCTGGGGTCTGAAATGAGACAAAAACCAATGATGTCTGATATGTCGTTTAATGTGAACGCTCCAATTACAATTCCGATGATAGATGGTTACTACAACGGAGAAAGAGTATTCTTTGTTCACACTGAAGTCTCTGACAAAGCAATGGCAGAAATGATGACTTGGATGATTAACTTTCCAACGCTACACACTTCTGAGCTTAAGAATATTCCAGAAGACGATATGTCCAAAGTTTATGTTTTTACTAATGGAATTGCAGGATCTGAGCCATATGGAGGAGGACCATTCATGTTTCAGATAGATGTCTTTGATTCAATTCCAGGTCAAATGGGATACAGTCAGTTTAGAGTTCCGCATCTCGTTACATGGAATGATGATTCAACCCCAAGAGTCTTAACATCAATTGAAGAAATCTTAGAAGCTGAATCAAATGGCGAATTAACAATTCAAAAGACAGACAATGTAGTAAATGCCCCAATGATAGTTTGGAAATCAGGCGGTATGGAACAAAAAGCATCTATGGTACAAAGAATGTTTGAAAGTATGCCAGGAGTTGATGGTGAGATAATCAACGTTGATGTTGACAATTACTTGGTAATGATGAAGTTGCATGCCCAGAATAGCATGAGCATGATGAGTCAAGGAATGATGAATCCTTGATTTACATTTGATACGAACTGTTAACGAGTATTGATAACACTTTTCGTAATAGATTCTATTATAATCAAAATACTCGGGTATAATTTTCTTTGATTATCATTCTGCTTTTTCTTTATATCCCACTAGAAGATAGTAAAGGTGATACTCGTGAGTGAAACTTGGAGAGAAAGACTAAGTAGAAGAAGGCTAGAGATTGGGATTGATGGTCCAGAATATGATTACATCCAAAGTTACATTGGGTATTATTGTTCTGAGGCTGATCGTAAATGCAAAGAAATCGACATGAAAAAGACTGTAGATGAAGTCATTAATTCTATGAAAAACGAAGACTTTGACAGATTTACAAGGGCAGTTATTGATTCTGTTCACAAAAAGCAAGGATATGATGAACAGGCTCCGACACAGACTGTTTGACGACATTTAGAAATTGTAGCTTATTTTTTTTATTTACATTTGATACGAACTGTTAATCAAGTTCAAACGTTTTGATCATCATTAAGTAGTTCGGAAACTAAACTATAATCATGGCAGAAAAAATATCGGCAAGTGATCTAAAGGCGCAAAAGGACGATTTTGTAATAATAGATGTGCGAGAGGCCGATGAACTTGCAGGTGGAAAAATAGAAGGTTCAACCCACATGCCTCTTGGTCTGACAATTCGTAACGCTAAGAAGAAGCAAATTGAAGATTTAAGAGGAAAAAAAATTTGTACCTACTGCGGAACAGGTTATAGAGGAAATATTGCTGCCGAAGAGCTGTCCAAAGAAGGATTCAATGCGGTTACCTTAGAGGGAGGTTATCCATCGTGGAATCAATCTTAATTCCTTTTTTTATTTTAATTAATATTTGATACGAATTGTTAATCCTGAAAATTCTTAATTCTTAGTTTGACCAAAAACACTCATGAAAACATTGGGAATTTTACTTGCTTTGGCTTTGTTAATAATTCCATTAACTGTTGATGCATTAAAATGTCCTGAGGGTGCTTACATCGGCCGAGATAATCAAGGAAATGAAGCCTGTAGGGACATCGATACAAATCAAATTATTAATCCTGCAACAAGGTTAATGTTTGATTCACAAACAGGTGAAGTTATTCTTAGCGATGAACAGCTTCTATACATCGCAATTGGCGTAATCGTCATAATCATCATCCTTGCAGGAATAGCTAAAGTATCTCAAAAGAAATCTGAACCTCAAGTTATTCCAAGACACGGATGGAGTGAAAATGAAAAAGAGCAAGTAAGGATTAGACAAGATGGAAAATGTAAAATGTGTCACAAACCACCACCACGTTGGGAATATGACCACATTGATGGAAATAGAGAAAATAATGACCTAAGCAACTGTCAAGGACTGTGTCCAAATTGCCATTCTGTAAAAACTAATGAATGAAATTTTGTCTTTTTTTCAGAACTAAAATAATTGATATCATCCAAAGATCATTCTGAATCTCTCAAAATCACGCATGCTTACAAAAGCTCCTTCAGTCTTTGCAGCTTCGATCAGATTAGAATCTAAACTAATTGCTTTTTCAAGTAAACTTAAGGATTCATCAGTTTCTCCATTCAATGCTATTACGCATGCCTTATTGTAGAGAGCCATGCTTGAGTTGGGTTTTTGAGCCAATACTTTGTCATAACATTGCTTTGCTTCTTCGTACCTACCAAAGTTGGTTAAGGCATCTCCCTTGTTAACCAGCACGTTAGAATCATCAGGGTCAATCGCTAAAGCAATGTCATAACAGATGATGGCATTGGAATAATTTCCTTTTTGGGATAATTCTGCCCCTGTTTGTATAAGTGAAAGAACCCTTCTTCCTTCTGGAGTATTGTAAGATTTTATATTTTTGACAAGTTTTGTTGGAAGCTTATTTGTGTTATTATGCGTATCCACTATCTATTGATGCATGTTTAGAAGTATAAATTTTGAAATACGCTAAACAAAGATCTTTATATTTTTATATTTAACAAAAAGCTCGTCAATATTGCCAGATGCAAAAATCCAAGAAGGCCGTCTACATGATATTACTCATTTTGGTATAAGAGTAGCAATAGCGGTTATTTTCATTGTTAATGCTTCTGGAAAATTTAATCCTGGTTTTGCAGAGTGGTTAGTAAGTATTGGTATTCCAGCCGAAATGCAAATTCCAATTGCTCTTGCCGAATTTGTATCGGGAACTCTTCTCCTTGTTGGAGTTTTGAGCAGAATATCTGCTTCGTTATTATCTATTATTTTGTTGGGAGCTATTTTCTATGTCAAAAAAGCATCCAATTTAACAGGAGAGGGTGGCTATCAAATTGATCTAATACTTCTTGCTGCCTGCTTGGCTATAATAGCGATTGGGCCTGGTAGAATCTCAGTATCACATTTGACAAAAAAGATACCAAGAGCCTTACACTAAGTCATCTCTTTTTTTCTTTTTTATTATGAAGTATAGTTGATTTCTAAGATTTTACAAACTTCCACAAACCTAGAAAAATTACTAGAACTCCCATTCCTATTACAGGCGCAAAAGAACGAAGGTTTTCCATTATTACAGTATTGTCTATGGTTTCAGAAGTTTC
>JACZSC010000113.1 GCA_022574415.1 Nitrososphaerota archaeon | reverse complement strand
GTGACTCTCCACATGCAGAAGCTGTAATGCGACTTTCAATTCCTTTGATAGATCGACTCTTGATACCTTGGATTATTCCAAAAAGAAAATTTACTAAGTATGGAATTACTCAGAATAAAATTATCTCGTATAAAGCAATAGATGCCTCAATTATTGTAAAAAATAAAACCAAGGCTTTTAAGAAAAATCTAAAACTTGATAAAAAGAAAACCTTGTTAATTCGTTCTTATGAATCAGAAGCAGCTTATGCGCCAAAAAAAGAGCATAAAATGATTTCAATCATACAAAAAATCTCTAATGAGTTTACAAACTATAATGTTTTACTTCTTGCCAGATATTCAAGTCAAATTAAAAAATTAAAAAATAAACTTGGGAAAAAAATAATAGTTTTAGATCATGTTGTTGATAATAATGAAATTTTTTCATTAATTGATGTTTTCATTGGATCAGGAGGAACGATGACAGCAGAAGCTGCATTACGAGGAATTCCGACGATTTCATATAATACTATTCCAAATATTGTTGAAAATTATTTAGTAAAAAAAGGACTTGTAATAAGAGAGGTAAATCCAAACAAGATGGTACCACTAGTTAGAAAACTTTTGAAAACTAATAATGAGGTGATAAAAAAGAAAGCAAGATCAGAATTAAAAACAATGGAAGATCCATATTTTAAGCTTGTAAAAACAATAGAAAATATTACACAATAACATTTTAAGGGAATTTAATTTAGAGTCGTCGTCCGGCAGCCCGGTAGAGGATAATTCCGCTGAATGTAGAGGTCAAGCATAGGGGCCTTTGGAGCCCTTGACCCCAGTTCGAATCTGGGCCGGGCTATTTTTTATTCTTAGTTTTTTTTATACCTAAAAGACATGGTGTTTTTCTATAGATTGAAAAAAGATCAACTGGATATAGTACAATTGCGATCTATTTACTTCTTAGCTAATGAAATTTTTATTAATACATCATAGTAATCGATAATGAATTGTCAGAATTTGAAACTTTAGTGAATAAACTTTTAGAATTAAAACCCGAACTTACAAAACCCGAAATTGAAGAAAAAATAAAACAGAAAAAAGATAAGATCGGGGCAGGTTATCTAACAGATCAAGGTGCTCTTTTTTTAATAGCTTCAGATCTTGGTGTGTCGTTATCTGAACCGCTTAAAGTTGAGATGACCCTTAAAGAATTGTATGTTGGTGCAAAAGAAATTTCATTAGAAACTCGAGTTTTAAACTTGGCACCTGCAAAACAATTTACTCGTAAAGATGGTTCACCATTTCTTTTGAGAACCATGACTGTTTATGATGGTGATTCTACTGCAAGTGTTAAACTATGGGATGAAAAAGCAAAACTTGAGGGGATTGAAGAGCTAAAACCAGGTGACCTCATTAAAATCATAAAAGCATATGTAAAATCTGACCTAAACGGCAGTCCTACAATTAACATAGGTTCCAGTTCTCATATTGAGCCCTCTACTGGAACAAGTGATATTCCTTCTATAGATGCAATCACTATTGATGTAAGTTCTGTAAAAGAAGATCAAAAAGACCTAGTTGTTACTGGAATAATAGATGGTATGATCAATTCTATTGAATTTACAAATTCAAGAGGACAACCTGGAAAAGCATTAAGACTTGGATTAAAAGGAAATGACGGAAAATCAACTCGAGTTGTTTTATGGGGAAAAGTTGAATCTGATGTTCCAAAAATAATTTTACCAAATGCAAAAGTTCTGCTTTTTGGTGTTAGAACAAAGGCTGGAAACCAAGGTCTTGAGATCCATGGAAATGAAGCAACTATCATTCAGGTTGAAGGAAAGCAAGAAGCTACTCCTATTATTTTTAGGATAATCTCAATTTCAAAAAGTGATTCTGGAAAAACTATGATTATTGGTGTTGATGAAAAGAAACAAATATTCAAAATATCCGATTTGTCGGAAAAAACACTACCATTTGTTGAAAAAGATGTGATTGAGTGTATGCCTTCTAAAGTTTTTGGAAATTCTATAATCTTAGATGAAAATTCATTTGTGAGAAAAATGGATGATGATTCTAAACTACCATCCAAAACTGATCTAAGAACAAAGATTACTGATGTAAAAATTGGTGAGGATTATTGTATCGAAGCAATTATTTTAAAAATTCCAGAAAGAAGACAAGTCCAAACAAAAAATGGTGAATCTGTTTCATTGTCAGAGATGTTTGTTGAGGATGATAGTGGACAGATTTGGATCAAAGGTTGGAGAAATCAAGCACGACCTATTGACAAATGTTCCATAGGAGAGATTATTTCAGTTACAGCCGTAAATGCAAGATCTGGACTGGAGTCGAGAACAGAATTATTCTTAACACCATTTTCTTCAATAACCAAGAAAAATTAAGTGTCCCAGAAACCTCTAGTCATTATATACTGCCTTTCGGCTTCATAGATTTGTTTGTAGAGATTATCCTCACCAGTCATATTACGAAGGATTCTAGCTGCAGTATCAGCACCAACACCATATCCAGATAATACAATTAAAGCTGTTCTACCAAAATTTTCTATTAATGAGGACACTTTCCATGCTCTTTCAAACTTATGGTTTTCATCAATAGATATTTTTTGTCCACTATGTTTTTTCTGAATAATTTTTTGTAAGTCATAATCAGAATAAAATGTTGCAGTAATTTGTCGTCCTTTGCAGTATGGACAAGAAAGAGAGTTTTTTACTTCGTTTGTTTCTACAACTCTAACCCACATTCCACATCTAGCACAAACAAGTCTGTGTTTTGTTTTTAATAATCTAGATTTGATCAAGTCCATAATACCTTTATCTACACTAGCAGGTGATGAATAATACTTTGTTGTGTGATCCAAAATAGGTTCTGATAACTTTGAAAATTTATTTACATCACACCATTTGATTTGAATATCACCACTTCTTATTTTTTGTAAAATTTTTTCTGTATTTTCTAAATCATATTTGTCATGAAATAGTTCTCTTAGAGCTTCTTTTACCAAAGGAGATTTAGAATATCTTTCGTAAAGAAATCGTGCAGATTTACGAACATAAATCGATTCTTTACCTACAACGCCAAATTTTTTAGCTACGCACCATGTTCTCCAATTAACATTATGCGTTCCTGAAAGTGATGCTATGATTATTGTGGGTAGATCATAGGTGTCATTTAAAACATCACGTAGAAGTTTTTCTGATATTCTAGATGTAGATGATAATACAATTCTATAAGCATCAGAACGGGCTTCAACTAGAAAGCCTAGCATTGACGATAACATAGAAGAAAGTAAAGTGCCCAAAGTGGAATTAATTTTTGTGCCTAAACATGCATGTAAAACTAGAGTTCTTTGAGATTTTACAGATTCTACAACAATGGTTTTTTCATCAGGAATAATATCGAGATTTAGTTCGGAAATTATTTTGCTAGTCATGGATAATGAACCATGTTTTACTTGAGTTCTAAACGCACCAACTTTTTGAGCAGTGTTATAATCAACAGGTATGCTTTCACCCTCCCAGTATGGAACAGTAACACCACCTGATCTAATAGGCTCTACATTTACTGTTAATGATTTTTCATCAACATTTAGAATACGCCATTGTAATCCTCTTAAAACAAAAACATTACCAGATTCTCCAAAATCACCAACAAATCGTTGGTCCA
>JACZSC010000112.1 GCA_022574415.1 Nitrososphaerota archaeon | reverse complement strand
TGAAGCCCATAAACTTTGAGCATTAATCTTTCAGCCTTATCTCCGGTGTAAGTAAAATAATCATGGTTTAGACCCTTGCTTAATTGATGCCTTAGCTTCCAAGAAGATGGAGAAAGCAAAGGAGGCAGATATCTAGAAAATGGTGCATTAAATGTATAATTTTTTGATATTGTTATAGAATCATCAAAAACTGTCTCTAACATTTTTTTTCGTAAGTTAAAGTCGAAGGGAAAACTGCGACTATTGATCTCTTTTCCATTTTTTAGGAATATAACCGGCATAACTACCACTCTTTCAGATTTTTTTTGTAGATCTTTTATGATCTCAACATGTGCTTTAGTTACTGGATTAAGATGTGCAAGATATACCGCTTTTGTCAATTATACATTGTCTTAATTGGTTCTATTTCAACTGTTTAATTTTAATGGGGACGATGGGACTTGAACCCATGATCTCCAGCGCCCGAGGCTGGCAGTATGCCAAGCTAACCTACGTCCCCATAACTAAAACTGAAATGATGATTTTATTTCTTTAAAAAATGATTTGTTTAACCATAAGATTCAAACTTGACTTCAAAGCTTCCATCTTCACGCTTATTTTGAATTGTGACAAAGTCCTTTGGTTTCATAAAGTCCATTACGCCATCAATCGTTCCTTGCCAGCCACAAATATAGAATATTGTATTATCTTTAGTAATTTTTTCACCAACAAGTTCTTCTAACGGTGACTTGCCATTTTCTTTCGGTCTTAAGAAAGTCTCAATTCTTCCAGTTTGACCACCCCATGATCTGTTAAACCATTCTTGCGGTCTGCTTATTGATGCTCTATAAGTAAAATTCCACTTGTCTTTTCCATGATCAAGACTTTCCATCTCTAAATCAGTCAACAGATCTTTGTAGCTCAATTCGTCAACATAACTTGCGCCATGAAGAACAACAATTTCTCTTTTATCGTTAACCGCATGAAGATGTTGAGCAAAACTTACAAAAGGTGCAAGACCAGTACCGCCCCCAACACAAATAATTCTTCTTTCATCTTTACTTCCATCCGGTAGTTTTTCATTTATTTGAAGAGCCGCACCGGCTGGTTTGAGCCAACCTATTTCATCTCCTTCCTTTGCATTGAATAATAGTGTAGTCAAACGACCTGGTAACGGTTTTCTTACCCACCTGATTACCAATTCAACGAACTTTTTATTTTCTGGGTGTGATGCAATTGAATACGCTCGTCTTACAACTTTATTGTTATCGGTTGGATTTGGCAGACCTATAGTAATGAATTGACCCGCATGGAAGTCAGGTATTTGACCATCATTAGGGAGCAATCTAAAAATTCCAAGATCCTCCTTCATTAATTGAATAAACGTAATAGTTGCTTGGTTCTCTTGTACCATTTGTCTGATCAGTTTCCTAGCGGTTAAATATCTTATGTCAAATGTTGTTGAAATTAATTTGAAAATTATAGCTACATGTTAATATCCAATCCAAAAAATCTTAACCGGTCAGCATTTTTCAAAATGATCAATTGGGCCGGTCGTCTAGACTGGTAGGATACGCCCTTGGCATGGGTGAGATCGTGGGTTCAAATCCCATCCGGTCCACTAATTTTGGCCTGCTAACACTAAAAGCTTTTGAATCTCTTCATCTTTTTCTTCAGAAATCTTTTCAATTTCTTCAGGGGGAAGTTTATCCCCTAGATCAATTGCTGCCTTCAAAGCACTTTTTTTTACCTCTAAATTTGAGTCAGAAAAACAATCATGAATAGCTTGACTTGCTGCATTTGCTTTAAGAAAACCTAAAGCACCTAAAGCACAGGATCTGACCATTGAACTCGAATCTTTTGTAAGATCAATAATTGATGAAATGCTTTCTGCATTCTTTCTATTTGCTAAAACTAAAACAGAATAGCCTCTAATGTTTTTACTATCTGAATTTAAATTTTTAATTAAAAATTCAGAAATATTATTTTTGTTTAGTACTAGAACACTAAAAGCCTCTCCACGTACCTCAATTTCTGGGTCATCTAATTTTGAAATTATTTTGTTAATTATTTGAGGATCTTTAGAATCTGAAAGTGATTCTAAAATCTTGATTTTTTCTTCCTTTGAATCAGAATCTAAAATTTTGTTTATTTTAACTATTGAATTCATTTAGATCTACATTATCATGACTACAAAGTAATATTTTTCCATATATCTCTGAAATGCCAATTTGTTAATTTAGATTTAAATTATCCTCAAATGTTGGTCTTACAATGACGACCGAAACACAAGCCAGAGACACTATATTCATTGGTAAGAAACCATTGATGGCGTATGTCACAACTACGCTAATTCAGTTGGCAAACCTATCATCAGTGTATATCAAAGCTAGAGGTATGAGCATTGGACGCGCAGTAGATGTTGCACAAATCATATCACGTAAAACAGAAAATGCTGGATTTGCTATTGGAACCATCAAAATCGACTCTGAACAATTAGAATCCAAAGACGGAAAACTAAGAAACGTGTCAACAATCGAAATAGAAGTCAAGCGAAACACAGCATAACTGTGCTTTACTTAAATTTCTTATTTTATTCTCTTTTTGACAATTTGTATCTCTTTTCTAATTTTCTAAACTTTCGAAGTTCAACTAAATCGTTGAATTGATCAAAGCTAACTAATTTACTACTCAATTTTTTAGTCGTTCCAGTTTTTTTGAGTTCTTTTAGAATGTTTATGGTTGCAAAAGTATTTGCAAACAGAACAGAAAGAGGATATAGAATTATTTTAAAACCCATTTTGTTTAGCACTGAAGCAGAGATTAATGGCGTTGCTCCACCCTCAATCATGTTTGCAACAAGGGGAGATTTGATTGCTTTACCAATTTTTTTCATTTCTTGAATTGATTTTGGTGCTTCGACAAAAATTGCGTCCGCACCCAATTTCTTGTTGTATAAACTACGTTCAATTGCTGCGTCTAAACCTTCAGTAGCACGGGCGTCAGTTCTTGCCACAATTATGAAATTTTTACTACTACGTGCATCTATAGCAGCTCCAAGCTTTTCCGCATATTCTTCCTGTGATATAACTTCTTTGCCTTGCATATGTCCACATCTTTTAGGCCAACGTTGGTCTTCAAGAAAAATTCCTGATGCTCCAGCCGATTCTAACTCTTGAACTAATTTCCAAACACTTAGTGCATTTCCATATCCAGTATCTGCATCAACTATTACCGGTACTGATACTGCACGACAAATTCGCCTTGCATTATCAACAGTTTCTGCAGAACTTACGAAGCCATAATCAGGCATTCCAAAAAGAGCTGCTGATGTACCATAACCTGTTTGAAACATTGCATTGAATCCTGCCTTCTCTGCAATTTTTGCACTAATTGCATCATAAACCCCTGGAATGATAAGAGGTTTTTTCTCCTTAAGCATTTGTTTAAGACCTTTCAACGAAAGACGTTTTCAAGTGAATTATTTATGATTTTAAATGAGGAATCAAATTAGAACAAAATGGCATCTAAATTAGTACAAAAAACCCTACAACTTCAGAGAGAATTTTCAAAATTGGTAATTACAAAAAATCATCTTCCACAGAAAATTAGGAGTATTTGTGGGGTAGATGTTTCTTATAGTGAAAAAAAGGCCTTTTGTTCTGCTGTAATTATTGAGAAAAATAC
>JACZSC010000024.1:7987-14439 GCA_022574415.1 Nitrososphaerota archaeon | reverse complement strand
CACTTGTAAACACAAAAGAAGGTAAATTCATGCTAAGAAGCCCAAAAGACAAATCCCCAATTCGTGAAATAAATGCACACCAACTGATTGATCTAATTGCACTTTCTGCATGGAAAAGTGCAGAACCTGGACTGATCTTCTTTGATCAAATAAACAAATACAATGTTTTTGCAAAAGCAAGAGGAAGTCCACTTAGAGCTACAAATCCATGTGGCGAGCAAAGTCTCTATCCATACGAATCATGTAATTTAGGTTCTATCAACTTGGCAAATCTTGTAAAAAGAAAAGCCGATGGAGAATATGAATTTGATTGGCAAAAATATGAAGAGATGATTAGGAAGACAACTAAATTCCTAGATAATATCATTGATGTTAATCTTTATCCCGTTAAAGAGATTGATATTGCATCAAAGGACTCACGAAGGATTGGACTAGGAGTTATGGGAGTAGCAGATCTTCTTTACAAGCTACGAATTCCATATAATTCTAAAGAAGGATATGATCTACAAGGCAAAATAGCTGAGGCTTTAACATATTATTCCATGGAAGAAAGTGTAGCACTAGCAAAATCACGAGGTAAATTCCCACTTTGCTCTAAAACAGAATATCCAGAAGGAAAGATTCCTGTAGCTGGATACTATGAAAAACCAAAAGAATCACATTATTTTGAATGGGACGCCTTAATTGACAAGATCAAAAAATATGGAATAAGAAACGTTCTAACAACTACTGTTGCACCAACTGGAACATTATCAATGTTAGCAGACTGCTCTAATGGAATGGAACCAATATTTGCGTTGGTTTTTGAGAAGAGAGTAACTGTAGGAAGATTCTTCTACACAAATAAGATCTTTGAACAAGTTCTCAAGGACAATGGATTGTATTCAGAAGAAATATTGGAAAAGATTGGAGACAATTATGGTTCTATACAAGGAATTCCAGAAATTCCAGAATGGATGCAAAAAATCTTTGTAACTGCAATGGATATCCATTGGGCAGATCATCTTATGGCACAAGCAGTTTGGCAAGAATGGATTGGTAACGCTATTGCAAAGACAATCAACATGCCTTATGATGTATCTGCTGATGATGTCAAAGCATCATATCTTTTAGCTCATGAAATGGGTCTTAAAGGAATAACAGTTTATCGTGATGGCTCACGACGCAAGCAAGTACTTCACATGACAAGTGAAAATGCTAAAAAAATCTTCGAGGTAAGACCAAGTAATTACATTATAGACTTTGTAAGTCAACACATCTCAAACTCTTACATTAAAACTCATGTTGATAACGCCCTGAAATCTAAAGTACCAGATGAAACTCCTATTGAAAACACTGTGGTTGACAAGGTAGATGATAACATTCTTTGTCCAACATGCAAAAATAATTTGGTCTTTGTTGAAGGTTGTAGTCTCTGCATAGAATGTGGATATAGTGGTTGTACCTCAGGATAGAAGAATTCATCACAACTTTTTTACTCTCTCTACGAACAGTCAACATTATTGAATAGTAAAGTAATTGCAGGTATTGGTGTAGGAATTACAATCGTTATAGTAGTATCGATTCTTGCTATAACTTCTGAACCAGAACAAAATGTTGTCGCACCTCAAACTTTACCAAAAAATGAAAAAATTGGACTTGTAATTAACACACCAACAAACGAAATAACACTTCAAGAGTTAGAGAAAGTCTATGAAGAGGCAGCTTCGTCAGGAATTGGAAGAAGCAATGTTTACTTGTTTTGGAATTTAGTAGAACCTGAAAAAAATGAGTATAATTTTAGAGATGTTGATGTTTTGATGACCTTTAATAGGAAAAATAATCTGCAAGTAACTCTTTATTTCTCAATTATTAATGGTAAAACTTTGGGCCCGTTTCCTAACTGGATTGGAAATCCACCAATTCAAAACATTCCTGCTGACAGACTCATAAACATACTTGATGTAATCTTAACTAGATATAATATTGTTGATACAGTAATTATTGGTGCCGATGTAAACGCTTATTTTCGATATAATGAAAACAAAATTCCAATTTACAAAGAGTTGTTTAACAAAATGTATGATGAAATAAAGGAAAAACATCCTGATGTAAAAATTGCAAATTCTTTTTCTTTACATGATATAATAAACAAAAATCTTGAACACATTGTTTCTGAATTGAACATAGGTGATTTTATAGCTTTTACTTACTTCCCAGTGGACACTCTTTATGAAATATCAAAAAATCCTCATGATGAAGCAAGAGCTGATCTAGAAAAAATGTTCAAATTAGTGCCTGATAAAAATATAGCACTATTTGAAATCAGTTGGAGCACTTCCAATTTTGTTGGAGGGAGTGAAGGAGCTCAAGTAGATTTTGTGTTACAGGCTTTTGATTTTTACAATGATAACGAACCAAAAATTGAATTTTTTACTTGGTATAGGCAATACGATAAATTAGAAGGAACCTGCATCGTTGATCCGGCACATGTTGAAGGCCAAGTTTCAGTTGGTGGTGGATCAGGACTTGGAAGTAGTGAATTTGTAATTGAGCGTCTTAGCAACTACATATGCAGTGCTGGTTTGATAGATTCAGATGGCAACAAGAAACCCGCATGGACTGAATTTGAAAAAGTAATTAAACAAAACCAGTAACCTTTCCCATGTTATCATTAGTTTTAGCTGAATCAGCACTTGAACTAGTTCCCAAGTCAATTCAAAAACATCCATCTGTTGTTTCACATTCACAAAAACTAGGAAAACATTCCTCAGAAATTTTATTAGATAATTCCTGGCACTTTGCTGCTATGAAAGGAATCAAAAATGAACTGCAAAGAGGCAGACCAGATCTTGTACATCTATGTCTGTTGGAAGCCTGTACTATACCACTATATTTTGAGAATAAAATCAAAATTTATGTTCACACCGTTAATGATAAAGTAATTCGCATAGGTACTAATGTACGAATTCCAAAATCTTATCATAGATTTGAAGGTCTAATAGAAAAGCTGTATAAAGAAAAAACTATTTCCAATGAAGACTCAAGTTTACTAGAATTAAAAGAAATGAGTTTTTTCAAATTAATTGATCTTATTAAACCAACAAAAGTTATTGGATTATCAACACAGGGCAAACAAAGCTCATATGAAAATGTTGTATCAAAACTTGATGATGACTGTTGTTTGGTAATTGGTGGTTTTCACAAAGGACATTTTTCAGAGATTGTTAAAAAAAGAATTGATGAATTGTATTGTATTGATACAAAGTCTTTAGAAGCACATATTGCAGTTGGGCGAGTTCTTTACGAATATGAAAAAACAATTTTTAAGTAGGCAACAAAGTTTGCTCTCTTATGCGGTCATAGTATAGCCTGGTAGTACGCTGGCCTTCCAAGCCCGTTACCCGGGTTCAAATCCCGGTGACCGCACCTTTGTGTATAAAACGATCAAAATTTTTAGGGCATTAATTATTAATTTGTATGAAACCAGTTGTGAAAAAAATTGCGTTAGAGCGAATGGAAATTTTAATTGATAATGCATTATCTAATGCAAAAACAAATCCAAAATTAGCACAACGTCAGGCTTCGCTTGCAAAAAAAATCAGTATGCGGCATAAAGTGAAAATGCCTTATGACCTTAGAATGGTTTTTTGTAAAAAATGTAAAAGTTTCATTGCACCTGGCATCAATTCAAAGATCAGAGTTGGACGATCAACAATCAAATCAATACGAATAACATGTAACTTCTGTGGTCATACATATCGCAAAGTAATAGCTCAATGATTTATAAGACGATTCTCAAGTTTTTCTCCTCATGGCAAAGGTTTATGATGTACCAGCTGATGTATTGCTAAGAAAATTAACTGATATTTTGAAGAATGAAGATATTCCAGCTCCTAGCTGGACCTCTTTTGTTAAAACTGGGTCACATGCAGATCGACCACCTCATGAAAAAGATTGGTGGCACATAAGATGTGCTTCAATTTTAAGGAAAATCTATCTACACGGTCCTATTGGAATTAATGATCTCCGTAAAGAGTTTGGTGGAGGAAAACCGGTAGGTTATGGCGCAGCTCATCATAGAGATGCTGGAGGAGCAATCATTCGAAATGCAATTCATGGTTTGGAAAAACTCGGATATGTTGAAAAGGTTGAGAAAAAAGGTAGAGTTGTTACTAAACAAGGTATGCAAAAACTTGATCGTCTTGCCACTGAGATATTGAAAGAACTAGTCACAGAAAATCAACATTTGAAAGTATATTCATAGTATTACGATGAATTATCCAAATCAGGATGAAAATGCAAATCAAGAAAACCAAGTTAATGAAGCAGAGTTTGAAGCTCAAAAAGAACATATTCTAAAACAAATTCTTACTTCTGAAGCAAGAAGCCGACTAAATAATATTAAAATGGTAAAACAAGATCTAGCTACTCTTGTCGAAAACCATCTTATTGGATTGGTTAATCAAGGAAAAATAAATTCTCAAATTACTGACGATCAGCTTAAACAAATCCTGTTGTCAATGCAACAACCAAAACGAGATTTCAAGATTACCCGTCGTTAGAATCTAAGAAAATATAATTAGGGGAAAAAGATCGAAATTATTCATGAAAGGTCTTGTTTTTGAAGAATACGCTCCTGATGATGATTTCAAAAAAATTCTAAAAGTAAAGGATGTTGATGATCCAAAACCAAAACCTGACGAAGTAATTTTCAAAGTTAAGGCCACATCTCTTAATTATAATGATATTTGGGCAATGAGAGGACAACCAATTCCAGCACCTCTTCCACACATTTCTGGTTCTGATGCTGCGGGAGATGTTATTGCAGTCGGTGATGATGTAAAAAATATCAAAGTTGGTGACAGAGTAGTTTCTCATTCAAACATGTCATGCAGAGTATGTAGTGCATGTACCGATGGACGAGAATTTGATTGTGTTAATAGAATCATCTGGGGCTTTCAAACTGGTCCAACATGGGGAGCTTTTTGTGAGATTACTCATCTTCCAGAAGTAAATATATCCAAAATTCCCGAAAATGTTAGTTATGATGAGGTTGCAGCTGCCTCAATGACTCTACTTACTTCTTGGCATATGCTAGTTGGTAGAGCGAAAATTCGACCAGGACTAACTGTTTTGATAATGGGGGGAGGTTCTGGTGTTGGCAGTTTTGGAATTCAAATTGCAAAACTATACAACTGCGATGTTATAGCAACTGCAAGTCCAGATAAATTAGATAAATGTAAAGAATTAGGTGCAGATTATGCTGTAGATCATAGAAAAGAGGATTGGCATAAAGAAGTAAGAGCAATTACAAAAGAGATTGCAAAGAAAAAAGGCAAAGCTCCAGGAATTGACATTTCATTTGATCACATTGGTCAAACACATTGGAATAAACAACTTACCCTCCTCAAATTTGGTGCAACGTTAGTGTCTTGTGGTGCAACAACAGGGTATGATGCAAAAATTGATTTGCGTCATGTATTTTTCAAAGGAACAAATATCCTTGGTTCAACCCAAGGAACAAAAGCTGAACTAGATCAAGGATTGTATTGGATGGGCCAAGGAAAGATCAAAGCAACGATCGATTCAACTTTTACATTTGAACAAGCAGCAGAAGCTCATACTAAGATGCTTACTGGCAAAGGTCTCTTTGGCAAAATCTTAATGAAGCCAGAAGAGGCCTAATCATTTAATGACAAGGCTTTTTCGTAGCCTAATTTTTGTTCCAGGAAATAATTCTCGCTTTTTAGAAAAAGCAAAATCCCTACCAGCCGACATAGTTTGTTTTGATCTTGAAGACTCTGTCCCAAATAATGAAAAGAAAAATGCCCGAAAACTCATTAAAAATGCCCTAAAAAAACGAAATCAATACCATCCATCAGTATTTGTTAGAACAAATTCTCCATTTTCTGGAAAAATTCCTGCTGATCTTCAAGAAATTGTTCAGAAAGGAATTGATGGTATAGTAATTCCAAAAGTAAACAACATTCAAGAATTAAAAAAAATCGAAAAAACTCTTTCTAGCCTTGAAAAAAAGCACAAACTAAAACCCATTGAACTCATGCCATCAATTGAATCTGCAGAAGGAGTAGTAAATGCCTTTAATATTGCTTCATACTCGAAACGTATCTCTGCTATTGTTTTCGGTGTATTTGATTTTCTTAATGATATGGGAATAGAATACACAAAACAATCGGATGGAGCAAAATATGCTAGAGCTAAGATTCCTGTTGATGCTAAAGCTGCAGGTATTATGGCTATTGATGCTATATGGCAAGATCTTAAAGATGACAAAGGTTTGAAAAATGATTGCACTATTGGAAAAAATCTTGGTTATGCGGGGAAAAGTATCATACATCCAGATCAAATTCAAATAACTCACAAAATTTTTCATCCAAATAAATCTGAAATTGAATGGGCAGAAAAAGTTTGTAAAACTTATTTGAAATCTTTAAAGAAAGGAAAAGGTG
>JACZSC010000024.1:0-7887 GCA_022574415.1 Nitrososphaerota archaeon | reverse complement strand
AACTGTAGTTGAGGAAAAAATGATTGATGAAGTACATTATAAAAGAGCGAAGGCACTTTTAGATCTCGCAAAAAATTAAATCATTTTATTCTCTGTATCTTTTTTTGTAAACACTTTTGTATCTTTTTTTCTTTTTTTGTTTAAAGTCGTCCTCATCTTCATCATCTTCCTCAAATTCTTCACCATCGGGTGGCTCCAATGGTTTTTTTTCTTCCGGAATTACATCTGGAATCAAATCTGGTTTTTCATCATCAGATCCTATATCAATTAGAGTGAGAGTAGAAGTAACATGATCTATATTTCTAATTTGTCCAGAAATCATTTTATTTAATGCTTCATGCTCACTTGATTCTATTTTAGCAATAATATCATAAATTCCAAAGGTCCCATGAACCTCTTTCACATCATTGAGGCTTTTGAGCTGATTAATTACAGGCATTTCTGAACCCCCATCACAATTTATCAAAATATAGGCTTTTTCCATACTTACTATAGCTCTAATTCTATTTTTATTTCTTAGATCAAGATTTTAATCAGCCTAGAAAATCATTCTATTATTGGCAAGTCAATACTTTATTCAGGTAGCAAGTTTTGCTGATTTTGCTAGGTTTGTTTGTGCCTTCAGAGAAAACCCTCTAAGGGTATACATGCATAAACTTAAGGGAAAACAGGTTTTCTCAAGCGGAATTAATCTTGCTGATTCTGTACTTTCATTTTATACCCCTATTCCAAAAGATGGTAGATACATCTTGTATGATCCAAAAGGTGGACGAGAACATGCAGATGTTGTTAAATCAACTAAAATAGTTTCTAATTATGCACCAATAATACGCCTCAAATCTTTACCATATCCACAAAAAACAACAATGAGGGAAAAAGACAAATTTCAACCAATTGAAATTGAAGATTTAGGAAGCCTAGCAAGACTAACATATGATCCTGAATTCCCTGAAGCACCAAATTTGACACTCTATTCATTCCCTCATAAGAAAAACTGGATAATTGGATATGTGACAACAATTGAATTAGAAGAAACTGTTAATTGTTTTAATTATTTGATATTGGATACAGCACCTACCAAACCATTTTTGAAATACGCAGGTCATAGTGGAACAAGCCCAGAATTTTCAGACAAATTTCAACATGGTTACCCATATCTTCCTGTGATAAAACTACAAAAAAGCCATACAATATTTGGGCTGAAATGACTTCAGCATTCTATATTAATCTGTAAAATTTTTACATAATCTAGTTGCAGTAGAGTCATATGATTTCTGGTACTAGAATTATGGAAAAGATTCTTTTTCGTATAGCAAATCAATGGATAGCAGGCGATACGATTGATGATGCATTATCTTCTGCCCAACAAGCCTATAGAAATGGACGGCATGCAATCATAAACAAACTAGGTGAGTATCATACATCCAAATCACAAATAAGAAATACCATCAAAGAATACAAACTAATCGTATCGCTTTTCAGAAAATGGAAGGTTAGAGGAGGAATTTCAGTCAAACCAACTCAGATTGGGCTTTCAAGAAGTAAAAGGGAATGTCTTCAAAATTTTCAGAAAATTATCAAAATTGCTATGCAATCGCACATCTTTGTTTGGATTGATATGGAATCTTCAGATCACACAGACAAAACAATTGAAATCTATTATGATCTTTTTGCAAGATACGAAAGGCTTGGGCTAGCACTCCAAGCCAATCTTAAGAGAACTAAAAATGATATGAATGATTTGTTGTACCACGGTGCCAAAATCCGCCTTGTAAAAGGTGCATATAATGAAGATAGGAAAATTGCTTACAAATCCAAAGAAAAAGTTGATGAAAACTATGGCCAATTAATGAAAACACTCTTCAAAAAAGGAAATGAATTTGGCATTGCAACTCACGACATAACCATGATTAAGAGAGCCATTAAACTCTCAAAGAAATACCCACGAAAGTTTGAGTTTCAAATGCTCAAAGGAATAAGAGACGAACTGAAACCACAACTGACGAAAAAAGGATTTATTGTTACTGACTATATTCCATATGGTACAAATTGGCTTCCTTACTCAATTCGACGATTAAAAGAAAGAAAAAGAAACATTTTGTTGCTTGGCAGCTCTTTTATTCAGTCACATCGTGTCTGAGTTTGGGCTCGCAAAAATTGTTGTAGATATCGTTCTCCACCAGCTCCCTTTCCAGAAATGCCCGAATTTTTCCACCCCACAAACGGTTGACACTGCACTAAAGCACCAGTTGTCGCACTTGCTGCTCGGTTTGCATAAACGGTCCCTGCTTGAATTTTATCAAAAAATTTTTCAATCTCTTCTTTATTCTCACTGAATATTCCAGCTGTTAATCCATATTCAGTGTCATTTGCTAGTTTGATTGCTTCATCAATGTGTTCAAATTCATCAATACACAAAATTGGTAAGAAAAATTCTTCTTTAACCAACTTGTGTTCTCTTGGAAGTTTAGTAATTATGGTGGGCTCAACATAATAACCGTGTTCATAATCTCCATTTTTCAGAACAGAACCACCTGCAAGAACTTGACCATCATTTTTTGCTGAAATAATTGCTGCTTCGTATTTTTCTTTAGCAGTCTTGTTGATTATTGGTCCCAAAAATACATCTTTTTTCCATGGTAAACCAATATTGATAGAATTAGTTTTTTGGGTAAGTTTTTGGATGAATTTGTTTGCTACATTTTTTTGCACATAGACCCTAGAACACGCACTACACTTTTGCCCTCCATAACCAAAGGCCGCACGCATTATACCATCAGCCGCCTTTTCCAAATCTGCATGCTCTGTAACAATGACTGGATTTTTACCACCCATTTCAGATATGAACGGTTTTACCTTTTTCTCAGTAAATTTCTGAAATCCTGACATACCAACCTCTTTAGAACCTGTAAATGCAATCCCACTAACTAGAGGATTTTCTATCAAAGTTTTACCAACAACACTTCCGGGACCAGTAACAAAGTTAATTGTTCCAGATGGTAGTTTTTTGTAAATTGCTTCAGCGAATTTAAAAGAAGAAACAGGCGTATCGCTTGCAGGTTTTAACACAACTGTATTTCCTGTAATAAGAGCTCCTGTAGTCATCCCTATGGCAATAGCAGATGGAAAATTAAAGGGGGAGATGATTCCCCAAACGCCAAACGGTTTTAGTATGATTCTAGTCTTTTCTTTAGGATTAGGATGAGAGGTTTCTCTCTCAAAGCCTTCATTAATCTCAAGTTGGCATGCGTAAAATCTCATAAAATCAATTGCCTCATCAACATCTCCCATTGCTTCAACTCTGGTTTTGCCATTTTCAAATGACATGATTGCAGCTAGAACAAACTTTTGTTTTGAGAAAAGATCCGCACAATCTTTGAAAATTTGTGGCCTTTGTTTATAGGGCACAGAACTCCATTCAAAAAACGCATTATTTGCAGCGTTGATAGCATTGACTGTATCCTCTTTTGTAGCCATAGGGAATTTTGCAACAATTATTCTTGTATCTGAAGGAGATTTAACATCAAATTTGTTGTCTAAAAAAATTTCTTCTCCGTTAATAATAATTGGATATTCTTTTCCTAGATCCGTTTTAACTTCCTCAAATGCTTTATCAAATTTTTCATCAAATTCATTAACTGTATTGTTGGTAATTGCTTTGCCCCACGTGTATTCATTTTCAAACATAGACAAATTACATAGCCATTCTATTTTAAATCCGCACCAAATATCACTTCTGAAATTATCCTTGATGCTAAATGTGATGTTCTATCTTTAACGTCATAACTTGGGCAAACTTCCATGATATCCATTCCTACAATTCCATGTTTCGCAATTTTTTTTAGGAGATAAACCGCATCAACACTGTTTAAACCCATGGAAACTGGTACAGATACTCCTGGTGCATAAGATGGGTCTATGCAATCCATATCAAAGGAAACATACACTTTATCTCCAATTGTGTTTAAAATAAAATCTGATATTTCTGTAAGTCCTTTTTCTGCTATATCAAATGGTGTTATTACTTTGAGATTGTATTTTTTGATATTTTCTAGTTCCTCTTTTTCTGGTGTTCTGATTCCAATTTGTATACTGGTATCCACATGAATATGGGGCAAAACATCGTAAAAGACTGAACCATAATAATTTGTTGTTGAACTAACAAAATCCGGATGAGCATCAAAGTAAACCAAAGAAAATTTTCCTATGTTATTTGATAATGCTTTAAGGATATGAGTAGTTATCGAATGGTCCCCACCTATGGCTATCGGTATCTTTGATTTAGAACAAATTTGATCATATACCTCAGCTATCTGAATTCTATCTATGTTACCATAATCGTAAACCTTTCTCTGAGTTGAAATTGAATATGGGAGACCTAGTGACATCATACCTTCTCTAGAGTAAGAATCCCTTTTATGGGAAATTTCTCGAATTCGTGATGGTGCTTCCTCCGTACCTTGTCTTAAGGAATGAGATTGGGATTCATCAGGAATGCCTACTATAACAAAATCTGATTCATCAAATTCACTGGTATTTGCCCAGCATATTTTATTCATTTAACTAATCTGAAGCTATGAGTACTATACTAATTTTACATTTCTTTTCTGGGCTCAAAATTCAAATATTGTAGATTGATTGAGACATAAAGAAATGTTTACAGGAATTATCTCAGGCACTGGAAAAGTACAAAAAATCACAAAAAACACAAAAAATCGTAGTGCTGTTAAAATGACTGTAAACTTGGGTAAATGCGCTAAAGGTTTGAAAATTGGACAAAGTGTTGCTTTGAATGGCGTTTGTTTAACAGTAACAAAACTCTCAAAGAATCTAGGTAGATTTGAAATGATTGATGAAACTACAAAGAAAACTGATCTTGGAAATCTAAAAATTGGAAGTATTGTAAACGTTGAACGAAGTCTTAAGGTTGGTGAAAGATTAGAGGGACATTTTGTTTTAGGACATGTAGATGGTGTAGGTACTATAACAAAAATTCAGAAAAAACCAAAAGAAGTTAAAGTTTGGTTTAACGTTCCAAAAAAATTAGCTAAATACATTGTGAAAAAAGGCTCTATTGCAATTGATGGCATTAGTCTTACAGTTGTTGAAGCCAAGAACAATAATGTTTCAGTTTGTTTTATTCCACATACAATTCAGGTGACAAACTTTAGAACAAAAAAAGTTGGCGACAAAGTTAATATTGAAACTGACATTTTAGGAAAATACATTTTAAAATAAACCTAATAATCTACCACTTAATTGGTAATTACAAATTTTTTAGTAAACTTTATAATCCAAACGAAATAATTTTTTATTATGTCACTAGAATCTGCAATTGCCTCTCTAAAACGAGGAGAGTTTGTTTTACTTTTTGATTCTGCTGGAAGAGAAAACGAAATCGATATGGTTGTTGCTGCAGAATTTACGACACCAGAGCATGTTGCAAGAATGCGTCAACATGCAGGAGGTTTACTTTGTCTTGCTATAGATCATTCATTTGGACAAAAACTCGGTTTACGATACATGCATGATATTCTTTCCAACTCTGATTCGTTAGATTCCGACTCAAAGGAAATGATAATGGGACTTGCACCATATGGTGATCGTCCTACATTTTCGATCTCAATAAATCACTACCAAACTTATACTGGCATTACAGATCATGATAGAGCATTAACCATTAACGAAATGGCTAATCTCTACAAGGTTGAAAATAATAGGAAAAAGTTTGTATCATCATTCAAAACTCCTGGTCATGTACCACTGTTAATTGCATCAAAGGGCTTACTTGTGAATAGGCAAGGTCATACAGAAATGTCTGTTTATTTAACACGGATCGCTGAACTCACTCCTGTTACTGCTATATGTGAAATGATGGACGCTGAAACATATTCAGCATTATCTTTTGAAAAAGCACAGAAATATGCAAAACAAAATGCTATCCCATTCGTAGATGGCAAAGAACTAATTGAATACGCTAAGGTGCATTAATTTTGAATATTGCAATAGTGGTTTCGGAATTTAACCAGCAAGTGACATCTAGAATGCTTTCTGTTGCTCAAGAGAAAGCAAAACTTTTGAAATTAAATGTAAAATATATCTGTAAAGTTTCTGGTGTTTACGATATTCCTATTCTAGTAGATACTTTATTACAAAAAAAAGATGTTGATGGAGTAGCTACACTTGGAGCAATTATCAAAGGACAAACAAAACATGATGAGATTATAGCCCATTCAACTGCTACAAAATTAACCGATTTATCACTAAAGTATCAAAAGCCAGTCTCATTAGGAATTAGTGGACCAGGAATGGAAGAAAGACAGGCTTTTGCCAGAATAAGACCAGTAGCTGAAAGGGCTATTGAAGCACTAATAAAAATCTCAAAGGAGCTCAAAAGGATCAGTTAGGAATGACTCAACTTACGATTATTAAGATTAATGATTATGGATCTTGGACTCTCACACTAGGGAGTGATCGAGAACATGAATTACAAATGCTTCAGGCATCACTATACAAAGAGATTCAAAAACTGTTCTCTGCCAAGAATTGCCTGGTTTTTTTAAATCGTTCTGATGAATTTTTTGCTGTAACAAATGGTTTGACTCTTGAGGATCATATTAAAATTCAAAAAAAACTTGAATCAGCATTTGACCTTAGACTCTCTATGTCAATTGGTTATGGAGAAACACCTTTTGAAGCAAACCTCAAAGCCTACGAGGGTAAAAAAACTCGGGTTTTTTTGGACAAAGTGCATAATATCTACGGCTTTCTGAATGGAAAAACGGATGAGAATGTAACCATTATGCATCTAGATGTTGAAAATCTAACTTTGCTACGAAGCACAAAATCTCCATATGAGATCTCATCATCAATTTTTCAACTATATGCAAAAATGTTAGAATTTTTTCTTGACAAAAAAGCTATTGCATTTTTTTTGGGTGGTGATAACTATATGGTAGTAACAAATGAGAATGCAAAACAAATAGCTAGAGAATTCATTGATGTTGTAAAAAAAGAACAAGGAATTGTACTCAATTGTGGAATTGGGACTGCCAAAAATGCAAGGGAGGCTGCAAAATTTGCAACAAAATCACTTGATACAATTCGAGAGATTAGAAATTCTGGTAAAGAAAAACCAGAAATTTTTGAAATGCGATGATTTTAAAGAATGTTAGCGTTCTTCTTGGTAAAGAATTAAAATACACTTCATCCACAAGCATAAAAATTTCTGAACAGAAATTCAAACTAATACAAAAAAATATTCATCCAAGTGCAAAGGACGACTCTTTCGATTGTGAAGGACTACTTTTGATTCCAGGATTGATTAACTGTCATATACATATTGGTGATTCAATAGCAAAAGATGTTACCATTAACAATACTGTTGATGAAAGAATTCATCCTGTTTATGGCATAAAAACAAAGATTCTCAAAAAAACAAAACCATCCCATCTGGTAAGTTTTATGGAAAATACTTGTAAATCTATGATACGAAAAGGAATAACAACCTTTGTTGATTTTAGAGAGGGTGGATTAGATGGTATTGAAATACTCAAAAAGGTATTAGCAAAAGTTCCAATTAGATCTATAATACTTGGGAGAGTAGAATACTATCAGAATAGAAAACAAATCAAACAGAACTTAAACCTGCCAGTGGAAAAACGACGTCAACTTGTTGATATTTTAAAAAAATGTGATGGAATTGGAATCAGTGGAGCAAATGAAAACAGTAATTCTGTTCTAAAATTCTACTCCAATACAAAAAAATTAAGAGCAATTCATTCCGCTGAAACTCTAGATAGTATTAGAACCTCAAAACAGATTACTGGGAAATCAGAAATTCTTCGTGCGTTACAGCTAAAACCCCATTTTTTAGTGCATATGACA
>JACZSC010000111.1 GCA_022574415.1 Nitrososphaerota archaeon | reverse complement strand
TGCCAACATCCTCAATTGGTTTTAGGTTTAGTTTAAAGGGTTTTACCCAAATTTTTTCCACATTTTGAAAACATTTTTTTTAATTTGGAACAATTTTTTAATAATTCACAAGCAAATTTTCAGTAGATATGAACATAAAATACATTATACCTGTTATAGTAGGCATCGCACTTATTGCCATATTTGTAATAATCCCTGGCTCAGAGCCTTCAGAAAACAGCTTGATAATTACAGAATCATCAGATGATGGAATAATGATAACAAATGGACAAAAGCATCTAGTCCCACTTGATAAAATTAAAAGTGGAGGTCCCCCCAAAGATGGAATTCCATCTATTGATAATCCACAATTCACAGAAGCCTCTAATGAAAATCACGTTTCAGATGATGATATTGTAATAGGTTTGGAAATTAACGGCGACGCAAGAGCATATCCATTATCGATTTTAGTTTGGCATGAAATTGTAAACGATAATGTTGGTGGCGTTCCTGTGGCTGTTACCTATTGTCCACTGTGCTTTACAAATCAGGTTTTTGAGCGTGTAATTAATGGACAAGAAGTTGAGTTTGGAACTTCAGGGAAACTCTACAACAGTAACCTCGTCATGTATGATAGATTGACAAATTCATACTGGAGCCAAGCAATGGGTAAAGCAATTACTGGCGAACTGACGGGATATGAATTAAACATCATCCCTTTTGATGTTATCACTTGGCAAGATTGGAAAAATCTTTTTCCAGACACCGTAGTTTTAACTACAGATACTGGCCATGTGAGAGCTTATAGCGTTGATCCTTATGGTGATTATTACACTGATTCTCGAATAATTTTTCCTGTAGATAATAATGATGACAGAATGCATCCCAAAGAAATCATATTGGGATTTGATGATGGTGAAATATACAAGGCTTACAAACAAGAAGATGTAGAATCATCAATAACAATTAATGATCAGATAAACAATAAGCCAATTTTACTAATTTCACTTTTCCAAGGAAATGCCAGAGCCTTTGAAAGAACCCTAGATGACAAAGTTCTCGAATTTTTCTTTGATGACAATAAGATTTTTGACACTGAAACTAATTCTGAATGGAATTATGACGGTATTGCTATCTCTGGCCCTCTTGAAGGAACTGAATTAATTCGCCTGCCTTTTAATCCTGGATTTTGGTTTGAATGGGTGGCATTTCATCCTGAAACTGAAGTGTTTGGTGAATCATGAATCCTGTAAAAAAGGGAGTTATTGTTGGTATCATAACTATGGTTGCTTATCTGACGGTGGTTGTTGTGACTACTCCAGCTTTACCTCCAGAAGCTGCAATAAGTGCTGCATTCCAGCTTAATTCTATTATAATTATTGGAATGGGAGTTGGCGTTGGAATGCAAATGTATCTTATTGAGCATGGAAAAAGACTGGGTTGTAAACTAAGTATTAAGAAAAAGGCATTTGGTGGAAACGCAAGTAGTACAGCAGCTACATCATTTTTTTCATTCTTTTCACTTGTTCCATTAGGATGTTGTGGTTGGTGGTTATACGTACTATCATTTTTGCCAAGTATATTTGGAACGGGAATTTCTGCAGTGCTAATCGAGTATAGTCAAACATTAGCTTATGCAGGATTAGCTATCATCTTTAGTTTTAATGGACTTACTGCTTACAAATTACATAAGGAAAAGAAACTAAGATTGAAAATTTGAAATTATTTTATTTCTACTATTGCATCAATTTCAGTCATTGAATTAAGTGGTAAGCTAGAAACACCAACCGCAATTCTTGAATGTTTTCCACTCTCACCAAAAATTTCATAGAATAAATCTGAAGCAGCATTTATGACTTTGGGGTGTTGTGAAAAATCTGGCCCAGAATTTACAAAACCAGACACCTTAATGATTTTTACAATGTTATCCAGCGAACCCAACTCTCTCTTAAGCTGTGCTAAAATATTGATCGCACAAAGTTTTGCTGATTTTCTTGCCTCTTCTAAATTTTCATCAGTTACCTTTCCTTGAAACAATACTTTGCCGTCCTCCATTGGAATCTGACCAGAAACATAAGCAACTTTGTTTGAAATTACAACTGGTATGTAGGATCCAGCTGGTTTTGGAGGAGTTGGAAGAGTAATGCCTATTTCTTGTAATTTTTCATTAATCACAAAACTCGGTTTAAACAGGCTAATTTTTAGTTTTTAGTTGATTTTAATGTAGACTTTTTCACCCTTAGAATTGCTCTGATACACCGTTCTGGTCTTGTTGCCTCGAATTTTGAGATATTCCTCTAGTATTGCGGCCCAGGGTAGAGAGTGACCACTGTTTAATTTGGATTCGACAGTTATGCTTTGTGTGTTTTTATCAAATCTTGCATGACCTGCACATGTAATTTGTAATGATGAATCGATCATCTCAATTACTTCATCAAAGTGTTTTGCAAGAAGATGTACTCCATTTTGTTCTAGCAATCTAACAAAGTCGATTTCTTCTTTTCCTGAAACGAGAGTAGAATTTAGTACATGACCTAACCCACTGTCATTTATCGTTTTGACAATGCGATAGATTTCTTGGGCTTCATGTTTTGGCATGTCTGCAAGACAATCAGTCATAATTGCATTTTTCCAAACTTGAGTGAATATTTTTGCTTGGTTTGAACTCAAGATATCAGTTGAAGAAAATGTTGCTCCTTTACCATTATCACTATCAATTAACATCAATTCCGATTCATCAAAAATAAAGCAATTCTGAATAATATCTGAGACTCGAATCTTTACGCCATTTGGCATTGCCTTGAATGTTTCAGAGCATATCTGTGTAGAAGGAATGATGATTTTAATTTCTAGATCTCTTCTTAGCACAGAAAGCAACTGTTCTTTGCATTCGGCAAGCAGTCCTAGTCCCCACTGATCTGTCATTATATGAATAGATGATTTTGATCCTTCAATCATTGTTCTTAGTTGGTCTAGCACATTGTTTGCATTGAGATGAAAATATCTTTTTTCTTCAGTACCTCGTGACTTTTTACTTTCCTCACTTGCTTTCTTTAGTTCTGTTACAAGACTATTCATTGCATTTACTTTGTTAATTTGTTCATGAACAATTTCATCAAATGCATCTTCTGGCGCTATAGCAGTACACATTATTGGCTTGCTTTTTGAAATCATTGCAAGCTTTTTGTTTTTTAGTTTTAGTAAAACTGGGTAAACTTTGGTTCTTGGAAGCTCCGAATAATATGCTAACTCACTTGCAGAAATTCTACCTTTTGAGATTAGTGTAACATATGCACGTGCTTCATATTGACTGAGTCCAAATTCTTCAAGACCGACCGTTAAGGCATGCTCATTGACCATATTCTTGATTGAAAATTGCTTTGGTAAAATCAAGAGCTAAATCCCTTTGTTAAAGTACTTAAAAAAGTTAGAAATCGTATCTACAGTTTGATGTATGTGTGGATACAAAAGTTGTAGTCAAAAAAATCTAAACTCTAACTAGTTCGCGAGTTTAATCCTGAAAATTCTTAATTCTTAGATTTATGTAGAATAGTGATGAATTGTATTATTTTTTAACAATTGTTTTATACTATTTCTTATTCTGTGGGACATGGGAGAGTTAATCACTAATGAAGATATCATCATGGGGGAAAATGATTGGGGCATGATTTCAAAGAATCCACCAATGTATGAATCTGGAGTAG
>JACZSC010000110.1 GCA_022574415.1 Nitrososphaerota archaeon | reverse complement strand
GAAATCTCATCTAAATATTGATTATTTTTTACATCTGATGAAAGCTGAGAAATCGGTCTAGCTAAATCTGGAGTATGTGGGCCGGCAATGTGTGGTTCAAGAGTTGAAAGATTAATCTCAATCACCTTATCAAAATATTTTCCCGGATTTTGTTCAATTTCAGGATCTGCAACAAGTAAATCTTTATTTTGATTTGCAATGTCCGCTATTTTTTCACGATTTGTGTATCGAAGATAGGTTTCCATTCTTTCATCATATGGAAAAATAGAACTGGTAGCACCTACTTCAGCCCCCATGTTTGTAATTGTGGCCTTGCCAGTACAGCTAATTGTTTTTGTTCCTGATCCAAAATATTCTATTACTGCATTCGTTCCACCAGAAACTGAAAGTTCACTGGTAACTCGCAATATGATATCTTTAGGAGCTGTCCAACCATTGAGTTCTCCAGTAAGATGAACTCCGATACGTTTTGGATACAAAACTTCCCATGGCATGCCAGCCATTGTTTCTGCTGCATCTACTCCACCCACACCTATGGCAATCATTCCAAGACCGCCCGCATTAGGGGTATGAGAATCAGTTCCAATCATTAATCCTCCTGGAAATGCATAGTTTTCTAAAACAATTTGATGGATAATTCCAGCGCCAGGTTTCCAAAAACCAATTCCATATTTGTCAGCTGCAGATTCCAAAAATTTGAAGACTTCACTGTTTTCATTAAGAGAAACTTTGATGTCAGTTTCTCCTTCAACTTTAGCTTTTATTAGATGATCACAATGAATTGTAGTTGGAAGAGATGATTGTTTTAAACTTGCTTGGATAAATTGAAGCATTACCATTTGTCCAGTTACATCTTGTAATGCAACTCTATCAGGTCTTAAAAACACATAGTTAGAATCTTTATCAAGATTTTTTTCTTCAATTTCTACAATATGCCCTGCTAGAATTTTTTCAGTTAGTGTAAGAGGTATTCCGACAATCTTTCTGTATTTTTTAATATTTTCTTGAGATTTTGTATAAACATTATCTACCATTGTTGGCGTTGTTTCAATTTCCACAAATTAATCATAATTAAAACTTGAATATAATTTTGAGTTTGTTCATTCTGTGATGCATTATAAAACTAAATAGGCATGAATTATTCTTAACAATTATAAGAGAATAACAATTTTTTACATATGTTGTTTCGGAGAGAGGTTTAGAGTTCACTTTTGTGGACTAGGTTTTAATTATGGTTAACAAAGGTTTTCCAAAATTTGGTATGTCGCAAGCTGGTGCTTTTGTTGCGACACTCAAGAACTATAATTTACCTGACTTTATCCTTGAATTAGTTGCAAAAGAGTGTAATTCTGATCTTTTGGAAAGAGGACGAATCGATGATAGATTGCAAAGCATGAATGATCAAGCACTTCAAGTTTTACATCAAGTATTTGTTAATTGTGATACAGATCAGGCTGGAAAGTTTGCGCAGTACAGATTTTTTGCATATGTATCCAGCATGTACCACAAATGTGAAGTTCTGATCGCTGAAACAATTCCTGGAGCTTCTGGAAAAAACCACAAAGTTCCTGTTGCTGTTAAAAATAATGGTATGTATATTGCAGTTGCCATCAACAAAGCAACTGGTAATCCTGTATCAAAGCGCGAAACTGCCAAATTTTATTCTATTGTGGATGATATTAAAAGGGGAGACCATGGTACTCAATTAGTAGAAGCAATTTATGGTTCATCTGTAGGTTTTAAAGGAGAAGCCCTTGTTGAACTGGAAGAACTCAGTAAATCAAGAGACAGTGATGCAGAATACAAATTAGACTTTAAAACAGCAAATTTTGAAAATAATATTTATTCAGTTATCAAGTGTTAGTCTTTAGTTAGTACTAAATCAATTCTATTCATTGATTTTTGTAATATTTTTTCTTAGTTTTTGAATGTCTTGACTGTACATGAAGTATAGAATTACAGTAAGGATATTTAGCACCATTCTGCTATAACCGAAAACTAGACACATCAAGTGTCAGAAACATAGGTTTGTCGCTTGTTTTTTCAAAATTTTTTCCGTATTGTTCAAATGGTAAATCAGCATAGAAATGTTTAGTCCATACATCATGTACATCATCAATGTATCTTTTGTATCCGGTCTGTCTAAGCAATTCATGTGCAAGCTCATGTGAAACAACAGTACAATTTTTTTCTGCTAAAAATAAAACATCTTCAAAATTTTTCGGTTGTTGCCACCACACCATACTAAAATTTTCTGCATGATATCCCTCACAAGTACAATCTGTATAAATTGGTCTAAAATAACACAAATAGAAATGGTAGATATCTTCACCACGTTCACTATGATCTTGTACAAGAGTTGGGATGTCAAGTCTTTGAAAAATATTCCTAGGTTTGGTGATCATTTGATCTGTTTGAATTTCAAAATCTTTTAAGAAGTATTGTTTTATCCAGTTTTTATAAAATTCTGCCATCTTTTTTACATATTCATATTCAGCTTTTCTCCTATCAAGATCTTTTTCTTTTATTACGAAAATGAAATGAAGTAACATTGTAAGAAAAAGAGGTTGTTATGCTTGACCTTCTATTCCCATCAGAGTTAATGTAGAACGAATCTTTTCGATCTTGCGAATCTTCCACGTAATTGTTTCTCTTAGTTTTTCTACGGTATCAGATTCTATTTTTGCTAAAATATCATATGCGCCAAAAGTTCCATGAACTTCTTTGACACCTTCTAGACCTTTTAGCTGTTGAATGATTGATTCTTCGGAACCAAGTTCACAATTAATTAGAACGTAAGCAGTTGCCATGATTATGTTAATATGATGGGATATATCAATAAACCGATTATTTTCAACTTATTTTTTAGACATTTTAATTATTGAGTTCCAAATTCCTTTTGGAACAGGCATCACTGATAGTCTAGAAATTCGAAGTAACTCCCAATTTTTGAATTTTTTTTGTTTTTTCATTTCACTTAACGTGACAGGATTTTGCAATTCTTTTTTATATTTTACATCAACCACAACAAATCTTTCATTTATTTCTTCGGGATTTGAATATGGTTTTGAAGAAACTTGAATTATTCCAACTACTTGTTTTTCATCACCGGAATGATAGAACAAGATCAAGTCACCTTTTTTCATATTATTGATGTGTTTTAATGCAAGATTATTGTGTACTCCATCCCAGACAGTTTTTTTATCTTTTTTTAAAATAGAAAAATTATAGCTTTTTGGTTCTTGTTTTACTAACCAGTAATTTACCATCTGCACATGCGTTTGTTGTTTAGTGTTTTTTATTCCTTATCAAATTGTTTTAAAAAAATTAATTGTTCCCCGGTTCTGACTCGCACAGGATCATTGGTGATAGCCATTCTCCTCCCTGAGATCTATAACCGGGGTTGCCCAATGTTACACATCTGGGTGAATTAGAAATCATTGGCATCATTACGATCGACATCATTCTAATCCGTCTATGTGTATGCTCTAAGGGCATTATGAAATAAATCTAATCAAATATTAATCCAGACAGTTTAATTTCGAAGCCTACGACTGAAACTCTAATCTTAAAGTTTTCCTTGACTTCAGAATCAATCTCACCAATAATCCCAAATGGTTTGTCATTAACAAGAATATCAGCTGTCTTTCCTTCAGCAAAAGTTGGATTGGATGATGTTTTAGTTTTACATTCAATATTAAATCCAGTTTTTAATG
>JACZSC010000023.1 GCA_022574415.1 Nitrososphaerota archaeon | reverse complement strand
TTGTATGATTCAGTTGATAATTTGTTTTGCAATTTTTATTATTTCATCTCCATCTAGATCATCTAGTCTTTTGTTTGACTTGATATTTTTTCCAAACTGCCTAATAATATTCTGAAGAGTTTTTCTTCTGTATGAGAATAATCTGTTTGTTGTTTTAATTAGGTTATTAGGAATAGTTGTTTTTCTTTTTAGCTTTAAAACAACAGAATCAATTTTTGGTTGAGGTAAAAAATTACTCTTGGAGACTTTTGTTACGGTTTTCATCTCTAACGCATGCTGTGCTAGAATGGAGATTGCTTTCCTCTCTTTTTTGGAATTTGTGATCAGTTTTTCTGCAAATTCTTTTTGAACCATGATCACAGCACGTGAAAAGTTTTTCTGGATTAACCATTCTATTGCAGCTCTGCTTTTTGAGTATGGTAAATTAGAAACAAAAACAGAAAAATTTTCTCTGGATTTGAATCCATCGCCATATTTCAATTTAAGATTTGAAATGTTAGACAGGTTATCTTTTGTGATTTGAAATAATTTTCTGTCAGTCTCGTATGAAATTACATTTTTTGCCTTTTTACAAAGTAATGGCGTAAGGATTCCTTTTCCAGTTCCTATCTCTAGCACAATATCATTCGTGGTTAGCTTGGCAGCACTGACAATTGTGTTAGCAATTTTTTCAGATTTTAAAAAGTGCTGGCCAAGTTTTTGGCGTTTTTTCATCTTTTTACGAAGAGATTCATTCGTGCCTCCCCCGCAATCTCTTCCAAAATTCTCTTTGTGATTTGTTTGACTGGCTCCTTAAATCCAATTCTTTCTTGTATGTCCTCAAAGTTATCAAATTTTTTCTTTTCTCTTTCCTCGAGAATAGCTTTCATGTAGGTTTTTCCAATGCCGGGAATTAGTTCTAGTGCGTGTATTCTTGGTGTTAGTGGTTGTGCATTATTTAGATAATCAACAAATTTTTTTTCATTTTCATTGACAATTTTTTCCACAACTCCAGGCAATTCTGTTTGGGCAGAGGATGAAATTTTCCTATAATCCATCTTCCCCAACACGGAAAGAACATTAGTTCTTCCTTCTTTCCCAATGAAAATTTTTTCTCCAATCTCAAAAGTCGAATTTGGGACGCCGAGTATCTCTAATAGTGTTAGCCTGTCCTCTCCAATTGCAGTAATGATTATTCCTTCTCTTCCTCGTACGGTAGTTGATTTTCCCCTAGCGTTAAAATCCAATACGTAAGCGTATTCCTCATATTTCCTAGGAGGATTATATGCCCTTTCCAAAAAAAAGTCACCTAACTAAGAATTCTCCTTAGTAATTTTCAGAATTTTCTCTAGGGTTTCAGCCAGTATCAGTTTTTTCCAACCGAATGTAAAAGAACGAAGTTCTGCTAATGTAGTTGGTCTGATGTTAACAATTTCCGCAGCTTCTTCTGCTGTTAGTTCACATTCTTTTATGAGCTGCTCTCGCATTGTTTTTGCAGCTTTAGGATCAAGTTTTGCAAATTTTGAAACATAATCAAATGTCCAACGTTGGATTTGATCCATTGCTTCTGGATCCACCTTTCCAAGAATTTCTTTAACCTCTGAAATCGAAATAGGTTGTTTCTTTTTTACCTCTTCCATTACTTTACACCAAACGGTTTTACATGGTCCAATCTAGCGATTAAGGTTTTTGTCTTGTTACCTAATTTTATGTCCAATGTCACTGCGCGTCTCCCTACATTTGTAACTGTACCGACTTTTCCGTGGTATCTTTTATGTGGCATTCCTTTGTGCTGCCGAGGATCTATAATGACCAAGGCTTTATCACCCTCATGATATTCTCTGAGAAGGAATGATACTCCTCTTGGTTGTTTTTTTGTCAAAATTGACCTTGTTTTGTGTCTAAAACCATAAGAATGGCCAGAAGTCCTAAATGTAGTCATACTTGACTAGAACTTTTCAAGCCCTATTTTAACACTTACTCAGAATTTGGTTCAGTTGGATCAGGGTTTTCAGAATCTACAGATTCTGTAGTTATTTTTTTGGTAGTTGTTTTCTTTTTCTTTTTTCCGTCCTCTTCAGGATCAATGACTCCTGCTTCGCTTAATGCGAATACCACATCCATTTCTGGATGGTGTGGACTGTCAACCATTCTTGCAATTCGCTTTTTGCCAGATTTTTTAAAGTAAATTCTGTATGTGCTTGTATGTGCAACAACATTTCCTCCCACTGGACGAGTTGGATCACCAAAGAATACATCTGGGGATGCCATTACTTGATTTGTCGCAAGAGCGGCACAGTTGTATATTTCAGCGATTCGTACCAAGAGATGCACAAAATGATTTAGTTTTTGCTGACGCACTGAAAGTGTTCCTCTTCCAAGATATTCTGCTCTAAATAGACCTACTGCAGAATCTACAATTATCAGTTTGATATTATTTTCTTTTATTACAGATCCTGCTTCTTCAAGAATTAGTGTTTGATGTGCGCTGTTGTATGCACGTGCCACTATGATATTTTCTAGAACCTTTTCCGGATCCATGTCATTTGCTTTTGCAATGGAGACAATTCGTTCAGGTCTAAAGGTGCCTTCTGTATCAAGGTATAGTGCTCCACCACTCAAACCACCTTCTTCTTTTGATTTTTGAACCATAATACACATTGTATGGCAGAACTGTGTTTTTCCACATCCAAATTCACCATATACCTCTGTGAGGGCCTGCGTTTCAATTCCACCATCAAATAATGTATCTAAACAATTAGTACCAGTTGTAATTCTTCCAATATCCTGCCTTCTTTTGTAGATTTCAGTAGCACTGACAAAGTCTTTTGAGATTAGGCCTTCTTCAATGAGTTGTTGTCGTGCCTTGTTAACAATTTTTTCTGCTGTCTCTTTGTCCATTCCTGTGACTTCTGCGATTTCTACTGGACCTCTCACAATCAGATCCATTATGTTATGAATTCCTGCATCGCTCAGCTTTCTTGTGGTTACAGGGCCTACTCCTTCTAGACTATCAAGCCTCAAATCCTCCATACCGTAGAGTACGGTACTGGTACTTTATAAGAGTGTTGTTTTTTAAATTTTTTTCAAGAGCTTATTTTTTGTAAAAAAGATCTAACGTCGTCTACGTCTTTGACCAGGTTTGTTTTGACCTGGAAACCTATTCAGAACAAATCTCTTTCGAAAGTTGCTTTTGTTTCGGAGGCTAGAGCTGGTTCCAGTTTTTTTTCTGCCCTCAACTTTTGGAGTTTGGCCTCGAACTTTTCCTGCTTTTGTTAATGAGCCGTGGGTTGGCATGATCTATAATTTTTTGAATTGAATTTATGTATTTGTATAGAAATTACCAGTATTTGACCTTGATTTTTTCAAGTACTCGTTCGTGTTCAGGACTTTGTCTTCTAGCATATCTTTCCATATATCCTAATGGAACCCCGCCAAGAGTTCTTGCAATCATGTTAAACATGTATTTTTTGACTCCTAGACGGCCGCCAGTCTTTGTCATGAATTTCTTTATTCCATACTTGAAGTTGTGTTGCCAAGTTTTGTACATCACTCCTAATTGTGCAGGTGACATTTCATTCCCAATATCAAAAAATTCAGATTTTTCAAGTAGCCCAATTGGGACAAAGGTGAGAGGAGTAGCTGTAAACATAGAATCAGGTTGTTCTTGTTCTAATTCACTAATAATACGAATTGTGTCCCATGAGTCTTCAGGTGTTTCATCATTATCAAGGCCCATAATCAAAGTAAATGCAGGGATCCAATAGTTTTCATTGAAGGTTTTTACTGATTCTTTGATAAGCCAGTGCCACTCTTCAGGTTGATATGGAGCTAATTTTCTATCAGCGTATTTTTCAATTAATCTCAAGCTTCCAGTTTCAAGTCCACATTGAATTCCAATCAGATTGTCAGGGCCAGATTTGATAATTTTAGAAAGATTTGGGATTAGTTTTTCATCAGCAATTGCGCCTGCAAGAGTTCCATGAGTTGGATTTGTATGTTTGACTCCAGTAGACATTATTACTGTAAACAATTCCTCCAATGCTTCTCTGTTGGGTTCCATTCCTTTGTTTGTTCTCGGATCCATTCCATACACGAAAATATCATCACTGTGTATCCAAGCTGATGTTTCTCCAGCTTTCACGTTAACTTCAATCTCTCTTTTGACTTTTTCTGGAGGATAGTATCGTAGTGCTCTAAGGGTTACATCACAAAACTTGCAGCCACGTCCACATCCTCGCATAACTTCAACCATGCCATGCATACTTGGTGCAATAATGTCAGGAATTTCTTCAATGTCTGGTCTATCCCAAAAGTTTATGAATCGTCCATGAAGTTTTTTACCGTTTCTTTCAAATTCTTTAATGTTAACTTTGAAATCACTTCTTTTTCTGAATGGATCCATGTTTTCAAAGTCGCCATTAATAATATAATTAAAGAATCGACCTGAATGGCCGTCTATTTCAGGTGCAATTCCGCCCAACTCACCTTCTAAAATTCCATACAATCCATATTCTTCAATTTTTTCTGGGTCATAGTTGTATTGCCAAGTTCCTGAGCCGCCAGCTATTACCTTTGCTTTACTACCAGTTCTTTTCTTGGCTGCGTTGATTCTATCATGAAGTTCTTTACAATAGAATTCATCATAGGATATTTGTTTTCGACCATAAGTGAAGGTCATTGTTACTGGTCCCATTCCTAATGGATCCATTTCGTATGTACCAACTACTTCAGTTTCAGGTCCAATGAATTGTTCAATATGATCAGGATGTGCGACGACTACTTCTTCTCTTTTGAATCCATCACGTAACAAGCCTGCTTCTACTTTTCTTAATCCGTAGGGAGCATAGTTTGCCACACCGTTTGTATGAGGAATGTAGTTACAAATGAAATCAAAAAGGATTTTTGGGGTTACCTGATTTTTCAGGATTTTGTACCAAAAGGTGTTCTTGTCCCTATGAGGATCAAGTGCTGGTGCACACCCAAAGAATGTAGCTAAAGATAAGTTACGATAGGGAGACATTAATGTTCTATCTGAGGTTAATACGATCTTTGTCATTTCTTATTCTTCATCGGGCTCTGATTTATGATTTATTTTAAACCTTGCTTCTAAAATCTAATATTTGTTAAGAATTCCAGCCTTTGTCCTAAAAGTGTGCCCAAATTCTTTATTTACCAAAAGATGATCCCCATCAAAAATTGTTCCATCACGGCAAACTAGATCTTCACCTATGCAGCAACTTCCACAAATTCCTATTCCACATTTCATCATTCTTTCTAGACTGGCCTGAACAAAAATTCCTTTTTCGTGGGATAGTTGAACTGTCTTGTACATCATGAGTTCAGGTCCACAAGTGTAAACTGCCTCAAATTTAGTTTCATTAATAATTTTTTCTACGAGATCTGTTACAAGGCCTTTTTCTCCATAGGATCCATCTTCTGTTACAACTAGAACTCTATGTGGATTTTTTTCAAGAGTGTCATTTGCCATATCCTCAAAGAAAACTTCAGGCTTTGTTTTTGCTCCGATGAGAACAGTGACATCATCTGAAGGTTTTACAAAAGTTAGTAACCGTAACAGAGGAACAAGCCCGGTCCCCCCACCAACAAGCAAGAGTTTTCCTTCTTTGATATCAAACGAGTTTCCATATGGACCACGTATCCCAATATATTCGCCTACAGCGACATTATAAAGACCAGTTGACGCTTCACCGAGTTTTCTAATTGTGAATGCTGCTTTTCCTTGTTCGTGAGAAATCATAACACTCATTGGTAATTCATTTACACCCGGAATCCAAACCATTGCAAATTGTCCGGGAAGGACATTAGACATCACATCATCAGAAAAAATTAATGTCCTAACCGTGGGGGTCTCATCAATTACCTTTTCTATTTTACAAATGGTTGGATGGTTAGGATCTCTTTGCAAGGCCAACCATCTCTGCAATTTTTGAATACCCTTTTTTCTCCATGTATTGACTTATTCCATTATTAATTTCATCAAAAATTTTAAGCCAGTTATCGCCAACAGCGCTACCAATTTGGATTGCTGATGCACCTGCAAGAAAGAATTCAACAGCGTCTTCCCATGTTGAAATTCCACCACTACCAAGAATTGGGATTTTAAATTTTGATGAGATTTCGTATACGCATCTAACTGCTATTGGTTTGATTGGTGTGCCAGATAATCCACCAATTTTGTTGCTAAGTATTGGTCTTTGTGTTTCTATGTCTATTGCCATTGCTCTCATAGTATTGATGGCTGTGATTCCATCTACTCCTGCGTCAACAGCTGCACTAACTGTTTCAATATAATCAGTTGAGCCCAAGCCAACTTTAGCAAATACTGGAACGGTAGTTGCATCCTTGACTGTCTTTATTATTTTATTTACAAGATCAAGATCATCACCGACTTCTAGTCCAACTTTAGCAACATGGGGACATGATAGATTCAACTCGAATGCGGCAACTTTGCAATTTTCAAATTGTTTTATCATAAAATCAAAATCATCTTCCACAGAACCAACAAGACTAACAATTATTGGAACTTCTTTGTTTGGTTGGATCATTGAAGCAAAATTAGCAGCTCCGGGATTTGATAATCCAACCGCATTAATCCAGCCACCGCCTTTAACACTAAAGATTGTGGGATTTGCATAGCCCTCCCAAGGTTCTTTACTTAATGATTTTGTTACTACTGCTCCTGCTCCTGCTTTGTAAATTCTATTAAAGACGTCAAGTGAAATGCCTAATATTCCTGATGCCAGAATTGTTGGTCTTTCTAGACTTAAAGGACCTATTTTTGTTGTGAGATTTATTGCCACTCTCAAACCTAAACTAACTTTCGAATATAACAGTTGATTTGATAGAATAAGTTAGTACCTTTTTTAATGGAATCAAATGAAGTCATCTGATTATGTATTCCATCATTTTAACAGAATTGGGTATTACAATATTTGAAGACCAAAAATGTTTGAAGACTTTTCCTTTCTCTGATCCAGTTAGTGATTATCTATCAATAAAAAATGGCGAAGCAAATGTTTCAGAACTAATTGATTATGCTTCAAATTTTGAAACAAATATAGAAACAAACAATGATTCTCTGTATCAAATTTTGAAACGAAATTCAATAGATATTCAGATGATGTCGAATAACGAAATGGAAAAAATTCAGACTACAAAACCTAAAGTTTTAGTTGATGCGGGTTTTGTTGAAAATTCTTCCGAGGCAATGAGTAAATTGAGAGATTTTGCTATGCAACTTTCCTCTTCAAAGGTTTCTGAAGTTTCAGCAAGTCCAGATCTGCACATAAGTCAATCCATCAATTCTTTAGATGAAATAGATCGTATCATAAATGGGATCAGTTCTAGGCTAAGAGAATGGTATGGACTCCATTTCCCTGAACTCGATAATGTAATTGATAGCATCTTAGGTTATTCACAAATTGTTCTTGCAGGAAAAAGGGAGGATATTACTGAAAAAGTGTTTGAAGATGCAGGATTTCCAGATTCAAAAGTGGAGATGCTTTCAGTTATTCGAAAAAAAAGTAGGGGAGGAGACATTTCTCCAGAAAATCTAGCAATGGTCCAATTATTGGCAAAACAACTTCTAGAGCTAAATGAACTTAGAAAAAAACTTGAAGAACATGTTGAAACACAAATGAATTTGGTTGCTCCAAATCTTGCTGCTATACTTGGAACTGCAGTGGGTGCAAGAATCATAGCTAAAGCTGGAAGTTTGAAAAAATTGGCCTCAATGCCAGCAAGTACAATTCAAGTATTGGGTGCGGAAAAAGCACTTTTTAGATCTCTAAAGACGGGTTCACGACCACCAAAACATGGATTATTGTTTCAACACGCTATGGTTCACGCAGCGCCAAGATGGCAAAGGGGAAAAATCGCTAGGGCGATTGCAGGCAAAGCAGCCATTGCTGCAAGAGTTGACGTTTATGGAGAAGGGTTAAACAAAACTTTACTTGAAAAACTAAATGTTCGGGTTGAAGAAATCGGCAAAAAATACAAAAATCCTGTAGAAAAAGATTCCAAAAAAGACATAACGTCAAATGAAAATAGGGATTTCAAATCAGGGAGAAGTAGGGATTTCAAATCAGGGAGAAGTAGGGATTTCAAATCAAAAAATAAAAAAAGAAAATCCAAAATGAAGAATAAAAAGAGAAAGAAGTTTGGAAGAAGATAAAAAAAACATTTTTTGGGTGAAAACTGAAGGCGAAAAAAAACTTGCGACGGAAAACTTGGTTCCAGGTAACCAAGTTTACAAAGAAAAATTAGTTCTCAAAAAAGGTATAGAATACAGAGTTTGGGATCCTTTTCGAAGTAAATTAGCTGCTTCAATAATGAAAGATTTGGAAGAATTTCCTTTCCAAGAAAAATCAAGTGTACTATACCTTGGAGTATCTACTGGAACAACAATTAGTCATATTTCAGATATTGTGGGACCAAAAGGCATAATTTTTGGTGTTGAGCATTCAAGTAGAGTTGCAAGAGATTTTCTTGATAGAGTAGCATCGCATAGAAAAAACATCATTCCTATAATTCAAGATGCTAGACGCCCCCAAGATTACATTTCAGTGTATAATAAGATGGATATTGTTTATTCAGATATAGCACAACCTGATCAAACTGAAATTGCTATTTCAAATTGCAAACTATATTTGAAAAATAATGGCTATCTTTTTCTGGTGATCAAAACTCGAAGTATAGACGTCACGCAACCGCCGAAAAAAATTATTGATGGAGAATTAAAAAAATTGAGAACAAATTTTGAAATTCTTCAGCAAATAGATCTTTATCCATACGACAAAGATCATGCTATGATTATTGCAAAATATCATGTAAAAAACTAATTTTCATTTAACATGATTCTGACAGGTTTCCAACTGCTACGAACAAAATTTGGGATTTTCTTCATGTTATGATAGTAATTTTTTACAAATCTTTTGGTTTTTGGATCAGATGGATAGCCACTTCCGATATTATGTTTTTTTCGAAGATTTTGAATGGCTCTATCTCGGTTAACTTTAGCAATAATTGAGGCTGCCGATACAATAATGAACCGACTATCGGCATGATGATATGATTTGACATTGTTGTTTTTTGCTAGTTTTGAAATTTTCTTACCAAATCTAGAGGGATTAACATCACATGAATCAACATATGAAATATTTGGATTAAGTTTTAAAATTACTTTAGCCATGTATTTAGCTTCTAAGTTGTTTAGATCATGTTTGTTTACGCTTCTGTCAATTGTTGGAGGATTGATTTTTGCTACATAATAATTGTCAGCAAATTTGATAATTTTTTTGTAAAGTTTTTCTCTTTGAGAGGGAGTTAATTTTTTTGAATCACGAACTCCCATTGATTTTAGTTTTCTAATTTTTGACCGATTAATAGAAACTCCTGCAATAACAAGTGGTCCAACTAAAGAACCTCTACCTGCCTCATCTACCCCACAGACCTGCACAAGATTTCTGAATTTCTGTAAGTATTAAACCATTATAGGTATAATAAAATCCAGAACTTTAATTGCAAACTTCAGATATAATTGAAACGATAGAAGGCACTACTAGAATACTAATTCCATCTGGTTCGATTAGTGAAAAAGTTCCACCGAAAGATCCAGCATTCTTCAATCCAAAAGCAAAATTAAATCGAGATTTTTCTATAATTACATATTCTGCTTTTTTAAAAAATTTTGATGGTCCAAAAATTTTTCTTGAAGGATTATCAGGAGTGGGTGCAAGAGGACTAAGAGTAGCAAATGAATTACCGTATATTGAACAAATGATTGTTAATGATTTAAATCCAAAAGCACTTGAGCTTTCAAAAAAATCTGCTACTTTGAATAAGTTAGAAAATTTTCAAATCTCTGAAAACGAAGTGTGTAGATTTTTGAGTTTGTATTCAAGAAAAGGAGAACGTGGAACTATAGTTGATATTGATCCTTTTGGTTCCCCTGCAAAGTATATCGATTGTGGAATCAGGGCCACTATGCATGGAGGTCTATTTTCTACTACTGCCACAGACCTCCAAGTCTTGCACGGGTTATTCCGTGATGCATGTAAAAGGCGTTATGGTGGAGTTCCTATCAAAACCGAATATGCAAATGAAATTGCAATCAGATTGATTCTGGGGTGCATCAGGACCGTTGCTGCTAGATTTGATATTGAAATAATACCAGTTTTTGTTGAGAGCGATTTACACTACTATAGAACCTACGTAAGAATTCTAAATAGACCTGATCAAGAAGAAAATTTGGGATATATTTTGCACTGTAAAACTTGTGGCAATAGAAAAATGCTAAATGATCAACAGAAGTCCTGTGACGTTTGCAATGGGGATTTAGACATTGCGGGACCATTATGGATTGGTCCCCTTTTTGAAAAAGAATTTTTAGAGTCTATGCAGGATGAAGCTTCTAAATATTCGGTGGATAAAAATTGTGAAAAAATAATTTCTAAATGTTTACAAGAATCAGACATGCCCGGAACCTATTTCACTTTGGATGAAATGGCATCAAAGATGAAAGTTTCCCCTTTAAAACTAGATAAAGCAATCTCTAAACTTCAAGAAAATGGTTTCACTGCTAGTTCAACATCGCTAAATCCTACAGGATTTAGGACAAATGCGAGAATTGATCAAATTATAGATACTTTTTCAGATTAGGCCACATAACCAAGACAAACATAATATAATTCACTACTAGGTTTTCTGCTTGCCTTGGGTTTTGTCACTCTGACTTTGGCAAATTTCTTTTTCAAAAAATCTCTAAACTCGTTTGAGAACTCACCATCAAAAACCTTGAATAAAGCGTTTCCTTTGAATGTCAACACCTGATCCATAATTTTGGTACATGCATAATTTTGAGAGATTTGTTTTGCGTGGTCGACCGACCAATTTCCTGTAATATTTGAAGATATGTCACAAATTACCGCACTTACTTTTCGTTCAAAATATGAAAGAATTTCCTCAACTTTTTCATCTTCAATATTTTGTTTAATTAAATATGCTCCTGCAATATCTTCAACATATGTAGCATCAATTCCCATTACTTTACCTTGATTTCCAACAATCTGTACAGCAACTTGAGTCCATCCACCAGGAGCACATCCTAAATCAAGGACGTAATGACCTGGACCGAAAATTCTGTATGCTTTGTTCAGCTCTTTTAATTTGTAAGCAGATCTACTTCGATACCCTTGTTCATGTGCTAGTCGTCTATAATGATCACGTCTTGCATCAATTAATTTCATTGTGCCATCTTTGGTTTTTTAATTTCTATAGTAACCCAATCTTCAATCCATTGACAAGTTCTTGGACTTACTTCACCATCTAAAGAACACTTTTGTTCTACAGGACAAGTCAAACATGGTGCATTTACAATCGATTCAGTGCTAATTGGTGTTTTCTTAATGATTAATTTGTAAGTCCATCTTCCTTTTTCTAAAATTTTTTCTCTAGTAATTGTTCCCATTCTTTCTAGCTTTAATGCAAGACGAGAACCGTCTCTGCTACTAAGTTTCAATTTCTTCCATAATTCACTTTGAATCATTCCTGTAGATTCTTTTTCTGCAAGGATAACACAAACTTTGTTTGTCAGCTTTTCCATGTTCACTTTTTCAATTTGGAAACCTTCAATTTCTTGAGGAGAAAGTTGTTCTTCTAATTCTTCTTCTAGGGTTCTTTCCGCTTTTTCTTTAGCTTCTTTCGATTTTTTCTTTTCTTTTTCTTTAGCTTCTTTCGATTTTTTCTTTTCTTTTTCTTTAGCTTCTTTCGCTTTTTTCTTTTCTTTTTCTTTAGCTTCTTTAGCTTTTTTCTTTTCTTTTTCTTTAGCTTCTTTAGCTTCTTTCGCTTTTTTCTTTTCTTTTTCTTGAGCTTCTTTAGCTTTTTTCTTTTCTTTTTCTTGAGCTTCTTTCTTTTTAGTTTTTGCTTTGTCTAGTTTTTGAATTTCGGCCTTTTTGATCCTAGTTTCGTTTTTAGGATATTTTTTTAGTTTATTTTTTTGATCGATATTTTTTTTCTTTTCTTTTAAGGCCTGTAATTCTGCTTTAATTTTATCAACATATGAAATAGTCTTTTCCTTTTTTTTAACCATCAAATCACCAATAATCTAGAATATCTTATTGTTCGATTCAATGTAAATTCAATATATAACATAGCATTTGGTTTACTTTACTGAGAATTTTGCACTGCTGTAAATTGTTTTTTTCTGTTGTTTGTCACTCATTTCAATTACAATTTGATAGTTGCCAGGGGTATCAATTATCTCATAAAAATCATCATTGATTGGAAGAGTGGAGTTATTTTGATTAAAACACTGTTCAAAAAAGCCACTCTGCGAAACAATCTGATTAGGAGAAGAACTAATATCAAAAATTGTTATGTAGAGATCACCACAATCAAAAATCGGATCTTCTACTGAAATTTTGATTTCAATTGAAGATGTTGTAGAATATTGTTTTTCGATTCCAGAAATTTTAATCACATCGCTAGAAACAATACTGATGCCAGATGGTTCAAATTCCCAAAATTTTAATTCACGGTTTGGTTCTTTGAGAACCTCTGCCATAACTAATGAACCAAAAATAATAGAAGATATTACTGGTAAAAGAAAAACAACAAAAACAGTTCCTCTAGCCACTTCGCTCCTAATTTTTCCTTACCTATATCTATTTAGCAAACCGATTTGTGCGAACAATTTTGACGAATCAGTTAAATCAAAGCCGATCAAATAGCGCCTAGATGCGTCTTAGAAAATTTAGGGTGCGTGCATTTCGTTGTATTCACGATTCTGGAGAGATTACTGTTGGGGATTTGGCTGCCTTTATTGGAAGAAATGAAAGTGGTAAAACTACAATTCTTGAAGCATTAATCTTACTGAATAAAGAAGAAAAAATTTCTGATCTTGATTTGTGTGATGAAATGTATGAGGAATTAAAATCTGAGATCAAAATAGTGTATGGTGAATTTGAGTTAAATGCAAAAGAAGTCAGTATAATAAAGGAGAAATTTCCAAATGTTCCTGAAATTAAAAAACTTCGGATCTACAGGACTAACAAAAATCCAAATACACGGTATGATTTTGGAAATATCGAAATTAGTGAAGGTGAAAATAAAGGGATCAATTCGTGGGAAAATTTTTCTGAAAAAATCTTCAATTTCCTAGATACTATACCTAATCATTTAAGAATTCAATTTGATACAAAATTTTTTGAGGGGAGGGCCCCTAAAAGCCAGGAAGTTTTTGATAGAGAAATGGCAGAATTTAGCAACAAGGTACGTGTAGTTGCTACGGATGAGCCAAAGGTAATAGAAGAATGGGAAAAAATCTATGCAAGTCCAGAAAACCAGTTTTCTAATTTGCTAAAAGGGACATCAGATCGCAGTGCACTTGAAAATTTTATTGAAAGTTATCTTCATCCTCGTTTTGTGTATTTTTCAGACTATAAGAAAATTTATGGAAATATCAAACTCGATGAATATGTACAGGAGGCCAGAGGAGAGCGTAGAGAAGGAATTGAATATGTAGAAGAGTTTGACCGTGCTGAAACAGTACGGAATTTGTTCTATCTAGCCGAGTTAGATGTTACTGAAATGGAAAAAATTCGAGACAGTCCTTCAAAATTAATAAAATTTCTCAATATAGCTAGTAATCAATTAACAGCAAGACTCAATCCAGTATGGAAAGGTGATCCAATCCGTGTGGATTTAAGATATCTGCCAGGCAATATTCTGAGTGTGGTAATTTCTGATGTACACAAGGATGGAACTATCACAAACACTGGATTGTTGAATAGAAGAGCAGAAGGTTTCAAATGGATTTTTTCATTTATTGTAAACTTTGCAGCTGAAACCCAAAGAGCTGAATTAAAAGAAGCAATTCTATTGCTTGATGAACCTGCACGAAACTTACACCCGGCCCAACAAACAGGAATTACAGATTTATTAAAAGATCTTGCGGGTTCCAACCAAGTGCTTTATGCAACGCACTCTCCATTTATGATATTTGACTACACGCCGGGAAATCTTTTGGTAGTAGAGCTAGATAAGAAAAAACATCTCAGTAGAATCTTTTATGATTACTGGAATGCAGATGATAAAACACTCATTCCAATTCTTTATGGATTGTCAAAAGGATTAGTTGAATCAATTGTGGATAGAGAAATTGGAACAAACTCAAGACCCGTTATTATTGTTGAGACAATGTCCGACAGCATGTATTTGAATGCATTTGATAAATTTCTACAAGATCCAAATATTTCAATGAATCCTCTAAATGTTGTAGCGGCGTTCAGCAAAAATTCTGTTATGCCACTAGCAGTTTTCTATAGAAATCATGGTTATCGAACTTTTGTTCTACTGGATAATAGTGAAGAATCTAAGCAGATTTCAGCCCAACTTGTAGCTAATGATTTCTCCAAAGTTCAAACAATATTTTTTGAAAGTAATGGTAAGCCTCTTCAATCAATCGAAGACTATATGGTTCTTGAAGATTATCTTCATGCGGTAAATCAAACATATGAGATCAAGTTGAGGCAAGAGGGATTTAGTAATCTGACACCAGATGAAGTAAAATTAAAAAATAAGAAAGGTGTTTTGGAGAATCTTCATGCTATCTGGTTAGAACATAAAGATGAATGGGATAACTTTGACAATGAAGAGATAACTAGGTATATTTGTGAAAAAATTGCCCT
>JACZSC010000109.1 GCA_022574415.1 Nitrososphaerota archaeon | reverse complement strand
GCATATTCTGGCCCTTTGAAATGCAAAGGAACTCTGACAATAGCTGACCTATTGCTTCCACTCCAAGCAATGTAAACTGGGGCCTCATAACCTGGAACTAATCTGTGATAGGAGTTTGTAGTAGGATTTGTAATTGCAGATAACGCTCTTGCGTGGTTAAGAATACCTCCACAAAAATACCTACCAACCTGGCTAAGTTCAATTTTATCATCAGGATCATAAAACACATTCTTCTTCCCTTTCCACAAGCTTACGTTTGTATGCATTCCAGAACCAGAATCCATAGAAATTGGTTTTGGCATCAGGGTTGCAACTTTACCATGTTTCTTTGCAACATTTCTTATAACGAATTTGTAAGTCTGAGCAGAATCTGCAGCATTGGTTAGATAATCGTATTTGATATCTATTTCACACTGACCAGCAGTCGCAACCTCGTGATGGTGGTTATCACACAAAACCCCAAAATTTGAATTTAAAATATCTACACATTCATTTCTAAATGGTGTAAGAGTATCGGATGGGGTACTTGGGTAATACCCTTCTTGCAAACCCATAGGATAACCTGTCCCTTCCTGGCTCCACGGTGCCTCTTCAGATTCTATTGAATATGATTGACCCTTGTAAGGAGTTAAAACATCCCAATGAATTTTATCAAAAACGAAAAACTCTACTTCAGGACCCCATGCACTATAATCAAATCCTTGAGTCTTAAGATGCTCTTCAGCCTTTTGTGCAATTCCTCTTGGATCACGATCTAATCTTCCTCGACCCATTCCCCAATAAACATCACACAACAATCGAGCAGTCTTGTTTTCAGTCAGCCAGGGAATTATAGCATAAGTATTTGGATCTGGTTTTAAAATAAGATCCGAATCATCAATTGTGGTAAATCCAACTATGGATGAGCCATCAAGTTTTGGTAGCCCATCTTTCATTTGCTGGGACGTAAAAGTTAACGCGGAAATTGTAGTGTGATGGAACCTTCCAGTAAGACCCGTGAACTGTAAATCTATGAACTTGATGTCTTCATGCTGGATTTTTGAAAAAACCTCATCAGGTGAATAGCTTACCTGGATCGCTTTTCCGTGGCTAACCTGATAGGGCAATTTTATACCTTCAAGCTAAAACAAATACATCCATCATTTAAGGATTGGTAAGAGATGTCCGAAATTAAAAAAATCGACATAAACTCATTGTGTGCCATTGTCTTGAGAGAAACCGAAAACGAGACAATCCAAGAAATTGATCCTAATCTTTATAGTTCGATTTCAAACTTTATTGGTAAACTAAAGAGCGAGGAATATGATAACATTGAAGCAAAAATCAAAGCTGAGTTAGTTGCCATGACAACCAAACTCACAACACTTCTACTAAACATTCGTCTACAAAAGGTAAAAAATCGTGGTTCTCTAGATTTTTCAAACCTACAGGACGAGGAAAAGTTTGTTCTCGATGGAGAAGAGGAGACTAGGGAACGCACAGAAATGATTCTTTCTGCAACTCTTAATGGAAAATCTAAATTGTTAGAATCTATATCTCATCGTCACAAAACCAAATCAATAGTTGTTCGATTTATCAAAGAAATGGATCAGATTATGGGTGCTGATCTAGAGAAGTATGGACCCTTCAAAATAGAAGACATTGCCACAATTCCCTATGAAAATGCACAAGTACTGATTGCTAAAAAAATAGTCAAAAAAATTCGTTTAGAAGAATAGAAATTATACTAGAATCTCAGATACAAAATGGGACATTTTGGTGACGACATATTCGATTTTTTACTACCTACAATCTATCCCGTTATAGCTCTTTTTATCATTGAAATTATCTGTAGAGCAACAAAAATCACTTCTTGGATCAAGCTAACAACCCAAGGAATTGCTATGCTTGTGATGGGAATTTCTTATGTGTTTGTGTTGTATACTCAACTCTGGTTTTCGATTCTTGTTTTGATAGCATTAGCAGTAGCACTATTCTATCAAGCCAGAAGGGCAAAAACTGATCCTGCAAAAACTATTTACTAGTCTTTAAACTTGCCAAACATTTTTTTGAAAAAACCTGGCTTGTTTGGGCCACCATCACGAATCACCTTCTTCTGACCAAACCTTGCGGCTCGAATAGAAGTCAATTTGACACATCTGTGTTCTTCTGGCAGTCTGTGCTCAGCACAGAAAGGATCTTTGCAATAATTGCATTCGAAAGGCATGTCGGTCATGTCTCCACAATAGGCACACTTCTCCTGTAACTCCACAAGAACACTTGTACACCTTCTTCTAATAAATTAACTCTGAAAAATTGTTGAGGCTCTAGAAAACATATTTACGCTGTTTGAGTCGATTTCGATCAAGTGAATTTATGATAAAGGACAAGGTTGCAATCATCACAGGTGCAAGTAGTGGTATTGGTTATGCTACTGCACTAGCACTTTCGAAGGCTGGGGCAAAAGTTGCTGTCGGAGCTAGAAGAACCGACAGACTCGCCAAACTAGAGGATGAAATCAAACAGAATGGAGGTGAGGTTTTTTCTCAAAAACTAGACGTTACACAAAAGTTAGAATGCGATTCTTTTGTTGATGCAGTTTTAAAAAAATGGGGCTCGGTGGATATTCTAGTGAATAATGCTGGCATAATGCCTCTAAGCTTTTTGAAAAATCAGAAGGTGGATGAATGGGATCAAATGATTGATGTTAATATCAAAGGCGTTTTGTATTGTACCTCGGCCGTCATTTCACACATGATGGAAAAAAAATCTGGACACATAGTAAATCTTTCATCTGTAGCTGGAAGAATTGTTTTTCCAGGCGGAAGTGTTTATTGTGCTACAAAACATGCCATTACTGCCTTTAGTGAAGGACTAAGACAGGAACTAAGTGCCAGATCTAATATTCGTGTAACCTGTATAGAGCCCGGCGTTGTATCAACAGAACTAACTAACACAATAACAGATGAAACACTACAAAGATTTGTTGAAGTTGCAAAAAAGATGCAATCTTTACAAGCTGATGATATTGCAAATGCAATTTTGTACGCAGTAGAATCACCAAGCCATGTTAATGTAAATGAGATTCTAGTAAGACCAATAACTCAAGAACGATAATTTTTCTATTCTAGTAAACCGACGATTTAATTATTTCATTTCTTGCTTGATTCGTGAGGGGCCGTTGTCTAGCTTGGTTAGGATGCTAGCCTGGGGTGCTAGTGGTCGTGAGTTCAAATCTCACCGGCCCCACTTGATAAAATAATAAAGACTGAAAACATCCTAGCTTGTGAAAGCACTAGTTTACGAAGAATATACAACTGATAATGATTTTGCAAAAATTTTAAAAATTAAAGACATTGATGAACCAAAACCAAAACCAAAAGAAGTTGTTTTCAAAGTTAAAGCTGCAGCATTAAACTATGACGACATTTGGGGAATGCGAGGAAAACCAATTGAGATTCCAATGCCACACATTTCTGGAACTGATGCTGCGGGTGATGTGATTGCAGTTGGAGAGGATGTAAACAATATCAAAATTGGTGATAGAATAGTTTCGCATGGAAATCTTAGTTGTAGGATTTGTGAGGTATGTACAAGTGGACGAGAATACGATTGTCGAAATAGAAAGATTTGGGGATTTGAGACCGGCCCATTATGGGGAGGATTTTGTGAGTATACCCATTTACCAGAAGTAAATGTAGTCAAAATTCCTGAAAATATAAGCTATGATGAAGCTGCTGCAGCTTCGATGACCCTTTTAACATCTTGGCATATGTTAGTTGGAAGAGCAAAGATTCGACCAGGACAGACCGTATTGGTCATGGGCGGGGGTTCTGGGATGGGAACTTTTGGCATTCAAATTTC
>JACZSC010000022.1 GCA_022574415.1 Nitrososphaerota archaeon | reverse complement strand
AGATTGCTTCTCTAACTAGTGCACCACTCAAGCTTCCATCAAACTCTTGTGCCGTTGTAACATAGAGTGCATAGTCAAGTCCATCACGAAACTGATTCCACCATAGTGTGTGGTGTTTGGATATTCCACCTCCAATCATGAACGCACCAGACTTTTTCGCCTTGAAAATCAATCCTGACAATGTATCGGAATCAGCAATAAGATTCAATTTAAAGTCGGAATGCTTCTGTGAGAAAAACCAAATCTGACTTCCAACAGCACCATCCATTATTCCTGGGACGATTACAGGAACATTGTTCTTGTTTGCCCAGTGTAGAAACGAATCTTCGCCTAAATGTTTACCAATCATTTTTGTAATGTCTACAGTAGACATCTCTTTAACACCAGTTTGATATTCTTCTTCCAGGAACGATTGCATCTTTTCTTCGATGAGTGGTCCATAGCTCTCCATTGGCACCAAAACATTTCCAAGTCTGTGAATTTTTTTATCGGCTAGTTCTCTATCGTCCATGGTGAATGATCCTTCCTTGTATTCAGAATAGTGACGTGCAATGTCGTGGTCTAGGGCACCACAGGTTGTTATTACCACATCAAACCATTCTCGTTTTACCATATCCTTGATAATTCCACGTAGTCCAGTGGACACAATTGCACCAACAAACGAAAGAAACTTTAGACATTTCTTATCTGAAATCATTTCTGAAAGAATTTGCAAACCACTTGAGAGATTTGTTGACTCAAATCCACCTGACTTTGACATCTCATTAAAGATTTTATCTATACTAGTATCGGAATCAATTTCAATGTCTTTTACTGGTTGTCCAGGTTCTACCATGTTTGCAATCTAGAAAGGTATTATAAAATTCTGACTTTATAATCTCAGTAATTCTCAATTTTGTTCTATGAACACTTAAAACACGTTGGAGAGCACAAAATTGTGCATGCCAGAAAAAATCAAAGTAGGTTTAGTCGGAATTGGAAACTGTTTCTCAGGTTTACTTCAAGGAATAGAGTATTACAGAAAAGATTCTTCTCAAAAAGTAATTGGAGTTATACATGATGATCTGAGTGGTTATGGAATTTACGATATAGACTTTGTTTGCGGTTTTGATGTTGGTGAGAACAAGATTGGAAAAACAATCAACGAGGCCATTTACGCATATCCAAACATGGTGGACTGGATTCCAAAGGATGAGATGCCAAAGGCAGATGCCAAAGTGTATGAAAGTCCTGCTCTAGACGGTGTGGGGATATGGGTTGAGAACAGAGTAAAACCAATCAAGAGTAACAAAACTACAGAACAGCTGACAGAAGAAATCAAACAGATCATCAAGGATACCGGAACAGAAATCATTGTTTCGTATCTGCCTGTAGGATCAGAAAAGGCAACACAGTTCTGGGCACAAATCTGTCTTGATACAAACACCGCTTTTGTTAATTGCATACCTTCATTCATTGCGTCTGGTGAAGAATGGGGCAAAAAGTTTGCAGAAAAAGGTATTCCAATTATCGGTGATGACATCAAAGGTCAGGTCGGCGCAACTATTGTCCACAGAACTCTTATACGACTCTGCAATGATAGGGGAACAAAAATTGAACGAACATATCAAATCAATGTAGGTGGCAACACAGACTTTCTAAACATGAAGGAGCAGGAACGACTGGCAAGTAAAAGGATCTCAAAGACAGAAAGTGTTCAAAGCCAGTTGGATGAAAGACTAGACGATGACCAAATCTATGTCGGTCCTTCTGATTTCATTCCATTTCTAGGAAATACAAAGTTGATGTTCATGAGGATTGAGGGCCGTCAGTGGGCAAACATTCCATTCAACATGGAAGTCAGGCTCGAGGTTGACGACAAGGCAAACTCTGCTGGTATAGTGATAGATGCACTGCGTCTAGCAAAGATTGCCCTCGATAGAGGTATTGGCGGTCCACTCATTCCTGCAAGTGCGTATCTGATGAAGCATCCACCAAAACAAATGACCGACCCACAAGCCAAAGTAGCTTGCGAAGAGTTTGTAAAAGGAAACTAAGGAAAATTTTTTTAAAAACAAGAAAAATCTATCAGCTTTGTCAACTAAACTTGTTAGCAATCGATTATCCTACCGACCTCAAAACGTCTTTTATTGGTTCATATTAAGAAGGTAGAGATATTTGGCTTCAAATCTTTTGGATTTAAGAACACTGTAATAGATTTTGAACCTGGACTTATTTCCATTTCAGGACCAAACGGTTCAGGAAAGAGTAACATTCTAGACGCCATAATATTTGCACTTGGTGAAAACCGTCCCAAGGTCATGCGTGCAGACAAGCTAAAGTCACTCATTCACGATGTCGAAGGCGACAGACGAGGCGTCAAAAAAATGGCACGAACGAGTGTACACTTTGATAATTCAGACAGAAAGATTCCTATCGATTCCGATTCTGTAGAGATAACCAGAGAAATGGATGCCTCCGGAGAAAACGTCTACTATCTAAACAAAAAGAAAACACAGCGCTCTCAAATTTTGGATCTTATGAATATGGCTAATGCTGGCCTCACAAAATTAAACAATGTTCAGCAGGGAACCATAACCAGAATCTCAGAATTTACTCCTGAAGAGAAAAGGGAGACCATCGAGCAGATTGTTGGACTGAAGGATTTCGATGAAAAGAAGACAGAGGCAGAAAAACAGCTTCAGACAGCTGACCAAAGGCTAGCAATTGCCATGGCAAAAATGGGCGAGGTCAGGAAGAACATAGATAATCTAGAGGAGGAGAGAAACCTCAAACTCAGGCATGATTTCATTGAGAGGGAAATAGTTCGTCTTAACGCCATCAATGCAGCAAACAAGATGAAATCCCTCGTGGCCGACAAAACCTCAAAGGAACGAACTCTGAACGCTTTGGAATCAGAATCTAAAAAGTTTGGTGAGGAACTTGAGGTCGTCAAAAAACAAATTGACGAGATAGAATCTGAAAAAGCCAAATTTATGGAAGATGCCAATGCATACAACCAAGCAAGGGCAAATCTTGATACAGAACTAAGTAAAGTAATGGAAAAGTTCGAACGAGCAAAGAGCGTCATTGCTACACAAAATCGAAGATTAAAACAAATCGATGTCAGAATACCAGAAACAAAAGAAGAAATTAAAAAAATTCTACGAGAAAAAAGCTCGGAATCCCAACCATTAGAACTGAAAGAATTACTAGAACGAATTAATCATGAAAAGGGTAAGGTAAATGAACAACTCGAATCACTAGACAGCGAACTTAAACAAGCACTGGCACAACAATCCGAATTTATGTCACATAAAATTGAAATCAATGCAAAAATAAAAAATCTTGTTGGTCAACTACACCAAGCAAAACTTACACTGGCAAAGTTCGAATCACAACAAAAAGATCTTGAAAGAAAAATTAATCTGAACGATACAAAGGCTAGAGAAATTTCACGTGATTCTGAAAGTCTCACACACTTGAAGCCAAGACTAGAGTCTGTAAAAACAAATCACAACGCAACAATTACTGAATTAAAAGCAAGAATTGCAAACCTTGATAGAAAACGAGCAAAGTTTGAGAATGATATTGATGAGCTTAATCTAATCTTAGAAAAATCAAGCAAGGCGGCAAACCAATACGAAGCAAAAATTCGTATCGTAAAGAGTACGCTACACGAGGATTATTCAATTGCAAAACTGAAAGAAAATGCAGACCAACTAGGGATGTTGGGTCTTGTGCATGAAATAATTTCTTGGGATAAACAATATGAGCGAGCAGTTCTTGCAGCCTCTTCAGACTGGATCAAAGCAATTGTTGTAAAGGACTTTACAACACTAATTAGTCTTGCAGAATTTGCACGCTATAAAAAATTACCAAAACTAAAAATCATACCACTCGATGCAATTCCAAACTTCAAACTAGATAAACCAAGAGAAAAAGGCGTGATTGGGATTCTTGCAGATTTTGTAAAGTGTGATTCCAAGTTTACACCAATCAAGAAATTCCTGTTTGGAAATATTGTTCTAACAAACTCAAAAGAGTCTGCTCACAAGACTTCAAAGGCTGGATACAAATCAGTTTCAATCAATGGAGAATATTTCGATGCGAAATCAAGCGCAGTAGTTATAGATATCAACTCAAAAATTTCTAAACTGACAAAAATTATTTCTCAAAGCACATCTGTAGAAGGTCTCATTCAATCGAATAATCTTTTGAAAAAAATTGTCCAGCAAAAGAAAAAGTCCTTACGAAACATGAATGAAATAGCCAATAAGTATAACAAACGTATATCAATTTCACAAACACGTCTGTCTACAACTGATCAATATTACCTAGAGTTACAGTCAAAAATTTCTAGAGCAAAGAACCTCACAAACACCCTATCAGCAAGAATAGATGAGGATCAAACAAAAACGGAAAGACTAGTAACTGAAACTGCAAAACAAAATTCCTACATCGATTCTTTAGAACAAAGAATTGCTATTGTTAAAGATAATTACGAGGTAGGAGAGGAGATCAGACTTTCCAACCAACTTGCTAGATTGAATGAAAGAAAGATTGATCTACAAAAAAGATTGAAAGAGGTTGATTCCGGATTTACAGATGTAAGAAGACTACACGAGGAAAATGTAGCTCTACTTGATGAACAACAGGAAATTATTGACAGAGTCAAAGAACTAGAAACAGAAAAGGAACTTGCAGACAAGAATCTCATTGCAATGAGAGAAAAGGAACAGGAACTAATCTCAACCTCTGGAACCTCTGTATCAAAGATAAAAGAGTTTGACACACAACTAAAGGAACTCAATGAAAAGGATCGTTCTCTAACAAAGGAAACAAACGGAATAGACCGTCAGTCTGATGTAATAACGCGAGACTTGAAGGAACTCTACCAACAACAGGCTGAAACACAAAAAATCATAGATACATTCAGTTCTGTTGGACCACTTGAAACATTCGACGTAAATGTACTGTTGAAGGGTCTTTACAATGAGCAACGCAATCTTACCGAACTCAACGCAAAGGCACCTGTAATCTATCCAGAAATTGCTGAGGGTTATCGTTCCATGTCAGCCCGGAAGAACTCCCTGGAAGAGGAGAGAATCTTTATTGTCAAATTCATGGATTCCATAGAAAAGCAAAAACGTCAAACATTCCTTGACGCATTTGATAAGGTAGACAAGGAAATTCGCATCATTTTCACAAAGATGACTGGTGGAAACGCTTGGCTAGAGCTACAAAACGAGGATGATATCTTCAATTCTGGAATTTCATATCTAATTCAATTCAAGGACAAACCAAAGCGAGAATCAACATCAATCAGCGGTGGTGAAAAAACTCTTGCTGCTGTTGTTTTCGTTCTCGCTCTACAAAAACTAGAACCATCTCCATTCTATCTGTTTGATGAAATCGATGCACACCTTGATGCACCAAATGCTGAAAGGTTGGGAAAAATTCTTGAAGAAAGATCAAAGGAAAGTCAATTCCTAATGGTCTCTCTAAAAGATTCTGTTGTAAAAAGAGCCAAACTAATCTATGGTGTATTTCCAAAAAATGGTGTATCTCATGTAGTCGTGTACAAAGACAAACGACTACCTGGTATTACCACCTAACCTTTTTGTTTATCTGTAAAACCTTCTTTAGAGATTGTTTTGGTAGGTTTTTCTGTAAAAATTCCTTGTGGGCGATACAATAGAACTGCAATCAATATTACTCCAAGTAGTAAAAAGTCGAGCCATACAACATCAAACGGAACATAAGGTTGTAGTGAATCCTTGAAGAAGATGATAAATTTACGAAGTGTAACAAAGAGTAGAGTACCAACTAGAACTCCTTTGTTGTTTGCCAGTCCACCAATGAGAATCATCATGAATGGCCAAAAGGTCCAACTCGTTCTATCATAAGCAATCGCAATCGTACCACCAACATAAAATGCATACAGCGCACCACCAATTGCAGGTGTTAATCCCATTCTGGCTCACAATATTTTTGAAATGATCCAAAAAATCCGTGATGAACAGGGAATAACATTTCTGATTATAGAACATCGACTTGATATTGCATTGCAGTATGCAGATCATGTCTTTGCAATGGACAAGGGAAAGATCATTGCAGAAGGAGACTCGAAAGAAATAATCAAACATCCCAAAGTCATCGATTCCTATCTGGGTGGTTGATGTGTCTCAAGAAAGTGTTAGTCCCAATGTAGTGATAAAGGTTGATGCACTAAACTCTGGTTATGGTACTAGTCATGTTCTATTCGGTGTAGGTTTTGAAGCAAACGAAAAAGAAATTACCGTTGTAGTGGGACCAAATGGTTCTGGGAAGAGTACTCTACTCAAAAGCATCTTTGGAATGTGCACAATATACTCTGGAGAGATAACCTTCCACCATGACTCCATTACTGGAATGATGCCACACAAAGTAGCTAGAGGCGGAATAGCATATCTCCCACAAGTGAACAATGTTTTTGCAAACCTTACTATAAAAGAGAATCTTTCAATGGCAAGCTATACTTTGGACTCTAAGATAACGTCACCAAGAATTCAGGAGGCGCTGGAAACATTTCCAATTTTAACCAAATACAAGAATAGCAAGGCAGAAACTCTTAGCGGTGGAGAAAGACAAATGCTCGCCATGGCAATGGCACTGATACGAAGACCAAAGGTCATGCTATTTGATGAACCAACTGCAAACCTATCTCCAAAACTAGCTGATGAGGTTTTGAGCAAAGTTGATCACATGCGAAAAGAATTTGGCATTACTATCATTCTAGTTGAACAGAACGTCAAACGAGCACTAAAGATGGCTGACATGGTGTATCTGCTAGCAAACGGCAAACTTGTCTTCAAAGGAAAACCAGATGAACTACTCAAACATCCCGAGTTGGGTAAACTGTATCTAGGAATTTTAACATGATCAGATCATAAAATGTTAATTAGATGATACACTAAAAAATATTGGAAATTACAATGATAACCTATCATATTCTTGACTTTCTCCACGTACACCTAGAAGGAATAGTAATTTTCTTCTCCGATCTGATGAAAATATTTTTTTGATATCTGATCAATCCTGAATAGAACTAATTCACTTTATGATTTTGGTAGTTTCCTAGAACATTCTATACAATACTTGCCAACCTCAAAAACATAAAGTAATTTTTTACACGTTTGACATCTTCTTTCTGAACGAGTTTTATCATAACCATAAGGCATTTTCGTGACTATTCAAATAACATGATAAAACCTAATATGCTTTGACAAAGTGATACTAAGATCACATGAGTTCAAGCAATTCAGGAAAATCACTATCAGAAACGTTGGTCAAAGATATCATGACTAAAGCCATAATCTCTGTAGATTCCTCAACAACAGTTTTCCAAGTCGCAAAGATGATGGAACAAGGAGGAATAGGAGCTGTACTAGTAAAGAAGGATGGCACAACATCAGGAATAATTACCGATAGAGATTATGCAATAAAAATTGCAGTGGATAAACTACCGATGGATACATCAGTTGAAAAAGTAGCATCTTTTCCTTTGGTAACGATACCCCAAAACGATTCCATTATAGTCGCAGCATCTTTGATGTCTTCAAAAAAAATTCGTAAGCTTGCAGTAGTTGAAGATGGTAATGTGATTGGAATCATTACTTCAACTGATTTAGTAACTCAGTTAGCCAAGAATAGTTCTTAATATAATTTCGGGCCTCGACCTCATTCTCTATTTTGTTTTTCTAAAAAATCTATAAACAATTCCCCATCATATTCCTCGTAATCATCTATGATTTTAGTAGTCATGTCTGTGAGGAAATTGTTGTAAATGGTTTCTCGTTCATGTTTTAACGGTGGTGAACAAAAGCACATCTCAGACCATTGAATTGTATTTGGTTGAGTGATTTTTGCCCGTTTCATAGAATTGACAATCTCTTGTCCATCAGGTTTTTGACTCTGAATTGTACCATCTGTAATCTTTTGATAAAACTCTGCCGCTCTCTCTTCAATGAATCGAGCTTTAACAGAATAAATCATAACTATTGAAAACTAAATTATAGAAACTGAATCGGTTGCTTGAGTATATTTGCCAACCAAAACCCATTCTCCATCTCTAATTCCCCAAATTTCATAATCAGCTTGCGCAAGATCTCCTGCATCGTTTAATCTTGTGGAACCGATAGAACCGTAGTAGTTCTTCGCAATGTCTGGAAAGACTTCCTTAATTTTAGAAACATCTGTGCTTTCTGTTTGAAGCATTGTGAGTCCTATAAGCCACACCGCATCATATGATGAATGTACAAAGGCGCTTGGTACTCGACCAAGTTCTTCTGTTAGAATTCTTTCAACTCTTTCATAGGTTGGATTCTTAGTCACTGCAACCTGTACAGTAGTGAACTGTATGTTCTGAGAAAATTCTGAGGCTATGGGGTCATTGATTAGCTTGTATTCCTTTGTGTTGGCACCCGGACCAAACCATCTCACATCATTAAGAACATCATGTTGAGCTGCTGACTGGGTAAACTGCAATATCTCTGCAAAGCCTAGAAAGAGAACTGCAACATTGTCTGCACCAACCTCGTCTACACGATCTTGGACTTGTTCTGCAAGTAATGACGTGGTAGCAGAGAATTCTGGTGATTCCGGATTGTATCTAACTCCTTCATCCACAGTTCCACCTCTCTTTACAAATGAATCGATTGTGCTTTCACTTAGTCCATCCCCCCATGTGTCTCCACGCCATACGGGAACTATTACATCGATTCCTTCATGTTGCATCAGTTTTGCAATTGCAGAGCCTTGATTGGAATCATCTGGAACAAGTCTAAACACACTGTCATTTGGAATAGCTAGTGCTGGTGCAGAAGAACAACAACTGATTAGCATCATGTTATTCGAATCTGCATAACCTTTGATGTTACGAATGTTGGAACTGGTTTCAGGTCCAACAACAATCTTGATTCCTTTAGCATTAAGAGACATTAGTTTTTCCAGCGCAATAACTGGATTTGTTACACTATCTTCGCTGATCATCTTCAAAGTCCATTTAGCACAATCTTCTCAAGATGTTTGTTAAAATCAACAACACCTAATTTAGAACCGGCCCAATTTTCTTCTCCATGAGTTGAAAGATCTCCGGTCAGTGGAAGTATCGCACCAATGTTTACTACGCCACTAAGTTGAGGATAATCTACCGTGACAGTTTGCTGAGGAAGTATAGCGGCGTCACCGTTTGTTCCTTCAGAATCCACAGCTAAAATTCCATACCCGATTCCAACACCGATAATTAATCCAATAATAATTCCAATTCCAATTGATTTACTGTTTTTGCCCGAAGTGCTCATCGCTTAGAGACCACAAATACAACTTCCAAATTATATCTTTTTGAATAATTTACTCTAATTTTACAAAACATGCAACTTTCCTATTATTTTCCAATTTGTCAAGGGGCGGCTCCTCTTGGCATTTGTCAATCACATAAGGACATCTGGCTCTAAATCTACAGCCTTGATAGACATCAACATCTGACGGTTCGTTGATTCGAATCTTCTTTTCTCTGTGCAGGTTTTCTGGGTCCGGCTCAGAAATGGCGTCGATCAATGCTTGAGTGTAAGGATGTTTTGGATTCAACAATACATCATCGATTGGTCCCATCTCTACAATCTTTCCCAAATACAAAATTGCAATTCTTTGTCCAAAATATTTCGCAGTAGCTAAATCGTGTGTGATGTAAATGAATGAAATGTTGTACTTTTTCTGAAGACCATTCATTAGTTCTAAAACTTCGGCACGTATTGATACATCAAGCATTGAAACTGGTTCATCAGCAATGATCAACTTTGGTTTTAGAGATAATGCACGAGCAAGAACAACTCTTTGTCTCTGACCTCCTGAAAGCATGTGAGGAAACTTCTTTGCAACTTCTTCCGCTGGCTCTAGCTTTACCTCTCTTAACACATCAATGACTCGTTGTTTTCTTTCATCTTTAGTGCCAACATTATGAATTTCTAATGGTTCTGAAATGATGTCAGATATCTTCATTCTTGGATTAATTGAATCATAAGGATCTTGATGAATCATCTGACACTGCATTCGAATTTTCGCAAGACTTTTTGAATCATTTTTTATTTCTTCACCTTCAAAAATTATTTTTCCAGAATCTGATTCAATCGATTTTAAAATTAATTTACCAATTGTTGTTTTTCCAGAACCAGATTCACCAGCTAGAACAAATACCTCTCCCCTCTTTACACTAAACGAAATGTCGTCGATTGCACGAACTATAGATACCTTAGATCTGAAAACACTTTTTTTAATAAAATGCTTGATTAGATGCTCGACTATTAGTATATCATCCAATATGTTTTGTTCAATTTGGGAAAGCATTTATGTATAGATCAAAATGCTCAACACTACTTGAGCACAAAAACACTTCAAAAAGCATCCGAATATGAAAAATCTAATGTAAATTCTAGACTGCGATGTTTTAAGAGGCACATCTCTTCACAAAAGCAGTCCTTCGCAGAGGAACTCTCTCATAGTCTGAGTCACGAGTCTAAATTCATCCCTTCAAAATTCTTCTATGACAAAACCGGTTCAGAACTTTTTGAAAAAATCTGTGAGCTTCCTGAATACTACCTAACTAGGACAGAAATTGAGATACTAAATCATCTTAAAATAGAATTAGCCAATTTCCTTGATAGTGACTTTAGATTAGTTGAACTTGGAAGCGGTTCGTCAAAAAAAACTCGTCACATTCTCGATGTTTTAAACGAAACTCAAAGTAAAACAGAATATTTTCCAATTGACATCTCAGATATTTTGGAAGCAAGCTCACAAGAACTTTTGTCATTATACCAAAACCTTCACATCACTGGTATAATTGATACCTATGAGAATGGTCTAGAATTTTTAAATGAATATGATTCAAAAAATAATTTAATTGTATTTTTAGGTTCAAGTTTTGGTAACTTTGATCCAAAAGACGGATTAGAATTTTTAAAAAAAATTAATTCAATAATGAAAGATTCAGATTTGTTCTTGATTGGATTGGATCTAATAAAAGAAAAATCAATTTTAGAAAAAGCCTATGATGATTCTGAAGGTGTTACTAGACAATTTAACCTCAACCTGCTATCTAGAATTAACACAGAGCTTGATGGAAATTTTGATCTAGCAAACTTTGCACACGTTGCAAAGTATAATGAGAATGAAAAAAGAATTGAGATGTATTTGCAATCCTTAACAAATCAAACTGTACAAATTCCTAAAGCAAATCTTTCAATAACATTACAAAAAGATGAATTGATCCATACTGAAAACTCTTACAAGTTTTCATTGAATGATATTGAAGATATGATGGCTGATACTGATTTTGAAATTAAACGAATTTGGTTTGATAGTAACAAACATTACGCAATGGTTCTAGCTTCAAAAATCTAAATATCTTCTGCACATCTAAAACCAGAGATTAACCATCGTTCTTCCAATCTAAAGAAATTTCGATAGCTGCCCCGGATTGACATCCGTGGTGTTCCAAATGAACCCCCCCGGAGAACCTTTTGATTTGTAAACCATTTGTCATTGTATTCATCAAATCCAGTTTTGAATCCTGGATATCCAGCAAATTCTGAGGCTGTCCATTCCCAGACATCGCCAATCATCTGGTGACACCCAGCAGGACTTTTGCCGTCTGGATATGAACCAATTTCTGTCTGGGCCCAAAGATATGACTCTAACAAGTTTGCATGATTCTCTGATGGTTCATCATTACCCCATGGAAAAATTGTCTTTGTTTGTTTTTGTTCATCCCAACAAGCTGCTTTCTCCCATTCAGCTTCAGTTGGCAGTCTCTTACCAGCCCACTTGCAGTATGCATCTGCTTCATAAAAGCTAACATGACAAACTGGTTCATTTGGATTTACCTTTCGTTTTCCTAAAAAGTCTTGAACATACCACTTATCATTTTCTTTTTCCCAATACATTGGTGCAGTCCATTTTTCTCGTTTTACCTTTTCCCAACCATCAGACAGCCAAAATTTAAAATCTTGATAACCTCCATCCTCAAGAAATTGAAGATATTGACCATTAGTTACAGGAAACGCATCAATCTTGTAATCATTTAGATATACTTTATGTTCTGGCAGTTCGATATCATAACAATAATCAGAACCATTGTAACCCATTGCATATAATCCTCCTTTGATTTTAACGGATTTTTGTTCTATAGCTATAGGTTGCTGTCTTTGATTTTTCTTTACAGGTTTGTATGTGTCAGCTAATAGATGCTGTAAGTCATAAACCAAAAGTTCTTGATGTTGATATTCATGGTGAAACGCCATTGTAAAAAGATATTTTGCTGTACTATCTAGTTTATCAGAATTAAAAAATTCTCTTACCCGATTGTTAATTGTATCAAAGTATTCAAAAATTTGATCAACAGTTGGTCTCGAAACAAGTCCTCGCTTTCCCTTGTCTTGCGGTTCACCAAATTGTTGATAATACGAATTCAGATAATCAGAAAATTCCTTGGAATAAAACTGATAATTTTGATTTGTTTTGCTCAAAACTACCTCATAAAACCAGCTTACATGACCAAGATGCCATTTGGGTGGACTCATGTAGTATGCAGTTTGTACCACAAAGTCATCCCTCTCTAAGGTTTTCACGAGTTCAAGTGTTCTTTCTCTTGTGGTATTGAATTGCTCGAAGAGAGATTGACTAGATTTCTGAGTAGAAAGGGTAGCCATATTGTAGCCAGCATACAATTTGATTTTATAGTTTATTCCAAGAATCTAGTATCCGTGGGCAAAGATTACTTTGGACTCACTCTGGTTTGAACAATAAACACATTTTCCGGACGAGTCATCTGCATCAAATGGAATTACACGAATGTCAGCACCAGTTTCTTCCTTAATTTTTTCCTCACACTGTTCTTTTCCACACCAAAATGATCTCAAAAATCCGCCCTTCTCAATTGCTGATTTGAATTGCGAATAGTCAGAAACATCAATTATCATTTCATCAAGAATTTTTCTGGCAGCAGCAAGCATCTCTTTTTGAATGTCATCTAAAACATTTTGAATCTTTGAAATGTCAAAGAATGAAAGATCCTGTTTCTCTTTGTTGTATCGTTTCACTAACACAACTTTTTGTTTTTCGATATCTTTTGGACCCACCTCAACTCGTAGTGGAACACCCTTTAGTTCCCAGTCATTGAATTTGTATCCAGGCGTAAGTTCTTTTCTCTCATCGACAAATACACGAATGTTTTGTTCCTGTAAACTTTTTTGGATTTCCTTTGTTTTCTGCAGAACGGTTTGTTCATCTTTCTCATTATAGTATATTGGAACAATCACAACTTGAATTGGCGCAACCTTTGGTGGTAATACTAGTCCTTTGTCATCACCATGAGTCATGATCATTGCACCAATCCATCTCCAAGAAACTCCCCACGATGTTTGCCATGCAAAATTTTCTACATTATTTTTATCAGAATATTTTACCTCAAATGGTTTTGAAAAGTTTTGACCGAGAAAGTGAGATGTTCCCATCTGTAACGCTTTACCATCGGGCATTATAGATTCCATTGTTGTAGTGTATACTGCACCAACAAATTTTTCACTCTCACTCTTCTTGCCAGTTAGTACAGGAATTGCAAGGTCATCTTCAACAGTTTTTTTGTAAATATCTAAAATTGCCATCACTTCTTTTTCCGCTTCCTCTTGTGTAGCATGAACTGTGTGTCCCTCTTGCCACAAAAATTCAGAGGTTCTAAGAAATGGCTTGGTTCCCTTGATTTCTGCTCTCAGTGCAGTATTCCAGAAATTCATTTTCAAAGGAAGGTCACGCCAACTATTAATCCATTTAGAATACAAAGAATAGGCCAAAGTTTCAGAGGTGGGTCTTAGAGCGAGCTTGTCACCTATCTCGTTGTCACCAGAATGAGTCACCCAAAAGACCTCCGGATTTAATCCTGCAAAGTGTTTCTTTTCTTTTCTAAGAAGAGATTCGGGAATTAACACAGGCAGAAACCCATTCCTGATTCCTCTTTTTGCAAATTTGGCATCCAGTGTCTTAACTATTGATTCCCAAATAGAGTACCCATCAGGTCTTAGAACAATAAATCCCTTGACTGGCGCATAATCTGCCAGCTTTGCTTTCAAAACAACTTGCGTATACCATTCACTAAAATCATCTTTTTTTGAAGCTGTAATTCCTACGTCCTCTTTACTCAAACTGGTTTTTGATGAGAATGTTCACTAATGAGCTTTTCTTGTATTACAGAGGATCTCCCTTACAAAGAACTTTGCCCATCACTCTACTTTGAAAGTTTGGACAGACAAAGCACTGAACAAAATGTATGTCAGTCTTTAACACAGGACACTCAACATATTCCTGCTTCATTTTTTTGAGCATTTTAGGACTGACACCATTGAGTTTGAGCTTGCCCTTTTCATCCATCATCCCTGATTTCTTTAGTTCTTCTTTGACACTATCTGGTATTTTTTGCCTTTCCTCGGTTTGATGTATATCGACTTCATATTTGTGCTCAAGCTCTGCCATAGAAAGTAGAGTTATGATGTTGGATTTATTACTAGCGGTATCCGATCTTAAAAAAATCTTAAACTTTAATATAATTAAAATTCAGTCCTCAAATCAGAAAATAATTGCTTGTAATTTTTGATGTAGAAGGCGTTCTCTTTGATGGTGAATATCTTCCTCTTCTTGCTGAAAAAATAAACAAAGAGAATGAGATTTGGGAAATCACAAAAAAAGGTATCCAGGGAGTAATCAACTGGGAAGAAGGCCTTCGAACAAGAGTGGACGCTTTGCGCGGATTAAGTTTTGAAACTTGTAAGGATGTAGCAGATTCTCTACCAATTATGACTGGAGCTAAAGAGGCATGTAGAATTCTCAAGGCAGCAGGATGGAAACTCTTAGCTATATCGGGCGGATTTACAATTATAACAGAACGACTACAAAAAGAACTTGATCTTGATTTTGTATATTCCAACGAGTTAATTTTCAAAGATGGAAAACTTGATGGTGTCAAAGTAACTGTAGATTCTGATAAAGCAAAATCTGCTAAAATAAAAATTCAAGAATGGAATGAAAATAAAGATAACATTGTTGTCGTTGTTGATGGTGCAAACGACATAGCTTTGTTTGATATCAGTGGATTGGATATTGCGTTTAGGGCTCA
>JACZSC010000108.1 GCA_022574415.1 Nitrososphaerota archaeon | reverse complement strand
AGGCTCGTTAATAATTCGTGTCAAATATCAATTTTAGAATTTAGTTAGTTTTACTTTTTTTTAGAAACTCTTCTTTTAGTCTATCCACAAGGCGTTGTTTTCGCATTATGACTTTGTTTTTCATCCCGGATTCTAAATGATGAATACCACTTGCCTTGCCCCGTAAGAGACTGTCTAATCTAATATCATATTGTCCTTCGACAAAATTTCTCAAACCATTCCATTCGGTAAAATCTTGTTGTAAAGCTAATCCCTTCAAGGAATCATCAAGGTAGTTTAGGATCTCATCTAAAATCGTATCATTAATGACCATATTAGATAAGATAATTTAGATGTGAAAAGCTTTACCTTTTTCAATGAAATATTATAACAGTAATTTAGATGATTACTATCGGAAAACAGAAGATTTTTCAAATCTGAATCTACTGATTAGATATGGTAACATGTCCAAAGTGTGGAAATGAAGAATGGTTAACAATTTCATGTGTTACTATTACAGATGATTATCTAAAAGCCATGAAAGAGGATTTACCATCATACCAATACGGTATTGAACACCCAAAGTGGGCGAATATTGCAAGAGTAGGAAATTACATCATGGAATTTCAATGCAAGAAATGTAATTTCATATTACCTGAACTTTGTTATTGAATCCATCGAGACCCCGACCGTTTTTAGTCTTATTTTTGGACCCTGAGTTTTTTAATTAATTGTTTCCCAACAGCAACATTCATCCCAAGTACAATTAGGACATTCTTTAGCAGATGAATTATTCTTGCATTCTTCAGGAGTACAATCGCAATCAGCACATTTTACTTGGAACATCATAGATTTACCCAGAACGCATGTGAAAATTTACACAACAATCGCAGTCATTTATTATGCATTCTTGATCAATGACATGACCACAAATTCCACATTCACAATGTATTTTCATATGTTCTAACAGGCCTTTTAGAGATATAATAGATCTGTGTTTTTCTAACAATTTAGTTCGTATCAAATGTTAATCAGGGATTCATCATTTCTTCATCCATCATACTTTGTCCCATCATCTTTTTCATTTGTTCCATGGATTCAGGATTTTCGGTCATGTGACCTAGCATTTGTAATCTTAGAGCTGGATCATTCAGCATAACTGACATCATTTTCATCATAAAGTCATGATTTTCTTTCATGGCAACGGACATCTCTTCAACGTGTTTTGGATCATGTACCATCCATTGGTTCATCTGTTCTGGATTTTTCACCATGTAGTCCATCGCCTGATTATGGAACTGTTCATCTTGCATCATCGTTTCCATCCAATTTACCATCATCTTGGGATTTTGAGACATCATTTGATCAAATAGTTCTTGGTTTGCAAGCTTCATAGTGCTGGGATTGTATGTGTCGGAAAATATGGCATAGCTAATACCTATTCCTACAAAAAACACTGCAATAGTAATTCCAACCCATACTGACTGGCTAACCATACTAATTACAATCTCTTGTTTGATTTAACTCAATTTCTGAATTCAATGAAAAAACACGCAGATCATTCCATTCATTCTAATTAATATTTGCCCAGATCTAAATTATACAAACTTGAAGCTAGCGCTACTGATACTGTCTGTGTTAATCTTTCTCCCCCTAGTATCATTTGCACAAGAACCATCAGAAGGCTGGAAGAGATTAGCTGATATGCCAGAAGTAAGATCTGAGATGGAAGCAGCTACAATTGATGATAAGATCTATGTTGTTGGAGGATTAAACAACAGAGGAGAGGCCACTAACACAGTTTTCATCTATGACACAAAAGAAAATACATGGAATTTAGGAACCCCAATGCCATTATCTTTGCACCATGCAGGGGCAACTTCCTTAAATGAAAAATTGTACGTGATTGGTGGCTATCTTGATGCTTGGACACCGTCTAGCTCATTGTTGATTTATGATTCTAAAACAGATACTTGGACTGTTGGACCCGACATGCCAACTGCACGTGGAGCACTGACTGCACAATTTCTTGACGGTAATCTATATGCTGTAGGTGGATTCAGTGGAGTCACTCTTTCTGTAAACGAAGTTTATGACCCAAAAACAGAAACCTGGGAAACCAAATCCAAAATGCCTACGCCAAGAGAACACCTAGCTTCTGCAGTATTAGATGATCAACTGTATGTGATTGGCGGCAGAGGTAAACAAATTAATCTAAATTCAAATGAAATGTATGACTACAAAACAGATTCTTGGGTGATTCTCGATCCTTTGCCAACAGCCAGAAGTGGGTTAACCGCATCTGTTCTAAGTGGTGCAATCTTTGTGTTTGGTGGAGAAAGTACCCTCAAAACCTTTGAGGAAAATGAAGCATACGTTCCAGGGGAAGGATGGTTTCCACAACAACCAATACCAATTTCACGACATGGTTTAGCGTCAGCAACCGTTGAAAATAATATCTATGTAATCGGTGGTGGAGTGGTTCCTGGTTTTAGTTTTAGTGGGATCACTGAAGCGTATCACAATACAATCATTCCAGAGTTTGGAACTATAACATTTGCAATTCTTGGTTTTTCGTTTATAGCTGTTATCATTATTTCAAGTCTGAAACACAAAGAATCTTTAATCCAAAATATCAAAGTTTGACATGTCATTAACCCCAAAAAACTTTGGACTTGCTGGAGGAATTTTAGTCGGTCTTACCCTGTTTGGCGTTGCGTGGCATGCAATTTTAACAGATCAAGGAAATGAATTTGTGAAAATTTGGGAGGACATGCATTTTTGGTATGAATTATTTCCACTTGCGAGTCCTGAGGGTAGCTTGGTGGGGCTTGTTGATGGATTTGTGCATGGGTTTGCGTGCCTGTTCATTTTTGCTTGGCTGTATAATTGGTTTGAGAGAAGAAAAAATTGAAATATTTTAACAGGTGTAGAATAAAACAGATGAAAACACTTGTAATTTTTGGGATTTTAATGGCATTTGTAATTGTTTTAGGTACCATTTCTATTGCAGAGGCTCATCCCCATGCAACCATAGACCTTATGGAATCTCATTCCCATGATCTCCATGATGAGAACTTTCAAGAAAATTTCATAGTACATACTTTTAAAGACGTGTTATTTTCAGTATTTGATTTCGTCAAAACCATTCTATTTGGTTAAAATCATAATTTGCCATAACAGTTCATATCAAATATTAATTTTAATCAGGTTTGATTAAATAGAATTGAACTTAACATTTTGATATGAAAGAAATGGATGAAAACGAAATCATCGATTTTTTAATGGAAGGAACCAGAACAGGTAAACTTTCCACCGTGCGAGAAGATGGTCATCCTCACGTAGCACCAATATGGTTTGTATGGAATGAAGGAAAAATCATTTTTTGTACTATGGATAGTTCAGTCAAGGCAAAAAACATCAGACATAATCCCCAAGTAAGTATCTGTGTTGATGATGAATCGCCTCCATACGCTTTCGTAATTATTCAAGGAACTGCAAAGTTTAGTGATAATCAAAAAGACCTTCTAAAATGGAACACAATACTTGGTGGTCGATATATGGGAGAGAAATTAGCTGAAGTTTACGGAAAACGTAACACTGTTGAAGGATCATTGCTGGTTGAGGTCACACCAACTAAAATGATTAGTGAAAAGGATGTTGCTGGTTGGTAAGTGTTTTTATTAGAATGTCATTTACAGTTTTAACTCCACTTTTCCACTTGCAACACATATGTCATTAGTTCAATGCCCACTCAGGTTTTCTGCAAATTAGTTCGATATCCTGTATGCCGGAGGTGGGTTTCGAACCCACGACCTCCAGATTATGAGTATTACCCTTTGTTGGAGACTGGCACTCTAGGCCAGGCTGAGCTACTCCGGCACAAAGCTACGACTATAATTTACGAAATT
>JACZSC010000021.1 GCA_022574415.1 Nitrososphaerota archaeon | reverse complement strand
TAAAAAATTGTATGAATGTATGGAATAAATTTTGGAATTGGTATGAAAATAAAATTCTAGGAAGTATTGTCATAATTGCAGTTATACAATTTATCCAAATCCCACACATGGTCTGGAATGCAGATCTTTATCTCGACATAGGAGTAATTGCGAGAGTTCATCCTGTAATCGATTGGTTGCTTTATGGGGTTGACTTGATTGAGATTGTTTCAATAATCAATATTGGAATGATCATTTTTAGCTTGGTTAAGAAGAGAAGAAATCAAAGACTAGAAGTATCATTAACAAAACTCCAAGACTAGACTATTCAATTTTCAAAAAATGGACCGGATGGGATTCGAACCCATGACCTTTGCGGGATTTTAAATCCATACGCAGTGTGAGTGCGTCATCCTAACCAACTAGACTACCGGTCCAATGGTTCTACAAAGTAGGAACTTTTTTTGTCTTTAGGTTATGAGAAATTATGCTTTCTTTATGCCAAGCGTCCTATTTTTTTGTCTGAGATATTTACTATGACATTTTCTACATCGTGTGGCAGCCATAGAGTTTCTTGCACCACATTTAAAACAAATCTTCAGGTACAGGCGCTTTCTCTGCGCAATCTGTTTTTTTATTGGATCAGTTATTGGCATCTTTTAGTCCAAAAATAATACTCTCTTTTAATCTAATCGCCAGATTGTTCAAGTTTACCTGCTAAGAGTATTGGAACTTCAATAGGTCTTTTTGCTACAGGAATGTTTGCTTTGTTAAACATTAAAACCTTAGATTCCGCAGAACCATAATTACCATAAACTATTGCTCCAGCATGTCCCATTCTTTTCTCCTTTGGAGCTGTCCTACCTGCAATGTATGCAACTACTGGTTTTTTGAAATTTGAATCAATGATTCGTTGAGCAAGAACTTCTTCTGCATCTCCACCAATTTCGCCAACAATCACCATTCCTGCTAAATCTGGAATATCTTTGATCATATCAAATGCATCAATTAGTCTTGTTCCATTGATAGGATCACCGCCAATTCCAAGCGTTATAGCTTGACCAAATCCCCCCTCTGAAAGAGCATCTGAAATCTCGTATAGCAAAGTACCACTTTTTGACAGGACTGCAATATTTCCAGCCTTGAATGGAGACGCTGGCATAATTCCAATCTTGATTAACTCTGGAATCATCACACCAGGCGTATTTGGGCCTATCATTATTGCGTTGTTTTTCTTTGTTAACTCTAAAAGTTGCAAAGTATCACGAATTGGCACATGTTCTGGAATTGCAACAAGAAGTTTAATTCCTGCATCAAGTGCCTCCTTTGTGGCATCCAAAAAGAACTTGGCAGGAACAAAAAGTATAGAAATTTTAGCGCCTGTAGAATCAACAGCTTCTTTTACAGTTTCAAAAATGGGAACTCCCTCAAATTTTTGGCCACCCTTGCCAGGAACTACCCCGGCCGCTATGTTTGTACCATATTCAATCATACTTTTGGTGTGCACCGAACCAAACTTCCCAGTCATACCTTGAACTATTACCGGTTTTTTCTTGTAATCAGAATCTTCAGGTTTTCCCCTTAACAAATCAAAAATGTATGTCATTTTTTTATTCCTAAAACAGCTGCATTGATAGCTTCTTCAACAGTATCAAACATCTTTGTTTTTGTATCTTTTAACATCGCTTTTGATTTTTCAGATTCTGCTCCCTCCAATCTTGCAAATACAGGGAGATCAATCAAATTTTTTTCATAAGCTTTGACAAATGCTTTTGCAACAGTTGTAGTTTTTACAATCCCACCATAAAGATTTACAAGAATCCCTTTAACTTTATTCATTTTACTAATGAGCGTCAAAGCTTCATAAACTGATTCTGGGGTTGCCCCTCCACCAACATCCAAAAAGCAAGCAGGCTTTCCTCCATTATCAGATAACATGTCTAGAGTTGACATTACAAGACCTGCACCATTTCCAACCACTGCAATATTTCCATCTAATTCAACAAGAGAAAATCCACTTTTTTCTGCTCTTTTCTTAATCTCTGATCTTTCTTGATATTTTTGCAATTCTTCATGTCTAAAATTTGAGTTGTCATCAGTGATGACTTTACCATCAAGAGCCATCAACGAATCATCATCCAATACGACAAGAGGATTAATTTCAACAAGCTCAGTTTCTTTTTCAATTGTGAGTTTTGATAATTTCTGAAGAATTTCTACAAGATCATCAGCACTTTTCCCTTCTAGATTCATTTCCTTCGCAACATCCCTAGCAACATCCTCTTCCACTTTGCCTAAACCAACTTCACGGATAATCTGGCTTTTGACTGATTCAATTTCGACTCCACCGTCTGCAGAAGCAATGATGGTATAGCATCTTTTGCCACGATTCAAAAATAAAGACAGATACAGTTCCTTTTTGATCTCAGCCATTTTTTCAAGCAATATGGCACGAGCCTTTTCTCCCTTGATTGTCAATCCTAAAACCTGCGGATATTTCAACTCAAATTCATCTTCATTATGACATTCTTGAATTCCTCCTGCCTTACCCCTTCCTCCAACGGGAACCTGAATTTTGATTACAAATGGGAATCCTAGCTCCTTTGCATCTTTTCTACCCTGTTCGATGTCTTTAGATGCAAGACTAGGTGGAATTCTAATCCCAAATTCTTTGAATAACTCTTTAGCTTGATACTCTAATAATCGCATGAAAAAATTCTGGATGTCTGATACTTATAATTTGTAGGGTGTTTACTTGAGCTGGATTTCAAGTAAGGATACAATTTGTAAGAAAAGGTCCCGGCTTTTTCTCATCAAATGTTCTGGAAATTCTTCTATAGAAAATACAAATTGCTGATGAAAATTTGGAACTAATGGACCCCCTGATGTAACAAGTTGCTCGATCACATGTTGTGATACTAAAGTGCACACAATTTCTTCATAGGAGTTTTCTTCCTCCTCAATCGTTTGTCGGTACAGGACAATTGGGGTATTTGTTTTGGCTACAACTAATGAGCCTTGTTTAAGTAAATCTGTAAGGTGCTGAATTTGCCAGGCATCGAGACTAATTTGCTTGACCATGTGGGTATATGATAGATTTTGTATTTATTATGCCAGATGAGCTAAAAGTTAACCACTTACTACAAGAAATCTATTCACATTTGACTTTTTGTCCGAAATAACAAATGTTAAAAAATCTAGATTGGGGTACTCTTAATCTATTTTTCTGTTGCCATATTTCATATAAAGAATAGCTGCGACCGCAAAACCTAGTGGAATCAAAATTATTGCAACAAAAATCTCATACGGTATCTCAAATCTTCTTGCTGGCTGAACAACTATTTCATCTGTAAAAGTTACATCTGGATTTTTATAAACTATTGTAGTGAACGTTACTGTTCTTAAGGATGGAGAAGCAGCTGGTGCTCTAGCAGCACTTGCAATTCCTGAGGTTCCGCCGCTTTGAATATTTTCAAATCTAATCTCTATCGGTCCAGGAAACTCAAAGATAAAATTTCGGTAATCTCCACCAACGCTAGTCATACCATCATCACGGAATATTTCATCACCGTTTTGGATCAGTATTATATCATACTTCATTTTGTCTAAACTTGAACTAGTAGTTGGGTCATAGGTTTGATAAATGAATACTACCTTCTCGTTTGTTTTGATAATATTTGGCTCCCATGTCAAATCGAGCTCAATTAAACCATCAGCAGTATATTCAATCACAGGAAATTTTTCTATTTTATTTCCAGAGGAATCATGAGGATAATCTGGAATTAATTCAGCCACAGCAACAATTCCATCCATCCAAGGGTGGAAGGTATAAAAATATCTAAACAGACCATCTTCGTTGAATGTAAATGACCAAGATTCCCCTTTCATAAATCTCCCACTGTCAAAAAAACCATCAGGCTCTCCAAATTTGTCACTACCCATCCATCCAAACCTTCCTGGTCCTTCTCCGCTGGTAACAGTATGACCTTCTTGATCATCATTAATCCAACTTACAGTATCTCCCTTTTGAATTGAAATTACTGGTGGTTCATACCAATTTTCTACAGGAGTATCAAAAGAAGGATCAAAAGCACCAAATGGAATTGAAACAGTTTGTTCTTCTGCAATTGTAGTTTGAAATGTAAGCAAAAGAAAATATATACAGAAAATAAAAAATAAAGATTTCATGATAAAGTTTTCTAAACGATCACTCACTCTACTGAAATTCTAATTTTTTTACCATCAATGTCATCATCATTGTATTCTTTACATGATTCAGTAAAGGAAACTTGCTTTACACGAACCAAAAACGCCAATTCTTTTTCTTTTTCTTTAAGCATATCTAAAGAATCATCATCCAAATCCAAGATTGAAGCTATATTAAGTATGTCTGTTGGTTTGTATCCTCTTTCCTTTCGTAATGTTTGAAGCCTTCTTGCCAAATCCTTCACAAGGCCTTTGGCCATCATCTCCTGATTTCTTACAGTTGAAATGAAGACCACAGAATTATCCCGTTTCGATACAGCAAATCCATCTTTAGCATCATAATCAATCAAAAAGTCATCTATTTCCAAAACTATCGATTCGCCATCAATATCAAAAGTAAATTTAGCATTTTTTTTCAAAGAATCTATAATGTCGCTAGGATTTATTTCAGAAAACTTTTGTACAAGTTTTCCCATGTGCTGTTTGACTTTAGGCCCAATTCTTTTTCTTTCAAGCTCAATTTTAGGAATAATAGGAAGTCCCAATTGATCCAGCTGTAAAAATTGTTCCAAACCTTCCTTCCCTTCAATTTCATAAATGGTATATTTCTCAACATTTAGCTGAGTGACTAAAAGGTCCGATAGAGATTCTAGTTTTTCTTTTTGACCCTTTTCAACGCAAATTATAGCCTCATTAAGTGGCCAGCGTCGTTTTAACTTGCCTTTCATTCTAGCTGCAGAAGAAATTGAGATAACCTCTTTCAGTAAATCAAATGATCCTTCAATCTTTTCATCTTCTAAAGATTCTTGGACTAGAGGAAAATCTTCCAATAAGACACTTTTTTTCTGAGCAAATGTTCCCAAATACAGATATTCACTAGTAAATGGGCATAATGGATGAATCAAAATATCTAGTGTTCTTAAGGTTTCATACAAAACGGTATAGATTGCTAATCTACGATCTTTTTTCTTTTCATCATCTTCCCAAAGCTCTACTCGTGTAATTGGAATGTAGACCTGACTCAAAGAATTAATAATAAAATCTTCAATTGCTCGTGCGGCTTCATGCAATTTACATTTTTCATAATCTTCAGTTGTTTTTTTAATTAATTTTTGAAGCTTTGATAATAACCAAATATCTGGTGATGATAATAATTTTTTTTCTTTTGCCCATTTAGTTGTTAAATTAGAATCAAATTTGTCATATTCACTATTTTGTTTGAAATAGAGGTGTAGGTGATACAGTGTACTGACAACTTGATAAGGTCTTGACATTAATTCTTCAGTGCTGAAGTTAAGCGGTTCTATTGGACTTGATTTCCAAATGAAATAAAACCGAATCAAATCAACTGGATATTTTTTTAAAAGTTCTTCAGCATCAATTACGTTTCCTAAACTTTTACTCATCTTGTTACCATTTTTGTCAAGAACATGTCCTTGAAACAAAAATGCTTTGTATGGTGCAACAGGCGCATTATTCAAAATTACATTTTCTATGAGAAGTGTGTAGGCCCAACCTCTAGTCTGATCAATTCCTTCAGTGAAAAAAGGTGCAGGAATATTTTTTGCATATTCCTCATCAGACAAAGAAGAGTATGGTGCAGAACCACTATTGTGCCATGTATCTAGCACATACTGTTCTCTCTTCGTGTTTGAACTGCCACATTTTTGGCATTTAATTTTGATATTATCTATCCATGGTTTATGCAATTCAAAATCTTGGCCATCAGGAAGTTCAGAAGCCGAGTCAACGATTTCTTTCCTGGAATAAAACCAGTTTTGATTCCCACATTCCTTACATATCCATACTGGTAAAGGACATCCCCAAAATCTTTCCCTAGAAATACACCAAGGATGTTTTTCCTTAATTATTCCTAAAAATCGATTTTTTGGAGCCTCAAAAAAATATTCTACAGCTTCAGCTGCTTGAATAGCCTTATCCCCAAGTCTATCAAGTTTGTAAAACCAACCTTTTCTTGCGAGCCAAACAAGTGGATGTTGAGAACGCCAACAAAGTGGATACTCGTGTCTGATTTTTCCAATTCTTACAAGTGCATTTTTGTCTCTAAGATCATTTACAATTTTTTCATCAGCATCTCTTACAAAAAGTCCTGAATACTTTCCAGCTTTATCAGTGAATTTTACTTCATCATTGATTGGATTAAAAATCTCTACCTTTCTTTTGTTTGCAATCTTGATGTCATCTTCCCCATTTGCAGGCGAAAGATGAACTATTCCACTTCCTGCCGTTACATCAACAAATTTTTCAGCAACCGTGATATGATAATTGTCATTTTTTGCGCATTCAACTAGTCCCGGGATCTCATCTAACAGTGGATGAATGTATTTTTTTCCTTCAAACGCTGAACCTTTTACAGTTTTTTCAACAGAATGTTTTTCAACTTTGACTTCTTTCAAAAATTCTTCTAATCTTGTTTTACCTATGATCCAAGTTTCACTTTCAACTTTAACATAATGATAATCTTCCTCAGGATTAAGACCAATCATGGCATCTGTAACCAAAGTAAACGGCATCGTCGTCCATACAATTAGAAATGCTTCTTCGTCTTTTAGTTTCACTTTGTAGTATAACGAAGGATCTTTTACTTCCGCATATCCCTGATTCACTTCTGAATGACTGAGAGATGTCTGACAGCTAGGACAATATGCAATTACGGTATAGTCTTCTTCTAAAATTCCATTTTCATTTGCTTTTTTTAGAAATTGCCATTCCCTTTCAATAAACTCATCTTTGTATGTCCAGTATGCTTTTTCTTGATTAAATGATATTCCAAGAAGCCTGTCAGTCTCGACCCATTTTGCATTAAATTTCTGAACTAAACGCTTGCATTCAGCAACAAGTTTTTCAATTCCGACTTTTGCCAAAATTTCATTTTTACCACCAGTTACACCCAGTTCTTTTTCTGCTTGAAGTTCCACTGGAAGACCTTGGGCATCCCACCCAGCATTGAAGATCACCTTATTTCCTTGGAGCGTTTTGAATCTATACCAAAGATCCTTCATAACCCGACCTCTTAGGTGCCCCGCATGAGGAATTCCATTCATGGTAGGCGGCCCTTCAATAAACATAATTTTTTGATCTTTTTCAGATTCAATCATTTCCCGTAAATTCAAATTTTCAGAATATTCTCTGATTTGCCCTTCGATTTTTTTTGCATCAAACTCCTTTGCTAGTTCCATCTGCTGTTGGGACGTATTATGATGTTATAAATCTCATCAACAACATCAGTTGAAAATTGATTCTTCAATCTTGGATTATATAGCAGAGACAAAAAATTTGATCAATGGTTAATGTTCTTGTTGTAGGTTCTGGTGGAAGAGAACACGCCTTAAGCTGGAAACTTGCACAAAGTTCCCTAGTAGACAAAGTTTTCACTGCACCTGGAAATGGAGGAACTGAAAACAATGTTCCAATTTCAGTTGATAAAATTGACGAGCTTGCTGATTTTGCATCTCAAAATAATTGTTTTACTGTTGTTGGACCTGAAGCACCACTTGCGTCAGGAATTGTAGATAAATTTAATGAAAAAAAACTAAAGATCTTCGGACCAACAAAGAATGCTACTCAACTTGAATCAAGTAAAATATGGGCAAAACAATTCATGCAAAGAAATAAAATTCTGACTGCAGAATTTAAAATATTTGACGACGCAAAACAAGCTACAGAATATGTAAAATCAACATCACGCCCTCTTGTTGTAAAAGCAGATGGTCTTGCTGCAGGAAAAGGAGTACTTGTTTGTGATAGTACTGAAGAAGCACTTGCGGCAATTGAAACAATCCTGGTAAAGAAAACCTTTGGTGATGCTGGGAATAAAATTATCATTGAAGAAAGAATTGATGGGATAGAAGCATCGTACATTGCATTGTGTGATGGTAATATCGCAATTCCAATGGCATCAAGTCAAGATCATAAGCGAATCTATGATAACGATCGAGGCCCAAATACTGGTGGCATGGGTGCATATTCCCCAACACCAATAATTGACGACTCGATGGCTGAAAAAATTCAAAATCAAATTATCAACAAAACAATTACCGCTATGAAAAAAGAGAATATCCCTTTCAAAGGATTTCTTTATGCTGGTGTGATGATTAAAAATGGCGTACCCTACGTCTTGGAATTCAATGTCAGAATGGGTGATCCTGAATGTCAACCAATAACAATTCGAATGAACTCTGATCTGTATGATTATTTGAATACGTCAGTTGATGGAACGCTTTCCTCGATGCCGCCAATCTCTTGGAATGACAAAACAGCGGTATGTGTTGTTTTGGCATCAAAGGGTTATCCAGAATCTTATCTAAAAAATGAGGAAATTAAAGGTCTTGAACAACATAATGAAGGAATCTTTGTTTTTCACGCTGGTACAAAAAAAGAAAATAACTCAATACTTTCAAACGGAGGCAGAGTTTTAGGAGTTACAGCACTTGGTGATACACTTGAATCAGCTATCTCTAATGCTTACTCAGCTACCGAAAACATCTCATGGCCAAACAAATATTGCAGATCCGATATAGGAAAAAAAGGCCTCACTTTCCTATGATGTTTTGAAAAACTCATCCTCTGTAACAATCCAATCAATTTTCAAATCATTATCTAAATGAGGTATTGATTTTATAATTTGTTTTGCATATGTCAAAGCAATTGTTGCAACATTATTTTTTGAAAGAAACCTATCATAAAACCCATAACCGTATCCTAATCGGAAACCATTACGGTCAATTCCAATTGTAGGTACTAACACAACATCCAAATTTTCTGAAGCAGGACAATTATCTTTAGGTTCCATAATGTCAAAATTTCCTTTTTCTAAACTATTGAAGTCTTTAATTTTCCTAAATTCTAGATTATCCTCCACAACTTTTGGTAGATGGATTTCTTTGCCCTCACTCAGCAATTCTTGCATAATATCTTGAGTCAAGACCTCACTTCCAATAGGATAGTATGATCCTACTCTCTTTGCAAGTCTAAACTGTGCAATTTTCTTAAGATTTCGATGAATTTGCTCACTAGCAATTTTCATTAAATCGTCTGAGATAGAGTCTCGCTTTTCAAGCAGAACCTTTCGAAGCGAGGACTTTTCACTGTTTGGCAAGGCCTTTGATTAATGATGCAGCAGTTACAGTATTTTTTAACAACATTGCAACAGTCATTGGACCAACTCCACCTGGAACAGGTGACGCAAACGATGCTTTTTCAATGATTTTATCAAAATCAGTATCTCCGACTAGTTTTCCATTATGTTGAGTTATGGCAACATCAATTACAACAGCACCATCTTTGATCATATCTGGTATTAGGGTAAATTTTGTTCTATCACCAACTGCAGTAATAACAACATCTGCGGTTTGACAAATATCCTTAAGATTTTTTGTTTTTGAATGGCAAGTAATTACAGTTGCATTTCTTGCTAAGAGAAGATGGTAGAGTGGCTTTCCAATCAAATTACTTCGGTTTATCAGCACTACGATTTTTCCGTCCAAATTAATATTATGATAATCAAACATTTCAATAACTCCAGAAGGTGTACATGCTACAAGCGCTGCCTTTTTCATAGCAAGTAATCCAACGTTGTGGGGAGTTAGACCATCTACGTCCTTGATAGGAGATATTCGTGAAATTGTTTCAAATTTATCCAAATGTTCCGGCAAGGGAAGTTGAACTAAAATACCATGTATGGAATAATCATTATTTAGAGAATCAATCAATTCATTCATTTCTTTTTGCGAAAAAGTTGACTGTAGTTTATGATCCTTTGTTAGGATTCCAACTTCCTCACACGCTTTGTGTTTATTTCTAACATAAGTTGTAGATGCAGGATTATCTCCAACTAGAACAGTTGCCAAACATGGATTCACACCTTGTAATTTCAGTTCATCAACTGCCTTTTTGACACGATCCTTTACAGACTTTGCAATTATGTTCCCATCAATTTTTGTACCTGTCAATATGATTGAGGTAAATTGTTGATATTTAATTCTTGGAATCTAAGTTAATCTTTAAAGACCAAGACTATTAAAAAATCATGTGAAGTTAGATTTTGATACAAATCAATACATAGATGAAATTAGAAAAAACGAAAATTACTTTCACACATTTATCGATAGAGAAACCCTCGCTGTGGGCGTATTAGTTTTACAACCTGGTGAAGAAGACACTCAAACTCCACACGATTCCAACGAAGTTTACTATATAGTCAAGGGAGACGGTTTTTTAAAAATCAACAAAAAAGATTATTCTGTTTCAGAAGGAAAGGTGTTTTTTGTTCAAAAAGATATTGAACATTACTTTTTTGGAAACAAAAAAGAACTAATTGTATTGTATTTTTTTGGCGGACCTGACTCTTAAGAAATAATTGTTTTTCTTCCAGAAATTCTAATCTTCTTCTTTGCAAAAAGCCTAACAGCTTCTGGATAAATTTTGTGTTCCTCCTTGAGAATTCTTTTTGCAAGAGTTTCACTAGTATCTCTATTTTTTATTCTGACAGCAGACTGAATAATTATTGGACCTGTATCAACACCTTCATCCACAAAATGTACAGTGCATCCTGAAAATTTCACACCATATTCAACAGCTTGCTTTTGAACATCCAGTCCTGTAAAAGCAGGTAACAGCGCTGGATGAATATTCATTATTCGATTTTTATATTTTCTAATAAATTGAGGACTAATAATTTTCATAAATCCTGCTAGACACACAAGTCCATTTTTTGGCGTTACCCCATGTTGTTTTAGAGTAGCAATTATTTTTTTATCATAATCCAGTCTGCTTCCTTTGAAACCTTTACTTTCTATGATCACTGTGTTGATCCCAAGTTTTTCCGCAATTTTGAGTCCTTTTGCATTTGGCTTATTAGAAATGATAACTGCCGGATTAATTGGAATTCGTTTCCTCTTAATTGATTTTAAAATGTATTCCATATTACTTCCACGACCAGAAATTAAAATAGCAAGATTGAGCAAGTGGTCAAAACTAAATCAAACCTGCATTTAATCTCTATGAAGTAGATATTAATCACTTGGGTTCTATTACCAAACCATGCAAAGATCTTTGCTTTTATTCAAAAACTCAATACATAGTGAAGAAACATATCGAGTTTACAAATACGAGTTAGACCGCTTCATTACCTATTTCAAACTTCGTGATTATAATTCCCTAGCATCAATGGATGCCAAGATGCTTCAAACAATGATTGAGGACTATGTCATGGAAAAGAAAAGCAAGAACCTTGCAAGAAGCACGATTAAAACTCCTCTTAGTGCATTGGAGCTTTTTTGTGATACAAACGACTTGATGCTAAACTGGAAAAAGACAAGACGCTTACTTCCTCCTCAAAAGAAAAAATCAGGTCGTAAAGCGTACACTACAGAGCAAGTTAGAAAGATACTCGAGTTTACTCCTGACTTGCGAAACAAAGCGATTATCCATTTTGTTGCAGCTTCAGGAGTAAGAATTGGGGCCTTACCAGAACTTCAAATCAGATCTGTTGATGACATGCCAGGTGATTGCAAGTCCATAATTATTTACGAAGGAGAAAAAGAAGAATATGTTACATTTCTGACACCTGAGGCCTCAAAAGTTCTTGATGAATATTTGGCAAGACGACAAAAAGATGGAGAATTCCTAAAACCAGAATCACCTCTTTTTAGGACTAAGTATGCAATAGCCATAGCAAAAGCTAGACCACTCAAAAAAGTAAGCTTTCAGGGAATCATTGACAGGATACTGAGAAGAGCTGGTTTAAGGTTTGGTCGTGATGGAACTAGAAGAGACATTCAGCTAGATCATGGATTCAGAAAAAGATGGAACACGATAATAAAATCAACTAATGGCATGAAACTTATTCATGCAGAAAAAATGTTTTCTCATTCTACTCCTTCAATTCCGTTAGATGAGGTTTATACTGATTTTAGCAAAAAGAATCTATTTGAAGAATACAGAAAAGCTATTCCTGAATTAACAATAGACGATTCAGAAAGACTTCGAGTCAAAAATGAAAGACTAAGAAAAGAAAACACTGAATACAAAAATGGAATATCCAGCTTAGAACAGAAAGTTCTAACAGAGCAAGAGCGGATTGATAATGCCATAAATCTGATTGAAACCCTTCAGAAAAAATTTGAAGAATCATTACAAAGTGATACAGAATCAAAAATTCCTATTGATCCTAGCCTAGCTCGAGTTGGTGAAGATTAAGTATTCTTGGTGTTATATTTTTCGTAATCTTAGATAGGACTACGAAATCATTAACAGTTATCGCAAAATGTAATCACGGCTTAATCCTGAAAATTCTTAGATATTATGCTTTCAATATTCTGTTAAATTTTGATTGTTATTATTTTATTCCTTTTCCCGAAATCTAGACGTTAAACCATTTTTATAATGTTGTTCAAGTTAGACTGACAAATGGCATATCATGAATTCATAATTGGAACAATAGTTGTCATAACACTTTTTATCATAGCAAGACACTTTCAGAAAAAAGATAGTTCAGGAAAAGCATATTCACAGCACATAAAAAATCTAGTTGATGTAATTTATTCCAATACTTCTCTTGAAGGTTATAGCAAACAAAAAACTGGACAAGAGAGTCACACTATTGGAAGTATTGGTGATGGCCTTGCAGACATATCCGATTTTGCTATAACTATAAGATCTAGTCCACTAAAAAAAGACATAGTAGAACATCTAAAATCTTATCAAGAAATAACAAAAATTCCAATTTATGATGATTATAAAAACAGTATACTTTCCCAGAAACAAATTGAGAAAAGTCGTAATGAACCCAATTCAACATTAGATGCTAGTTTAGCAGTCGAGATAACACCTGAAGAAATAGTACATAAAGCAATCAAAAAGAGATATCAATTAAGGACTAAATTTGCTGAAGAATTTAACATATTGCGACAAAAAATCAATAGTGACTCTAATCCTAATTTTGGAAAGTGTACTGATAATTGTCCCAATACATTCAAGACAAAGTTTAGAAAATTAAAATTTTGTAAATCAAAGCAAGATAATTCTTTATGGGATGATGAAACATAGTAGAAAAATCAATTATAAATCTAATTTACTTTGAGGATTCTTTTCTCAACTAGAAATTCAATTCCTTTGATAAAATCATCTTCTGTAATTAGTCCTTGTGACCACCAATCTGCATTGTTTTTGATCCATCTTGGAACTGGTTCTGTCACTCCGACTGCTTCATAGATGGTATAATCTGGGTAGTTTTCATCAAACCAGTCTTTGTAGTCTGGTTCATTGTTGTACCTATCAATATAGGATTGTGTATCTTTTGATTCATCAACAAAACTGAGTCTAGCCTTTTCTGATGCCTGTTCAGGTAAATTAGGAATATTGACTATTTTTTCCTTCATCAAGAATTGGATTCCGCTAACAAATGTTTCATCATCAATTTGGTTTTCAGACCACCACTTTACGTTGTTTTTTACCCATTCTGGAATCTTAGATTGTTTTTGTGATAATATTTCCTGTTTTATAGATTCCTTCTCCTTTGCAATCTGCAATTCTTTCTCTTTTTCTTGTAGATTGATTTGATTTACAAGTTCAATGTATTGTTCCATATAATCCTGTGATGCTTTAACACTTGCATAAAGTCGATAAAGATTCTCAACATATTTTTCTGCATAGGCTTTTTGATTAATTACTTGTTGGTCTCTTTCTGCACGTAATTCAAAGATTAAATCTGTTTTTTGGTCTAGTGAGATAAATTGTATATTTAGTAACTTGTTTTCACTATCTTGGAAAATTTTAATGACTTTTTGTTCTATTCCATTAAATAGTATTGATTTTAGCTCATTTCTTTTGGAAAATGATGTTGAAGTGTCATGTATTGGAGGCTCTCCTTGTATCATATTATTGATATTTTCTCCAGATACAAAACTTAGCCAAAATGGTTCATTTGATTCACGAATTAATTCTTCAGCCGTCTTGATGTTTTTATCAAAACCATCCTGTGTATGGTCTGGCCAATTAAACCAAGTCCAAGTAGTTTCTTTAACAGATTTGATATATTGTTCCTTTAGACAACCCATTCTGTGTCCTTCAAAAGTTTCAGGAGTTATAGAATGTGAAAAATCTTCTTGATATATTTCACCTTTGTAATGAACTTGAATTAGATATCTGCCATCTTTTCCCCAATTCATTTCAATAATTCTATTACGTTCATAGTTATCTGATTTGAATTCGTCTCTTCCTGCAACATTTCCATCAGGGTCTATGATTTCAATAATTATGGGAACGCTTGATTGAGAACGAACAGTAATCGGAATCTCATAAGAAAAAGTTTCACAATTTATCAATGGCCCAATAAATCCTGAAAATCTAATTTCATCATTTGAATCCTGATCTTCAAAACCAGCACTTTCATTTCCAAATACATATGATATGAAAAAAATTACAATTAGAGAAGCGATTCCAAATGCTATTTTCATAATAATGATACTTTATTAGAATCTCATAAAGTATTCTACTCTTGTATCCTCTATTGTTCTCATCTTCTACTCAACCTGACAACAACAATTAGAGGGCCAACCATTCTTCTTGATATTGTCTATCTAGATTAAGATGAATTTTCCTATAACAATGCCTAAAATTGTACTAGTAAATGTAGCAATGACAGTTATTTTGAGATAACTCTTTGTAGTTTTTGCATTGTCCTTTTGTAATTGTTCATTGGATTCTCTAAGTTCTCTTATTACATTGCTTATTATTTTTGAATCAGCGGTACCATCAGTTGCTAGCCTAGTTTCACCCACATCTCATCTACTCCGCAAATTCCCTAGACATTACCTTATGTATAAAGTGATAAATCTTTGAATTTTTTCTGTTCCAGCCATGAATTGTTATTTTGTTAATGGGCTTATTTGATTTTAATAATTATTTTCTCTTAATCCTGTAAATTTTCTAGGATGACCTTTTGCTTTTGCTTGGAAGTTTAAAGAACTCTATTTTTCTTCATTTAGTTTTATTCATTTTTATTAGGTATGACAATTTAAATTGGCTTACTTTTTTTCTTATTGCAACATGATCCCATTTTTAATAACGGTTACTTA
>JACZSC010000107.1 GCA_022574415.1 Nitrososphaerota archaeon | reverse complement strand
GGTGTAAAGTCTCTGGGGTAAAAGTAAATCACATGCTTTTTCCCTTTGAAATCAGTTGATTTGACTTTATTTCCATCAGAATCTTCGAGTTCAAATTTTGGAACTGGACCTCCTTCACTAATCATAACTAACGCAACAAGAAATCTACCTAATTAATTAGATTTGGTTTTGTTTATCTAGCAAGCTATTTTGAAAGAATGAGTTTGAAAAAAACCAAATTAACTAAATAAAACCCTTCCAATGAAGAGATCAAATTGAGTAAAGTGAAGCTAAAGATAGTCTGTGTATTATATGATGATCCTGTTGATGGGTATCCTCCAAAATACGCACGTTCTGATATTCCAAAGATAACAAAGTATCCTGGTGGGCAAACAACCCCCTCACCAGATTCAATAGATTTTGAGCCTGGAGAACTTCTTGGGTGTACCTCAGGAGAACTTGGTTTGCGAAAATTTTTAGAAGAACGTGGCCATACATTTGTTGTTACAACTGATAAGGATGGTTCTGATTCTGTTTTTGAAAAAGAACTTGCTGATGCCGATGTTGTTATCTCACAACCATTTTGGCCTGCCTATCTAACCGCAGAAAGGATTGCTAAAGCACCCAAATTGAAATTGGCAATTACTGCTGGTATAGGATCAGATCACGTGGATCTGCAAGCAGCAATTGATAATGATATTACTGTAACTGAAGTTACCTATTCTAACAGTATCAGTGTGTCTGAACATGTTGTAATGATGATCCTCGCACTAGTTCGAAATTACATCCCTTCATACAATTGGGTTATCAAAGGTGGATGGAATATTGCAGATTGTGTTTCAAGATCTTATGACGTTGAGGGAATGAATGTGGGTACTGTTGCAGCAGGTAGAATTGGACTAGCAGTGCTAAGACGTTTGAAGCCATTTGATGTAAAACTTCATTATTTTGATATACATAGACTGCCAGCTGAGGTGGAAAAAGAACTCAACCTAACTTTTCATGATAGCGTAGAGTCTATGGTTAAGGTATGTGATGTTGTGACAATTAATGCCCCACTTCATCCTAAGACGGAGCATCTTTTTGATGAAGAGATGATAAGTAAGATGAAACGCGGAGCTTATCTTGTTAATACTGCTCGTGGAAAAATTTGTGACCGTAATGCAGTTGCAAAAGCACTTGAGAGTGGTCAACTGGCGGGTTATGCAGGAGATGTCTGGTTTCCTCAACCTGCTCCAAAAGACCATCCATGGAGAACAATGCCAAACCATGGTATGACACCACATACATCTGGAACCTCACTTTCTGCTCAAGCTCGATATGCAGCTGGTGTTCGGGAAATTTTGGAATGTTGGTTTGATGAGAAACCAATACGAGACGAATATCTTATCGTAAAAGGCGGTAAGCTTGCAGGAACTGGAGCACACTCTTATAGCGAGGGTGATGCAACGAGCGGATCTGAAGAAGCTGCTAAATTCAAAACTGGTAGTTGATAAAAAGGAAACTTCTGTAACTGCGACGACAGCAAATAACCAAAATTATAGATGATGTATTAATTGATTAACGTTCAAAGCAACATTGAGAAAGAATTTTTAAAATTTATTATATCACCAATATGCGCTTTTACTTTTCTCATCAAATGTTCCATTATTCCTAGAAGATACGTAGCCTTTTACCCCTTCAAATCCCTTGAATACGCCATCTGGAGCAAAAACTGAGGGGCTTATTGTAGTTGGAACCTCTCCACAACAACTTTCTTCAAATTTCTTGATATGATAAGTCACGTAGGCTATTCCTGCCTTCTCAAATAGTTGTATTGCAGCCTTTGATTCTTTACCATCATCGATAAAAAGAACAGGTTTTGGTTTCCTTTTCATATTATTTTTTTATTAATTCTGAATAAAAACTTGATCGCATCATTGATTTGGTGGGATTTTGACATACACTTCATTTTGCTTTATCTCTATTTCATACATGATTAAATTCCCAGACTCTCTCCATGCTGGATTTTGTTCTATCCAGGTATCACTTTTTTTCCAGGATTTCATATTAGTCAATTTACCTGTTAAAACATCGAATTCATAACCATGCATGTAACATACTACATTGTTACCTTTGTAGATTCCTTTATGCAGTGACGCACCCCTATGGGGACATGAATTATCACATGCAAACAATTTTCCATCTCGATTACCTACAAGAATATCTTTTTTTTCTATGGTGAATTTATTCAAGGAATTTTCTTTAATGTCAGAAACATTACAGACTCTAAACATGATAAACAAAAATAAAAAGGGAATTTTATAAATTATGACAGATGTTGTAGGCCGCCATGTCCTTTGGTATGTGGAGACTGACCAACATATGATCTTCTAAAGTGTCCAGATGGTCTCTTTGAAAGCAATTCTACAAACCAGGCTTCATGTTCTATCTCTTCCTGCATTATAGCTTGTGCTATGCCATAAGTTCGGTGATCCTTGGTAGCAGTATAGTCACAGACTTCACCCCAAGAACGAATTGCACACCTTTCTGCTTCAAGAAGAACTTTTAAAATCTCTTCTACGTTTTCCCAGTCGTTTGGCAGAAATGCATCAGGACAACCTGCGAGGTCAGCAAACTGTCTAACGTCTCTTGGAAGTGCTCCTCCAATTTCATAAAGTCTTGGAACCATTGCTTCAAAATGATTTCTGTCCTCAATTCTAGCATCCTCGACTATTTCTTTGATGCCTTCACCATCTCTACCTGTACAATGCATTCGGAGTATTGTATAGTAATAATATGTAAAAAATTCAGCTCCGACCCCCGCCAAAAGGAGTTTTCTGAGTTTTTCCACATCAATACCATTTTTTACTATAACTTCAATTCCTACAAGTTCTCCAATCTTTTCCTTGTAATCTGTAGTCATGTGATAAGTATCCAGATGTGGTTTTATTTAATTGGATCATTCGTTATGAAAAATCTCACTCGAATTATTTTAAATAATAATAAATTCATTCTAATTTATTGGAAATATCTGACGATTTCCGCAAAGAAATAGAAACTATTATGAAAAAGTGGATTAAGCTTTTACACGACCTAGACCCCAAATTCATGGAAATGTTGAAGATGCAACTTGATTATGAAAACCGAATCAAAGACCTACGAACTTTTCTTAGAAAAGAAGTGGATAAGGAAATTGAAAAGGCCTTTCATTCAGAGTTTTCAAAGGAAGAATACACTCCAAATGTAAAAAAGAAAATAGATAAAATTACTTCAAACTATCATGACCAACTTTTAGAAACAATAGAAAAATTGGAATAGTTCTACTTCCTATGATGTGCAAGTAATGAGCAAGTAATACGCAAGCCAAATTAACGGTAAATTTTGCTAAAAACTTGGGCTCGTTGCATAGCATGGATAGTGCGAACGCTTGCGGAGCGTTAGGTCGCCGGTTCGAATCCGGTCGGGCCCGCCTGATAATTAGAATTTACCTCTTGGCAAGATCATGCGTTTTCATGTGTTTTGCAAGTCCAATTAAATTTTCCCCAAAATCTTTTCCACAAAAAGTGCAGTAGAAATCATTACCTTTTAACATGATATTTTGACTAAACTTTTATTTTAAAACATTTTCTTGATCGATGTTGGCAAATATTAAGAATATCGCTATTTGGACAGGAATAATTGGCGGTACAATCGCATTCTTTATTTTTTACGGCATTGTGGCTGAAATGATGAGATAATACTTTTCATTAAAATTGAAACAATACAGTTTTCAATTCAGTTTTTAGATTTTAAATTTTCTAATTCTTTCTTTTTTTCAAGAAGTTCTTTTTTTGCAGACATTAAACTTGAAATCACTTCACCATATTCCCCTTTTACTAATTCAAGCTTTTTTGAAATTGATTCTAAATGTTCTTGTTGTGCATTAATTTTATTTTGCAAACTATCTGAATTCTCAATTTTTTCCTCGGCCTCGTCTCTATCCTCTTCAATCTTATGCTTTGTTT
>JACZSC010000106.1 GCA_022574415.1 Nitrososphaerota archaeon | reverse complement strand
TGTTAGTTGCGTTGTTTTTACTCCCTTCATCAGAAAAAGCCATGCTTGAGAAATACAAAACAGTTCTATCACCGTGGATGGAATCTGATACAAGAAAATCTTTAGAAAAATCAATAAAATATCATTTCCCTGATAATAATTGGAGATTAGTAAACTAATGAATTCGTTACAACTTAAAAAAATTGCAAAAATTGTTAATCGTTTCCTTGGATCACAAATCAGAGGAGAGCCTTCACAGCTTTACAAAGCTGCTGCACATCTTATTGTGAATGGAGGAAAACGACTTAGACCATATATGGTTATAAAGAGTTGTCAAGTTTTAGGTGGCAAGACTAAAGAAGCAATGATTGCGGCAGGGGCAGTTGAAATGGTTCATAATTTTACTCTTGTTCATGATGACATTATGGATAATGATGAAACGCGCCATGGAGTTCCAACAACACACAAGACATTTGGAATTCCTATTGCAATTTTAGCAGGAGATGTTTTGTTTTCAAAAGCTTTTCAAGTAGTTTCAAAAGTAAATCTTCCATCAAAATCAACTTCCGAATTAGTTTCAAGATTATCTAAAGCGTGTGTGGATGTATGTGAGGGTCAGCTTCTTGATATTAAAATGGCAGAAAGTAAAAAGATTCCAACACAAAATGAATATATCAAAATGATTAGTAAAAAGACTGCAGCGTTATTTGATGTTTCTTGCTCCATGGGGGCAATTTGTGCTAAATCTAAAAGTAAAGATATTTCAAATCTTTCTTCATTTGGAAAAAATTTGGGTATTGCTTTTCAGATTACAGATGATCTAATTGGAGTGATGGGAGATCCCAAGGTTACAAAAAAACCAGTAGGCAATGATCTTAGAGAAGGGAAAAAATCTCTTCCTATTTTACTTGCAATAAAAAAGGCTAAAGGTGAAAATAAAAAAATTATTCTTCATGCATTTGGAAAGCAAAAAGCAAAGAAAAAGGAAATTGAGAATGCTGTTTTAGTCATTAAATCCTTGGGAATTGAGAAATCTGTGCGTAGCCAAGCGCTACAATATGCCGAAAAAGCTAAAAAATCATTAAATTCCTATTCTGGAACTAGCAAAAATGAGTTAATTTCTCTTCTAGATTTCGTTGTGAAAAGGAGTTTATAATTTGTATGACGAAATAAAAAAAGAGATTCGAAAGATTGGATTACAAAATGCTTTTGAGCATAATGGTAAAACAAATGAAAAGTTCATAGTTTCAAAAATTTTAGGTAGTAGACCTGAATTTCGAAAAAATGTTTCAGAACTAGTGGAAGCCTGTGTACTTATTGTTTCTGAAATTAATTCATATTCAACAAGTGAGATAAGGAATCAGATTGAAGAAGAATTCCCTGAAATATTAGCTCCTAAAGAAAAGTTAGTTAAAGAAGAACAATCTTTACCTCCACTTGAAGGAGCAGAACAAGGAAAAGTTATCACTCGTTTTCCTCCCGAACCTAATGGTTATCCCCACATCGGTCATGCAAAAGCAGCTATAATTAATGAAGAGTATTCTAACATGTATGATGGAAAAAAGATTCTGAGAATTGATGATACAAATCCTGAAAATGAACGACTTGAATATTATGCCGCAATTAAAGTAGGTCTTGAATGGCTTGGAATTCAATATGATATTATAAAAAATACTTCTGATGACATGGAATTATTTTATGAGAAGGGTCAGGAGATAATTAATTCTGGTAATGCTTACATTTGTACCTGTAAACGTGATAACATTAGTAAAAATCGAAAAGAAATGAAAGCTTGCAAATGTAGTTTTGGTAACCAAGATCAAAATAATGAAAGATGGTACAAAATGTTTGAAAAATACAAGCAAGGTGATGCAATTGTTCGCTTCCGTGGAAATATGGAATCCGAAAATACAGTCATGCGTGATCCAGTCTTATTCAGAGTAATAGAAGCTAAGCATCCTTTACTTGGTGATAGATATAGAGTATGGCCAAGCTATGACTTTGCTGTAGCTATTGAAGATAGTGTAGATGGAGTTACTCATGCATTTAGATCTAAAGAATATGAACTTCGAAGTGAGCTCTATTATTCTATTCTTGATGCATTAAAAATGAGAAAGCCTATAGTACTCGAATTTTCAAGGCTAGAATTCAAGGGAATGCCTGTTTCTAAGAGGGTTCTCAAACCACTAATTGAAGAGGGGAAAATACCATGGTATGATGATCCTAGACTTCCTACCCTAGAGGGACTTAAAAGAAGAGGGATTACTCCTGAAGCAATAAGAAAATTCATTCTCTCGCTAGGATTTACAAAATCAGATACACTTGCACCTTTTGATGCCTTAGAATCATTTAATCGAAAAATTGTGGATGGTAATAGTATAAGGTTGTTCATGGTACAAAATCCTCAAAAGTTGATAGTAAAAAATCTACCATCTTCATTTGTCGAATTACCTAATCATCCTACAAAAGATATGGGAAAAAGAAAAGTTGAGGTGGATGAAAATTTGTTGCTTTCATTAGATGATACAAAAAAACTAAATCCTGGAGATAAGATACGGTTAATGGGTTTAGGAAATATTACTTTAACAAGAACGGATCATCAATTAGAAGGAGAGTTTACTGGTGATGATATGGATGTAGACTATCCAAAATTACAATGGATTCCACAAAAAAATTGTCATCAAATAAAGATGTTGATTCCAAAACAGTTATTTTTTGATGAAGAATATAATGAAGATAGTTTAGAAGAAGTAGATGTATACACTGAACCATATTTTTTAGAATTGGGGCAAAGTTCCGAAATACAATTTGTGAGATTTGGTTATTGTAGAAAAGATTCACAAAACCAAGTAATTTTTACCCATAAATGAGTTTAAAATGAAGATAGCAAGATTCGTTCAATCAAATAATGAAACTTTTGGTTTGGTAAAGGATGGACGTGTTTCAACAAGAGATGAAATAATTAATGAAACAGGAGTACCACTTCCTTTAAACATAAAGGATTTTTTGTTTGATGGCTGGTATGATGAAGTAAAAGACACATTATCTAAATTACAGTATAAAGAGGATTTATCAAAATTTAAACTACTTGCGCCAATCTCAAATCCTTCAAAAATTATTTGTCTCGCCTTTAATTATTATGATCATGCTGAAGAGCAAAAATTACAGCCTCCTAGAAATCCTGTAATTTTTTTTAAGCCGCGAACAACTCTGTGTGGTTCTGACTCTGAAATTATCTGCCCTAATTTTGTCACCCAGTTGGATTATGAGGTAGAATTGGCACTGATACTAGGGAAAATATGTAAAAACATTGATGAAGATGAAGCGAAAAATGCCATTTTTGGATATATGATATTCAATGATGTTTCTGCTAGGGATATACAATTTAGTGACAAGCAATTTACTCGTGGAAAGAGTTTTGATACCTTTGCTCCATGTGGGCCATGGATTACAACTGTGGATGAAGTTGCTGATGCTCAAAATCTCCAACTCGTAACTAAAATCAATGGGGATGTTAGACAGAATTCATCAACAAGCAAAATGTTTTTGAAAATACCAGAGATTATTTCTAAATTGAGTAAAGTTATGACATTAGAAAAAGGTGACATTATATCTACTGGGACTCCAGCAGGAGTTGTTTTGAAAAATCCAAATCTGGAATATCTAAAAGATGGGGATGAAATAGAAATGGAAATAGAAAAATTAGGATCAATTAAAAATATAGTTCGGTTTGTGACAAAATAGCTAAATATTTTTTTTCATTAGATAAAATGTTAAGCGGTTTTCGAGACTATTATAATTAGGTAAAGTTTTTAATTTCGTTAAAATTTGAATGCGTTTAGAATTTTTTTGATAGGATAAATTCTGAACATAAGTAAAAATTTCCTTTAAACCAATTATTGAGCCAGAAATTACTGTGACTAGCATTGTATTATCAAAATGTTCAGAATCTGTAATTACTGCTAAACTATCAACACCATTTTTATCTCTAAAATATATGATTCTATTTTCT
>JACZSC010000105.1 GCA_022574415.1 Nitrososphaerota archaeon | reverse complement strand
GTAGACGACGCTGCGGCCTCTGGTATATTTGCCGTCACGTAAGTTGTATGGTTTTATCTCAATCTCTAAATTATGTCGTCTAAATGTAGACTTTAATTGATTTATCTGAGTGGATAGCAGATTAGGGGCTTGGGGAAATTTAATTTCACTTGATCTGGCATCAAGTTGTTTTTTTAATGCCATGTCACTTACTTCGCTAAACAAATCTTGTACAGAAGCTTCAAACTTATTTTTTGTCTCCATGATCTCTGTGATATACTCAATTATTGGATATGAATCAACCATTTTTAGTGAATCAATGTCTAATTTTTCTCTGTAGACTTTGATAAAAGAAAAGTCTGGATTCTTTAACATTCTTGAGATGCATTCACCAAAAACTGTAAAGTCTGCCATTCGTTGTTTTGTATTGATCTCTTTTTTTATCCTTCTATACATCAAAAGTGCCTGAGATAGGATGGTAAAAATTTCATCTAAAACAAAAGGCAGTAATTTGTTAAACCTTGCTTGAAATTCCTCCTCCGAAATTCTTTCGTCTTCTCTAACTGGTATCGTTTCATATAGAATTGAGCGGTCTTTAAAGTCTGGATAGTCAAGAGAAGGCGTAATTCCATTAATGATTATTTTTCTTTTATAATTCCAGATAATCTCAGTGTCATCGGTGTAAAGCTTTCTTTTTCTAAACCCCTCACCAGTAATTGCTCTACACATCATGTCCTAATTGTAAAAATCATGTTAACCTTGAAGCTCAAACACAATTTATCATTTACAATAAAAGAAAAATCAAAGGTTTGTAAGACTTTCCCACTCAAATTTTATGCCTAAACACCCCCCATTATTGGTATTAAATGGTTTAGTTAAAATTGATTATTTGAACAAATGTTTTTTGATTATTTCTTTAATCCATTTTTTTAAATGGATTACAGTGTTCAACTGGGAATATGACTTGTCAGAGTCAAGTGGAATTAAGCATCTAAATTTATTTATTTTTTTAATTGCAGCTCTAAGTGCATTAATTTTATTTTTAGTCTTTCATCCACAGATTTCAAGTCTTAACGAAGAATCCCCACTTTTGTTAAATATAATGTTTGGACCTTCACTTGCAATCGGGTTCGTGTATGGAATGCGAATTACTGAACGAGCTATGAAACCTTCAGAAACTAGAAGTCCAATGAAGAGATCAATCATTAAGATTCTCCTTTTCTTTTTTGTAATTGGGGGCCTTTTTAGCTCCGTAGGATTTGCACTTAATGGTGGAAGTCTGATGCCCTCTTCATCAATATTAGAAAACGGATTATATGTGTGGATAGTAGACTATGTTTATTCCAATGGTGGCGCAACATTTCTCATTGTTTCTAGCGTTACATTGATGGCCGCAGCAACACGGAGAATTATTGGATTAGGTGGTACATTAAATAAAATAATTACATTTGTCGGAACATTCATTTTCTTCTCAATGTTAGCACTAAGTTTTACACAAAGTGATCCGATCCATTCTCAAGTATATCTTTACACGTTTTATCAAGCTGGAATTATTGGTGGTGCACTTTACGAAATGAATAAGCTTACACGAAACCTAAATTTCTGGGAAGATTATTCAAAAGGACACTTGTAGTTTAATCATTCAACTAAATCTCAGATTCGGTAGGAATATTATCTATGTATTTTTGACATTGTGGACTTTGAATGTCTCTGTTTGCTCTACACTCTTCAAAAATTGCCGACTGGACATAAGTTCTGAATAGATAACATTCTCTACTTTCAAGATCCTGATTTGCTACACATTCATCCCATTTTACAAAAACCTCAAATCTTTCACAACCATCTGGGTCAAAATTATTGTCTTTGCAGTATTTAAAATGGGCAACATTTGCCCTCTGTATTTTATCCCCAGTTAGAACATCCTCGCCTATGGCCAAATACAATAAGCCAATAATTGTAAGTGACGCTGCAACCATAATCATACCATAGCCAGCATTTCTGTAGTTGTGAGGGTCTTTCATTGAGCGAGATTCTTCTCTTGTAACATTTATTCTTTTTTCAAGAAAAAATGCGATCCTGATCTAAACAAATGCCGGAAAAAAGAAAAGAGAGTTTAACAAAAAACTTGTGCTTGACAATACAAATTCTGCATTACGAATTCCTTGGCCCAATTAAATTATCTGAATGGGGTCCCCCGATGGAAGAGGTTGTTTATGTAATATTGATGAGAGATAAAGACATATTCAACATTCTATACATTGACCAATCTGAAAAAACTGAGGAAAAAGACTTTTTCATAAAAAATCCAAAGTTCAAGTGTTGGATTTCTCACGCAGGTACAGAAGAAAGTCTTTACCTTTCGATCCTTCCTATGTGGAAATCTGGAAAAGAAGAAAGAGACAGGATTGTTAACAAAACAATAGCTAGATACAATCCTATCTGCAATATAGAAAACGATTCGTAATCTTATTTTATCTAAACAAATATGAAAAAATTATGAAATGTCCTTGCTGTGGCTCTGAAATGAAAATGGAAAAAGAATTAGAAAATACAGTTCTTATGAAATGCGTTGACTGTGGCTTGAGTGATACAAAAGTAAAATCATGAATTAAGTTTATTTTGCACGTCAAATAATTGTAAAGTCACTAAATCTATTGCCTTTTTCAAATGATCAAATTCATTTATTGAATGGATTTGTCCTTCCACAAGCCTTCTTAAAACCTTTACCACTCCTTTTTGATATTCATCCGATGATACTACTTCAAGAGCATTAATTTTTGACAACAAAATATCTAGTTCTTTTTTTAATTCTTCTGAAGGAGCATGTTTTTTCATATTACTAAGATATTTTAAATTGATATATGAATTATTGAATTTTACAAAAGGTCTTCATCGATTTTTTCCATTACATCCAAGTATTGATGACATGTACATTCTGGAATTTGGCACTTGCCCAACTTTAAGATTGATTCACTAGAATCCGACGGTTTGTGGACTTCATCAGTGTGGTGGCATCTTCTACAATTCACGATTAAAAAATTACTGTCTTTTATTTAAGGAATAAGAACCGCTCTAGCGTCAATTTCAGAGTTTTTGAGTTTTTGTAGGACCTCGTTGGCTTGTTCTAAAGGAAATACTTCAGAAATAACTTCCAAATTGTTTTCATCTGCTATTCTTATTACATCTTCCATGTCTTTTCTGGAACCAATTAATGTTCCCCGTATTGTCTTCTCCTCAAAAGCTAAAAATGATAGAATTTTTCCAACGATTCCGATAACAACCAACCCACCTTTTTTAATTGATTTAATTGCAGTATCTGTAACTTGATCAGCTGGAGCAAAAACAATAGCTGCATCTAGCAGTCCATGTTTATTTTTTAATTCTTTCAAGAACGTATTCTGGTCTGACGTATATCTCATCACGTCAGACGCACCAAGTCTTTTTGCAATATCAAGATGTTTCTGATTTCTTGAAATGGCAATAATTTCACAATTTTCTAATTTTGCAAATTCTACTGCCATATGCCCAACTCCTCCAATACCAAAAATTCCAATTTTCTTATGTGTTGCTGGCTCGGCAGCTTTGACTGCCTTGTATGCTGTGATTCCAGCACAAAACAAAGGAGCTGCATGCTCAGGCTTCATTGTATCAGGAACTTTGGTTACAAAATCTTCTGACGCGTTGATATACTCAGCGTATCCCCCTCTGAGAGATTCGCCAGTTACTTCCATTTTCTCACAAAGCTGTTCTTTTCCTTCGTCGCAGTATTGACATTCCATACAAGAACCAAGCAAAGGTGAGAGTCCCACCCTGTCTCCAACATTGAACCTTGAAACATCGCTACCAATTTTTACCACTTTTCCAACCAACTCATGTCCAGGTACAGTGGGGAGTGTGGGAGGGATTCCAATGTCTTGCCAGTCTCCTTCGATGCCATGTAGTTGAGAATGACAAACACCACACGCCTCAATCTTGATTAAAATCTCATTCGGTTTTTGAATTTGGTGTCTTTCTATTTTAGTTAATTTCAGAGGTTTTGTTTCAATTGGGCCACAGGCAGAAAGAACCATGGCGCGCA
>JACZSC010000020.1 GCA_022574415.1 Nitrososphaerota archaeon | reverse complement strand
TCTACTTGCTTTTTTTGTTTCAAACCAGTTTGGCCAGCCTTTCCAATTAAAATTCCAGCTGGAATTCCCATTTCGATTAATTTTTTATAAATTACATCAACAGAATCACGATAGCTAGTAAAAACTATAACCTTACTATCTACAGATTGAAGAATTTCTTTTAGTTTTGTAATTTTAGAGTGTTCAATTCCTTTGCTTTGAGCTGATTTTGCTAGTTGAACCGCCCTTGTAAAATTAGGATCAACCTCAAAAAGTTCTTTGATGCCAGCGCCCTTCTTTTTGCTTGTTCTTTCACAAAACTTTAGAAATGTAGTAATTCCGTGTGCTTCCAGCATGTTTAGTGCGTAATGAATTCGAATGGCTGTGAATAATGGCTTAGCGCAGCGTCTATTTCGCATAATTACAAATGTCCTATATCGTAATAATCCTGAAAGAGATTTTTGGTCAGCGAGATTAAGGCCAAATTTTCGTAGTGTTTTATATCTCTCGTCAAGAGCTAGTTTCACTAACTTTTGAATTGCTTTCATCTCTGGAGGTAATTCAACTTTAATCCATTCAGTATTAGTTTGCTGAATGTATGGTTTAACATCTGGACTCTCTTCATCACGTTCTGCTACCCTAGAGATCTTTAATGTGCGAAGTATTTCTGTAGCTTTTTCTTTTTCACTTGGGAGTGTGGCAGTCATTCCTAAAATTCTTACGTCAGAGTTTTGGATACGTTCGGCAATACCACTATAAGCATAATCGCCAATTGCCCTATGTGCCTCATCAAAGATTACTAAATTAAATTGCGAGGGAGAAACGATTTGTCTATCCAAATCATTTTTAGTTATTTCAGGTGTTGCACAGATCACACTATTCATCCAAGATTGTTTCCTTTTTACAATTGGATCTTCACCAGTAACGATTCCAATATCATCCAAAACAAGATTATTTTTTAGAAATTCATAGTGTTGATTTACTAGTACTCTAGTTGGTGCTAAAAACAAAACTCCGTCAGTGCCCTTTGAAAGGAATTTTGCAATCACTAGTAGTGCAACAGTCGTTTTCCCAAGACCGGTTGGCAAAACAACAATACAATTTTCATTCATTGCCTGATTTGCTAAATTAACCTGATATTCTCGTCGCTCTATAGCATTTTTTTGTACAAATTTTTGTTCGATATATTCTAGATCCAAGTCTTTGCCATTTTTTATGTCGATTTATCGATTTTATGGTTTCGCTTAGTAAGAAGATTAGCTATTACTCAAATATCCATATATTATTAGTGAAAAGGATGTTAATATTCCGTTGATCCCTCATAGTGTCATGCAAAGAAGTCTCAAAATCTTCGAACATTCTATACGATCAGATCAGACTAGAGAGACTTACAAGTACATGCTTGAAAAGTTTCGAAAATGGGCCAAAGTGAATAATCCTAATGAGTTGCTCCAGGCTGATCAGAAATCCATTCAGAGACTGATAGAAGACTATGTGATGTATCTCAAGGGCAAAATCTCTCCAAATTCCTTCACACCCCAACTTGCCCCAGTCATTCTATTCTTCCAGGTAAATGACATCAATCTCAATTTAATCAAGATAAAGAAAATGTATCCTGAGACAGTAAAGAAGTCAGGTTATGGAGCATACTCCAGAGAAGATATTCAGAGCATGTTAGAAAACACAAACAAAAAGAGAACAAAGGCAATCATCCACGTTCTAGCTAGTACTGGATGCAGGGCTGGAGCCTTGTGTGAACTTAAAATGAAAGACATTGAGGATTATGAAAACTGCAAGTCCATACTATTCTATGCCGATGATAAAGAGGAATATTATGGGTTTTTGACTCCAGAAGCTAGTAAAGCATTAGGAGATTATTTTGAGGAGAGAATGCAAAATAATGAAAGGTTTACTCCAGAGACTCCAGTTTTTAGAGAATCATATCAGTTAGCCAGTCTTCCAGCTAGACACCTCTCTCTTCAATTGCTGACAGAAATAATTGAAGCCACTCTAAAAAGTATCAAGAGAGTAAGAACACCAAACGGAAGATATACGGTCCAGCTAATTCATGGGTATAGAAAATATTTCAATTTAGTAATGAAAGATCGTAGTAATTCCAATCTTTCGTTATGTGAGAAACTGATGGGACACTCTGTCACCATTCCGTTAGATAACAACTATGCTCCGTTTTCTAAAGAAAAACTATTTGAAGAGTTTAGAAAGGCCATTCCATCGCTCATCATTTCAGATGTTGAGAGAAAGCAGGCCTTTATTGAATCACAGAAGAGAAAGATAACAGAGCTGGAAAGGAACGAAGAAAGGATAGCCACACTAGAGAAGAGACAAGAGGTTACTGCGTCTTTAGTAACATCGATTAGTGATAACGTACACGATAAAATATTTGATTATAAGAACATGGATACAGATCAGCTTCACCTAATGGCTGATTTGATAAGCTTGAAGATGAATACAATTCCAGGATTCAAAAAAGCGTTTGAGAAAGTAATCGGTGTTAGTCTTGAAGAATATGCACAAAGGAAGAAGAAGAAAACTCTATCTTAGGGCGAATTACGTCTATTTTGATATTTCCTCACACTCACACTAGTGACTGCCTAGAATAGGTAAATCCTATTCGTCGTTTTTTACAAAACTATACGTAAGACATGAGTTATTAAGAAACCATAAGAAAGTTATTAATCTTAGGTTCTTGTCTGGTTCTATTGAATAATACTATCTCTTAGAGCTACGTTTTTCCGTCTAGCGTCATAGTGGCTCAAAACGATCAAGGAATCAAATTAGTATAGAGCTAGAATTGGCTCATCTAGGTATGAAAGTGATCAAAGTAAGAGGTTAATCGGTATTCTTGGATCTACTTTTATCTTAATTGGAGACTTATGTGAGAGAGAGAATTTTAGCTAGTTTTCACCTTCAAGGCTAATTGTTAGTTTATCTTCGGTTTCTCGACGAAACCTTTTGTTAGACCACCAAGCTCCATCAACATACATTATACTGGTGTGTTCTTTAATGCCAGCTTCAATGCTATATTGCTCTATGTTATATTTACCGCCACTTAACTCCCCTATCCTATGAAACCTATGCTGTATTCTTTTATGGCAGTGTGGACAAAGGTCTTGTTTTACTAAATAATGTCTTTTAGAACTCCACCTAAAGCCTAGTTTAGAAGAAAGATCTATTATTCTCGCTATTAATGTGCCATATTCTGAAGTTTTAATCTTCTCAAGATGCTCTTCTCTATCCTCTTTTACAACACGTTCTATCTCAGAAATTAACCCAGGATCAACCAAATCATCTCGGGTGGCCATTACATTTCTTAAGTTTGCTAATGATTTTGATAATGAACCAAGATAGTGTCTCTTAGGATATTTCTTTCCCCTCTCCACCACATCATGATTAATACGATAAATAGAGCCACTTTGAATCTCCAGTCTCCCAAACTCACCACAGGTAGGACAAATTACCTTACCCTTAGATTCCCCCCTCATATATAATTAGTTCTCTTAACATAGTTAATAAATATTGTTAATATGCAAAAATCATTCAAACACATTCTTGTTGATGAGGATAACTACCAATCTCTAAGAAATTTAGGTAAAACTGGTGAATCCTTCAACGATGTAATTTCGAAACTGGTGAGAGCGTCTCATTGAATCAACCATCACACAAGGCCAAGATCCAGATTAACAAGTGGTGTATACAAAGAGATGGTGAAAACTGTCTTTATTGTGGAAAACCAGGATGTAAAGTTCTAGACCATTTAAACGACAATAGAAACGATAACAGGCTAGAAAATTTTGTAAGAGCACACTACCACTGTAACATAGCTAAAATTCATAATATTGATTATCAGGTAATGGCACAAGACAAGCTACGACAGAATGAACAATGGCCATTCATCCCAACAGAAGACAACACATCAGAAGAAGCCTCAACTGAAATTAAAATAGCTAAAACTAATTTTGAAATTCAAGAACAGTACATATTAGAGAAAACACTAACAGACGGTTTCATCACTTGGCATGATGCACTATATGGTGCAACCTACAAGTGTAAGAAGCTAACCGGATATGGCTCTGTCCAATGTACTCGCAACAATCTATACACACTAACATCTCCAGAAGCCCCATTCATGAAAACAAAAGACAAGAACAAGAAACCAATCATAGTAAGGAGGAATCAAAATTGAAAAAGGAAGACAAACATAGTTGTCCGGAAAAAATGATTTACTCAAACAAAGCGGGAAAATGTATTAATCCAAAATTAGCCCAAAATGAGAACTTAAACGAATTGAAGCATTTGTACCAACTATCAAACGGAGTGCAGTAGTTGATGCAATAATCAAAGCTGGGGCTGATGGCGTAACTTTGGTTGAATCAAGAGGAAGGGGAACAGCTGAACGGCCACTGGTTGGAGGAGCGCGTGGAACATCAAGGTATATTGCAGAATATAACAGAATAGACACAATCACCACGATTGTAGATGACTCTAAAGTGGATTCTGTTACCAAAGCGATAATGGAAGCAGCTCATACTGGTTCCAAAGGAGACGGCAAAATCTTTGTTGTACCTGTAGAAAAATCATATGATATTGCTACTCAGCAAAAAGGCTCTGCATAATTTTAGTTAACATTTGATACGAACTGTTAACCGAAATCGCAAAGTGTGGTTAGTAGCTTTTAGCCTCTAAATTGCTTTAATCTGACCAATGGATCTTCATAATAAACCACAGTATCAGAAACATGTTGTTTCATAATGTTTTTCTTCAAATGTTTTCTTGTATCAGATATATCCAGATCAAAAGGAGTTGGTTCATTATCAAAGAACCAAAAGTGCTTTGAAGAATAATTAAGATTTTGCATTAGCTCAATATATTTTTCAATCTTTGCTTGTTTGTTTTCTTTTCTAAACCTATCAGTAATAATTTTGAAAAAAAGATATTGTATTCTACACAGGTATAATAAAATCAATTCTTTGATTGTTTCTTCATCAACATCAGGGTAACCATATCTTTTTGACTGAAAGTTAGGATCAGCTGCATCTTTAGTGGGATGTACAAATTTGCTCAGAAAATTGTAATGTACTTTAATGTAATCATCTTGTGGTTTTGAAATTAATTTATTTTCCAAAAGATTGAAAATAATGCTTGAAAAAGTGAAATTAAATTTGTACAAGTCTTTTTGGAATTTAATTATTTTGTCATTACTATAGATTTCACCTTCTTTTATAGAATCCAAATCTGCTAGTTTTTCGGTTGGATGATACCTTTCTTGCAAAAGAAAATAATACGCTGGAATCATTTCGCCAGAATCTCCATAAAGACCTGAATTCCTATAAATTACTTCAAAAGCATCGTTACCTATTTTTTTCATTTTGATAATATGTTGATATTTTTTGTCACCTTCTCTTTTTTTCTTAGCCCATCTCTCAAAAATAAAATCCCTATTTTCCTGCGCTGATTTACCATTCTCAGCTTTTGCTGTTAAAACTTGTGGAATATAGTAAATTTCAGCCTCTACCATTAACCAGAAGTATAGAAGCATTTCAAAAATTGTTCTCAATAAAATAAACGCATCTTTAAATTTTCCTGAATTTGTTAGTTCAATAACTGAAGACATGGTTTGAAATTCTGAAGTTAAAAAATTGAATAAATCAGTATCATACATGTTTCCGACTTTTTGCCCAAAAGTCAAATCAAAGTCAAGATCTTCGGATATCTGACAACCGTTTTTTACAATTTCTTCTAACTCGTTAATTATGTCATAAATTGACATCTTATAGGCTTACAATAATCGGTTTTTTGTATGCTTTCTTTAGAATATATCTCACCTTAACATTGGATGCTTCACAAAATTCATGTGCAAAATCTTTCAATCTATTGATCTCATCTTTTGAGATGTAAGGGATTTTAGTTTTTGATTTCTTGTTTGAATACTTTACTTGGTCAAGATAAAAATTTCCTTGTCTGTCAATCCAGGCAACATCAACGGGGGAAGAATGACCGTTAAACTCTGGACCTTTAGAACCATGAAAGCGCCAGGCAATAACGGCCCTGCAATGTTTTTTTACATACCTGATCCAGCCCCATTCACCTGAATATTTTCCAGAGTTGTAATTTTTAGATGCCATAATAAAAAATTGGATTAGGCCTTTTGAGGCCTTGTTTGTGCTAAAAGAATGTTGAATTGTTCTTGTAGGTTTTTGAGTTGTTCTTTCATGTCCTGGTAGTTTTCTGTTACTTGTTCGATATTCTTCTCGACTTTAGCAAAGTCTGAGATAGTTAAAGCTGGTTCTACCTTGCGATAGTGTTCTAATCGTTTTCTGTCATTTTGTTTGTAGTAAAGAAGTCTTACGCTTTTGTGGCCCATTAAGGCCTCTGCAAAGTCACCGTTAAACGCATCAGTAACCTGGGTCTTGAAGAAGTATCTAAAGGCGTGAAAGTGTATGTTTCGTCTGTTGTTTTCATTTTTCTTTGATAGTTCGGGTATTGCGTCAACTGTTCGTTCTAACAAAGTTTCAAAACTGTTTTTTGTTGCGTCAACTGAAAGATTATAGCGTTCTTCTTCTGTCAGATTTTTTAACTGTGCTTGTAGTTTTGGTATTTTGTCTTTGATAATTCCATCTCTGTATTGGGGATATAGCTTTTCGTTTTCTAGTATTCTTTCATAGTTCGCTAGTCTTTCTTCATGGGTCTGCAAGAAAAGGAATTTTTCTTGATGTCTAGGATTTGAATAATCTAGGCCTTTTCTTGCTAAATAGTCCTTTAACGCTTTAGTGGCCTCGGTTGTTAGTTGAGTTTTTCTTGGGTGAATCTTGCCTTTTACTACTGATTTTCTGAGGTTTACAGTAACGGGATTTGTGCTAAAATCAAAATCACCTAATTTTAGTTGGACAAGCTCACCGATTCTCATAGCGCTAGAACAAAACATAAGAATTACTGTCTGTAATTTTGGAGGGGAATTTCTTAACACTTGATTGATAGTTTCTTTTGTTAATAGCTCTTCTTCGACTTCTTCTTTCGGAGGCAATTTTATTTTTTGTCTAAAGTCCTCGTCATAGATTTTACAGCCCATGAATCTTAGAAGCTCCTTAGCCAAAATCATGTAGGTTCGTATTGCACCATTGGTAAAGCTTTTACCGTTTTTCCTGGTCCAAGTTCTTAGAAATGTTAGATATTCATCTAACAGAACCAAAGGATCTAAATTCTTGTTTTCGATAAGCATGGCTTGTGCTTGTTCTAAAGTTAGATTTTTTTCAAGTCTAAGATATTCTTCGAGTTTGTTTGCACCTGTTCTGCATGAATTTTTGTAAGTATGGCTTTTTGTTCGTCTATACTTGTTGGTAAGAAATGCTTCTTTTAGCGTTGTTTTTTTGGTTTGAATTGCTTTTTGTTCCATCATTAGCATACATAGCATACATTGTATACTTAAAGATTGTGGTATAATTTTGACATGGGTGACAGTATTTACTATATAATAAATCGATTGAAAGTTCGCACAACAACTGCTTAAACCATTATCTGGGGCCTTTGTGAAAGAAAAAATGGAGCGTTGAGTTTTTCAAATGGTTTACTGCTAATTTGTTTTTTTATTTCGTCAATAAATGCTTCATAGCTGGCCTCACGACTTTGATCTTGTTCTCGGTCACGGATATTGATATTCTTTGAATTGATTTCTTTTTCACCTATGACTAGAATGTATCTTATCCACTCTTTTTCTGCATCACGAACTCTTTTTCCAATACTTTCATTTCTATCGTCCATATCAACACGTATTTGTTGTTCGCTTATTTTGTTTGCAAGGTTCTTTGCATAGTCAAGGAATTCTTCTTTGATAGGAATAACTCTGACCTGTGTAGGAGCTAGCCATAATGGAAAGTGTGGTTTTTTTCCTCGTTTTAAATCAGAAGCTGCTTTTTCTAACAATGCATAGATTATTCGTTCAACAGCCCCACTTGGAGAGTTGTGTAGAATTATGGGGTGCTGTGGTTTGTTATTCTCATCGACAAATTCTATTCCATATCTTTGACCATTTTCAACATCAATTTGATCAGTGGAAAGGGCAGAAGCTTTTCCCAAGTTGTCAATATAGTTGAATTCCCATTTTAATACATAGTAAAAGAATCTCTCTTTCCACATTTCAACTAGGACGGGTTTACCGTGTTTTTTGACTAGTTCATGAACAATGTCCTTGTGTTCTTTGTAGAAATCTTCAGTAAATCGAATGGCCATCTCATAATCGTTGTCATCTAAACCTAAATTATTTAGAACATCTTTTGATAAATCAAAACGAGTTTTGAGCTCATCAATTGCTTGTGGAATATCACGACAAAATGCATGACAGTCTGGCATTGTGAATGCACGTAATCTTCGTAATCCTACAAGTTCACCTGATTGTTCACGTCGGAAACTGTATCTGGTTAGTTCATAGAGTCGATATGGAAGATTCTTGTATGACATTTGAAAGTCACTAACCATCAAAAACTGTCCAAAGCATGCTGCAAATCTTAAAAACAGATGTTTGCCTTCGGCATTGATACTATATTGTCTTGCTGGGAATCTGTTAAAGTAACTTGCCATGCTTGGATGGTGAGAGTCATACATTATTGGAGTTTCAACCTCATATCCTCCATAATCTTTGACTCTATCAGTGACGTATCTTTCGATTTGAGATTTAATCAAACGCCCATTAGGATAGAATCTCATGTTTCCCGAATCTGATGCCGGTTCATAATCTGCGATTGCAAGTTTCTTCATTAGAGAAACATGTGGAGGAGCCTCGTCGACACTTCTTTTTTTAACAGATTCGTATTTTGCAAGTGCCTCAAGATTTTGATGTTTTGCAAAATTAAAATCAGAAAATTTTTTCATGGAACCATCAAGTTCCATTATATACCAATATGATTTAATTTTAGATTCAGATTTTACAGCCTCTGAAGTTTCCTCTTCAGTTCTTTCTTTCGTAATTATTTTAGAAGTCTCAGCTAACGGGTGACCCTTAACTTGTACTTTGTATGATTTTGTCCAACCAAATGGAGCACGATGTATTTCTAAATCAGTCCCCAACGATTCCATTTGTTTTAAAACACTCAATGCTGTACTTGGTGAGGCAAGGTTTGAGCTTAGATGTGCATATGGATATAAGAGTAATTTCTTACATCCAACTTTCTTCATAGAATCTTGGATTTCATTAATTGCTTTTTGTGCAACAGTTGAATCATCACCGTCTTCTACAGCGATAAATGCCACTACAATTTCCTCAAATCGCTTTGTTTCTGGTTGGATTTCTTCAGCTGCAGAAATTTCCTTTTTTGTAGGTGTGTACTCTATTTCATCGCAGTGTAGTTGTAAAATTCGCACAGCTTGACACTGAAGTAATAATTGAATTAAATCTTGTGCTAGAATATGTAAAGATCAGAATTTTTTGGTTCACAAGTTTGATTGTAAGGTGATTATTGAACGGGTTATCAAACCAGAAAGGCCCAAGTTTTTTGTTACAAAGTCTGCAGCCTTTTCAAGAGCATTTTCACCCCGGAATCCCTCATCATAAATCATTTCCACAGAACCTTTATCGGTCTCCACATTGGATGTGATTAATGAATATTGACCAAGCTTTTCATCCCTTTTTTCAAGATATAGCTTCAATTCAATTTTTTTTACAATGAAGCCGTGTTCTGAAAAATCTCCTGATGACATCAAAACTATAGTTTTGTCAGGTTTTCGATTAACTCTTTTCGGATTGATAATATCAATTATTTTCATTTTCTTCTAATTTTTTTGGGTTATCATTACAGTCGTAAGTATTAATTAGTGTAAAAAATTTTTTGATTTGTGGATCACCATAATTTCAAAGGAAAAGACATTCCACATATCAAACTAAATCCAAAAATGAAAATTGAGGATCTTGTTGAAGTTTATTCAAGATCTGGGTTCAATGGCAGGCAATTAGGTGAAGCAGCAAAACTTTATGCAAAAATGATTCAAGATGATGCAACTATCTGTCTTACTGTTTCTGGTGCTATGACACCAGTAGGTTTTGGTGGCATTTTTAAAACTTTGATTGAACGTGGTTTTATAGATTGGATAATTACTACAGGAGCTAACGTTTATCACGAAGATCATTTTGCGTGGGGTTTGCCCATAAAACAAGGTCACTTTGATGTTGATGACATGAAATTGTATGACAATGAAATTGTAAGAATTCGTGACGTTTACATTAAATTCTATGAAACACTCGAAGCTCAGGACCAAGTTGTTCAAAGAACGTTTAAAGAAAATTTTGTAGATAATCCATTCACCACAGCAGAATTTTGTAATTTAATGGGAAAAGTTAGTAAAGAAAGTTCAAAGTATCCTGAAAAAAGTTTCTTAACATCTGCTTATGATTATGATGTGCCAATCTATATTTCAACACTAAAAGATTCATCCCTAGCGTTAAATTTAGCAGTACATCGATTACGAGGGAAAAAATACAATTTAGATTTTGTTAGAGAGATTTTAGAGCAAGCGGCAATTGTTTCCAATTCTAAAAAATCTGGAATTGTAGAATTAGGTGGAGGAGTTCCAAAAAATGCTGCACAACAAACTGGACCATTGTTAGATCAAATTTTAAGACGAAATGACGGTGGTCAAGACTATATTATACAAATTACAGACGCAAGGCCAGATACAGGTGGATTATCAGGCGCTACATTGGAAGAAGGAAAAACTTGGGGCAAAATTAAAGATTCACATCAAGGAATGATTACTGTTTATGCAGATGCAACAATTGCATTTCCAATTCTTGCTTTATATGTTATTAGTAAACAAAAATCGAGAAAACCAAAACGACTTTACAAAAAATTGCCGAAGTTGTATCAAAAACTTAGTAATGATTATTTTGACATGAAAGAAAAATTTTATGATAAAAAAACACGCAAAAAACAGAAAAGACGTTAAAATTTGTCGTATCTAGCACGTTCCAGTGCTCTATCATCCTTGGATTCTTTTTTGTATTCTTTATAGTGTTGCTTACAAAGAACAGTTTTTTTACCAGTTGAATTTACTCTAAGCCCTGCATTTTCTATTTTTGTAGTATTAAGAGAACGTGCACCATCATTCGTGCATCCGTCTACATTACATTTTGCACCTTTCGCAACAACTCCCATAATTTTTGACGGATTTAACGGTATTTATATTTGAAAAACTGGTGTAGAAATTTTTTGTTTGTTCGTTTGTTAAAACAAGTAAAGCCACACTTATCATTCTAAGCACGAAATCAAGAATTTTCAGGATTAAACAGTTCATATCAAATGTTAATTTAAAAAAAGATTTGGTGATAATTTGGATAAATCGGTAAAAGTTATCTGTATTAAACCATGAAAATTTATCTACTCTTGAATTTGCTCAACTTTCCATTGGTCGTTAACCCATACTCCAACAACTTTAACTGGGAAATTCCAAGATTTTATCATATTAATTGATTTTTTTATTTGTGTTAGATGTTCTTCTTTTGATACAGGGTTTGCTGCACAATCATGATGTCCGGCAATTACAATCAGTGTGGAATTGTGAGCTTTTATGGAGATGAGGAGCTTTGATTTTATCTGCTCTATTTTTTCAATATTTACCTCCAGCAATACTTTATCAGGACCAGGCTCCGTTACTGTATCAACATAATCTACAGAATAATTTTCTTTAATCCACTGCGATACAGGATTTTGAGTTCTTCCATCTATGCAATTTATCGCAGTACCGAATTTACCATCTGCCATCACAATTCATTTTATTAAGGTTTTTTATGTGTTCCAAGTGTACAGTGAATGCAAATATCATAATATACATTTGATATTGTTTTAGTGCAGCCACATTTGCATGGACATTTCTTTTGTTGCAAGATTCTAATCAGAAGTTAGTGATGAGCCACCAAATATTTAGGTTCAGCCTTTTTCGTTAACTGTAAACCCAAAATATTAACGGAAGCCAACGAGGGAGTATTCCAGTGTAGTACTGATCAAGCATTTACAATTCAAAGCACGTTGTTAGCTTCCGTGTTTCAAATAGCTATTTCAGAGATAAAAAGACAAAGAAATTGTCATACATTTAGCATCAATCTTACCAAAAATACTCCCGAACCAATTGCCACTGTTGCAATCATGTATGGAAGCCCCTTAACAAGAAAATCTCGAAACATTATACGATGTCCATGTCTTTCGGCTACAGCAATTGCGACAAGATTTGCGCTAGCGCCAATAAGGGTTCCATTTCCTCCAAAATCTGCACCTATTGCTAAAGCATACCATAAAGGATTGAATGAGAGATTATCTAGCGTTTTTGCTATGTTTGGGTCTAGTGAAATGCTTTCAATTATTGGAATCATTGTGGCAGTATAGGGTATGTTGTCAACAAATGCAGAAGCAAATGCTGATGACCATATAATCATGACAGCTGTTGCTGCAAAATTGCCCCCAGTTACATTAACTATTTCATGAGCAAAGAGTTCAAGTGCTCCTGTTAATTCAACACCTGATACAATAATGAACAATCCTGCGAAAAACATCAAGGTAGTCCATTCCACATGAGTAAATGCTTTTGCTGGGTGCAGTCTTGTAATTACTAAAAGGATCGCAGCACCAGCCAGAGCAATAATAGATACCTCCAAATCCAAAGCTCCATGGAACATAAATGCGATAACCACTCCGACAAGAACTATTACACTTTTTTTGAGTAGCACCGGATCTTTGATTTCCTTTTTTTCATCAATTTGCATAAGTTTCTCAACATTCTCAGGTTTTTGTTTAAGATCTTTTCTAAACAAGATTTTAAGAATCACTAATGATGCTAAAAATGTGATAATAACTTCTGGTGTCATGTGGTATGCAAAACTCATAAAATCAATATTCGCAGCAGATGCAATCATAATGTTGGGAGGATCACCAATAAGAGTAGAGGCACCTCCAATGTTTGATGCAAAAATTTCAGCAAGAATTAGAGATATTGGATTTATGTTCAGAACTCTTGCAACCGAAATAGTTACAGGAACTATTAGAAGAACCATAGTAACATTGTCCAAAAATGCAGAACCAACCGCCGTTATGACTGACAACAGTACCATCAGCTTCCAGATATTTCCTTTGGCCAATTTTGCTGCCCGAATTCCTATATACTGAAAAACTCCTGTCTCTCCAAGAATTCCAACAATTATCATCATTCCTAAAAGTAATCCAATTGTGTTGAAATCAATGGCCCCAATTACAAAATCAACAGAATCGTGTGCAGGGATTAGGCCAGTGTAAATTAGAATAATGATAATGAAGAGTGCACCTATCATCGCAAGTGCTGTTCTGTGTATCACCTCAGTAACCAAAATCACATAAATCCCCATCAAAACTGACAGGGTCAATGACATTGCAATTGTAAACTCTAACCCAATCATATCGGGTAATGTGAATAGCATAACGATTATGGCAACAAGCACAATTCCGCCCATGAGCATGGTTCGCTGCATTAACTTAGACCTCGATAAATCATTTATGTGGCGATATAAGGCATTCTCTAGTTTACGAAATTACACAAAATAATTCTTTTTCATTACGCAAGCTTAAGAGAATTTACAAAAACTCCTTTCTTAGCTATTATTTTTCCAACTCGTTTGCTTTTCATTCCAAATTTTTTGAATGTTGAGTTGATTTGACCCTCTTCATTTTTTGGGGCTATAACACAGAATCCAATCCCCATGTTGAAAGTTTTGTACATTTCTTGTCTACTAACCCCTTCATTTTCTATGATTTGAAAAATTGGCGGTGGTGTTGGCATTTGGTCAAGCAGGTAACCTGTTTTTTTGAGACGTAATAGTTTAGTAAAAGAACCACCCGTTATGTGTGCCATCCCATGTATTTTACATTTTTCCAGTATACTAAGTACAGGTTTAACATAAACTTGTGTGGGAGTTAGCAAAGCATTGCCGAGTTTTCCAATCCCTTTAATTCTATCTCGCAATGAGTACTTTGAAAGAAGAGCTTTTCTTGCTAAGGAATAACCATTTGAGTGAAGCCCACTACTTTGTACCCCAATTATAACATCTCCACGTTTTATCTTATTTCCCAACATCATTTGTTTTTTTGCCAACACTCCAACTACAGTGCCAGCAAGATCAAATGAAAAATGCTTACCGGATATTACATCTGGCATGATTGCAGTTTCACCGCCCACAATTGGAACATTTGCTTTTTTTGCTCCCTTTACTAATCCTTGTACGATTTTCTTTAGGGCAGCTTTGTCATTTTTATTAACAGCAATATAGTCCACAAAAGAAATTGGGGTTGCACCAATACAGATTATATCATTTACATTCATTGCGACACAGTCAATTCCTACCGTGTCGAACTTTTTCATCATACTAGCAATGATGACCTTTGTTCCTACTCCATCAGTATGGGTTGCTAAAAGTATCTTCCCAGGGATTTCAACAATTCCAGCATAATGTCCAAACCCATGAATAATTCTAACCTTCTTTTGCAGTTTGTGAGTGGATTCAATAATTTTGCCAATAGTATTCTGACTTTGCTTAATTTTTGAGATATCCACGCCTGCTTTTTTGTAAGTCAGTGGCATAATTTGATGCTGACCTGATGCGAATAAAAGAATTTGCTTGTATTTAGTTCTGAATTTTACATGTACATTCCAGAAAATTGTTTTCTATCTTGTACATATTTCTGAGAAAGTTCTTCCAACTCTGCACCAATTCTTTCTTTTTCTTTTTTTAGGTCAGAAACATCAATTTGCATTTCATACATTTTATTTACAGCTTCAATCAAAGTAGCTGCTGCTTCCGGATCTGGTAATAGTTTATTTGCTTTTACAAGCAAAGCAACTCCTTGAATTTCTCTAATCAAACATTCGTTAAGAATCCCTCCAGGTATTCCAGTAATAAAACCATGAGGAATCACATTGATATTTTTATCCGCCATCACTCTACAAAGATCTTCCTCTGCAGCACAGTATGCTTTTTGATCATGTTCATTGCTTGCAACTCCATCAAGAATTATTATTTCGTTTGAGCCTTTTTCTTTAGCCCAATCTAATATTGCTCCTACTATTGTATACACTCCTTCCATTCTAAGAGTAATTTCACAGATTACTGCACATACAGTCCCTTCTTTGTTTGCGTAAAAACGGAAAGGATGTCGTAATCTGCCTTTCATAAAGACAGTTGAAGGAGGAAGGTGTTTGGATCTCATATACCCAATCTCTTTCATTCCTAATTTCTCAATCATGTGTCCAATTGCGATGGGTCCAACCAACCCTGCACCAACAAATCCTGCAAAAATTCTTGGACTCTTTAGTTCAACTTTGTTTATTTCAAAAACTTCGGCTTCAGGAAATTCTTTTTGTTGCACTCTTTACGTCAAATTTTTCTGTCTAATTACCTTTGTTAATGAATAAATTCAACATGGTTCTACCCTTATCCGTAATTGAATAGATAACATTGGGTCCAACCGGCTCTTTTTTTACGAAATTGTAATCTACGCAAAGACGTAGATAGTTAAGAAATGATTTTTTCATTCTGATTTTTGATTTTGAGTACAAGTTAGAAAACGTCAGTGGATTTCCACGTACCTGATATAGCAGTTTTAGTATCGATAAGGTGCTATAGTCTCGTGTTCTAGCCTTGACTGCATCTAGAACTTGTTCAGCTCTAGTTATGATGAAATCATCAAACTGATCAGCCACCTCTATAGGCACGTAGGTCAATCGCGTCTTCATCATACCGTATAGTACGGTATATTACTTTATTAATCTTAAACTAAAGCTTTGTTGATCCTACAAGATAGTTTTTTTACACCTTTTGATACTGCGTTCAGATCTACTTTGGTTGTTAGAATAGTAAATTATGCATAAGGACGTCCCTTTAAACAAACTGGATTTTATCTACCAACATGGAAATCGAGATTAATGTACTGTTAACAATTGTAGGACTTGTACTGTTATGTTTTGGTGGTAACTGGTTAGTAAATGGTGGAGTTAACATTGCCAAAAAATTTGGAATAAGCAAAATGATAATTGGAATGACTGTTGTGGCATATGGAACATCTACTCCAGAATTAGCTGCAAGTATAGCAGCGGCTAGAGACCATGGTGAAATGATTCTAG
>JACZSC010000104.1 GCA_022574415.1 Nitrososphaerota archaeon | reverse complement strand
TTGATCTATCAAGTTGGAATAGTTTGTGGACACTTGAACGTATCAAACAAACTGGCTTTAAGCCAAGATTAAAGGAAACAATCTTTGAGTTTAGGCTTGCTTATGTCATCACGACAATTTTGGCACTATTTTTTGTCACGCTCGGAGCCTACATCTTCTTTGGATCAGGCGAAATCCTGCCAAATGATAACTCTCTATTTGCTCACAAAGTGGTTACGCTCTATACTGAGACTATAGGAGATTGGAGTTATCTCATAATTTCATCAGCTGCATTTAGTGTCATGTTTGGAACAATAATTGCTGTGTTTGATGGATATGCTAGATCACTAAGCAGAACGGTAGAGTTATTGTTCAAACAAAACAAGTCTAAATCAAAATTTCAATTTAAAAAATTGTATTTAGTATTCATATTTGTTCATGTAGTTGGCGCTCTTTTTGTTATTTTTCTGTTTGAAGATAAATTAAAAGAATTGGTTGATTTTGCAACAACTGTTTCATTTCTTATTGCTCCAGTAATAGCTGTTTTTAATTTCAAACTAGTGACTGGCAAATATTTGGATAAGCAATCACAGCCAGCCATTTGGCTGAAAATTCTAAGTTTTATTGGGATAATTTTCCTAAGTGGTTTTGCGGTGTTTTTTATCATTACAAGATTTTACTGAATGTTTTATTCATATTTTATTGGATTTGTAGCTAATAATCAGTTATTCTAAGAATAAATTATGAAAAATCAGATCGTGAATTTGCCTTGTAGTTAAATAATTTTCACAATATTCTGCTAATAGCACTTTAAGTCACTATCTACCATGACAATAGGATATTGTGTCAAATGCCGAGATAAAAGGGAGATTTCAGGTGCCAAACCGATTACTATGAAAAATGGTAAACCGGCAATTTCAGGTACCTGTCCTACCTGTAATACCAAAATGTTCAGAATTGGAAAAGGCTGAACATAATTTTTATTTTTTTAATTATTTATTAGAAATAATCCCCAATTCAAAATTTTGAAAAAATAAAAAAAGATTCCCTATTGGAAGGGATCTATGAATGGGCAATTGACTATATGATCACTGTCCATGGGTCTCGCAATATTCACGTTTATCAGACCATCTTCTTTCAAAGCATTGATGTCACTAATGGTTTCCAAAAGAGAAGCGTTTTCAGGATCATTCCAGGAGATCATAAAGATTCTCCACATTGGACTGTAGTTTGCATCACCAGGAGCAGAGGCTGCAATTCCTGGTTGGAATCCGAGAGGGCCAGAGCCCTTTATTCCATTTTTGAATTGGAATAGGTCTACTGCAGCTGAGCTTGCAATCAAATTAGCAGATGTTGGTGCAGGTGTTACTCCCATCATATCAGCTGGTCCAGAAGGAGTTGCATCTGTTACAATGTAGTAAACTGTTCTACCATCAGGTCCCCAACCTCTATGTGCGATGAATGTTACCGTCATGTCATCAGTGTTGATGTCAAGTATTTGACCACCACCATATGGCGTATCGTCAGCCAAAGTTTTGTCTTCTTTTACCATCATTTGACCATCAGGCCAAACAATTTGTGGCATATTCATTACTACTTCATGCTCAGTAAATGTTACCATGTCATTGGCTTGAGCAGCTAAGATTGCATCTTCAGAATCTAATACTTCAGGAGTTGCATCCTCATTCCACATTACATGAACATGTGATGTAAGGGCACTGTAATCTTCCTGAGCTGGTGTACTGGAAAATACTTCACCTTGAAATCCATGCACTCCGCTGCCTTCCACACCATTTTTGAAAATGTATGCAGGTGAAAGTGCTGCTTCTGGTGCATTAGCTAAGAGTGGAGCTAGTTCAACTTTCCATCCTTGTTGTTCTGTTACAATGTCTGCATGTTTTTGATCACTTGAATCAGTAACAATGAAGTATACTGAATCACCGTTGTAAAATCCTTGATGCAAAGGAATTATAGCTGGAACGTTTGCTCTGGATAATCTTAGTACAGAACCAGGTGCGACTTCTTCCATTGTTTCTTCCATCATTTCTTCTTCAATTGTTTCTTCAATCATTTCTTCTTCTATTGTTTCTTCAATCATTTCTTCTACGGTTTCTTCTTCCTCAGCAGGAACTGTTCCAGCTTCAAATGCTTCTCTGCCACCTGGTATTTCGGAACATAATCTATCCCCACACACTATACTAGCAGTTTTAGAACCGAATTGTGTAGTTGGCTTTCCTTGTGCTTTAATTGCATCAGCATCATCAACAAGATTAGTTGTTAATGCTACTGTGAAAAGAGGGAGTAATACGAGTAATCCAAGATATTTTAATGTCTTATTCATTGTCTGATTTCTCATACACAATAGTTAAAAGGCTTTTTCCAAATCAGGCAATTTTAATATGGATTTGTCTAAAAAACAAATTGAAGGTTTGGCTATTTTATAATAATTTTATCGTGAATTTGCGCTAGAATCAACCCAGCTTTTTCTTTGTTTTCAAAGTCTTCATTGGTACCATCCATAATAGAATCAATTTCATAGCTTTTGTCAACTAGAATGTCTGCTACATGATCATCAAGGGTTCCATTTCCTATCAAGTAATAAGCAAATACAGTACTTTTTTGCCCAATTCTGTGTAATCGGTCTTCAGCCTGTCGATGTATTGCAGGACTCCAATCAAGTTCTGCGAAAATCACATACTTGGCACGAGTGAGATTTATTCCAACATTTCCTGCACGTAATCCAGCAATCATTAGTTTTGATTCACCACGTTGAAACATGTCAATCTGTTCTTGACGGAATTTATCGGATTGTCCACCAATAATGGAGACAGGAGAAAACTCACTAAGTTTTTCATGTAAAAGTTGATGAACCGCTCTATGGTGACAGAAAACAACAACGCTTTCATCAATCTCCATGATATTTTTTACAAAGTTAATTACGTGTGGAACTTTTGCTACACCAGCAGCTTGGCGTTCACTCTGGATTGCTCTTTGATACGATGAGGATTTTTCAAACTTGGTTTCGGCATCCTTTTGCTCATCTTCAAACTTTTTCCAGATTTTTCCTAGCTCGTTAACATAGTAATTTCGATCAGCGTCAATAACTTCTTTGTATCGAACTTTGTCCTTGAGTTCCTTCAATACATCGGACTTTTTTCTTCGTAACATGACGTATTTTTGTAGTTGTTTCCTGAGTGACTCGCGTTTATTTTCTAGAACAATAGCCTTGCCCTTATCGTTAACATAACAAAAGTATTCACAGAATTCAGTATAGTTTCCAAGTAGACCTGGTCTTAAAATATCAACTATTGGCCAGATTTCTGAACCACGATTATAGATTGGTGTTCCAGAAAGTCCAATTCTAAATTTAACAGATTCGTGAGATGTTAGTTTTTTAACAGCGGTGTATTTTTTCGTAGTTTTAGAACGGAGGTTTTGAACCTCGTCACACACAATTGTTTTTACATCAAGTTTCAAGAGATCGTCTAATCGCTTGTATAACAATTCATAATTAATTATGTAAAAATCGTACTTGCCGATCTCTGCAGCCTTTCCCTTGCGAATTATTGTAGAGGAAGGAATGTCATTTTCAACAATTTTGCCGTTACGGCTTTTTCTTTTCAAGAATTTTGCGATCTCTCGTTGCCAGTTGTTCAGGGTTACCAATGGAGCAATAACAAGAGCAGGGTAAGCTTGTTTTTCTGTTGCAAGATAAGCTAGGGTCTCAACTGTTTTCCCTAGTCCCATCTCATCTGCTAGAAGGGCGTTGCCACTAGATTTTAAAAGAAAGTCCAAGCCTTCCTTTTGAAAATTAAGTAGCTTGCCACGAAATTGTTCCCCTGGTTTAACCCGTTCTAGTTTTTCAATTTTAGAAGAAAACTTTTTTTTGGTTTTAGATTTTGTTGCTTTTCTTTGCCATGCCGACTTTGAAAGAACCTCTAGAGGATATCTGTCTAGGATCCATTTGATCTGTTGAATGTTTTCCGTATTATCTGGAACAATTGCTTCATTTTCTGTTTCACCATACCATGAATGTGGAATTAATTTTGAAATCATTGAAACTGCACGAGTTCCAGTAACCTTCCAGCTCCAAGCCTTTGAATATTGATCAAGAACATATTCTAGTGTACCAAATTTTTTCATATTGCCTCAGTGTTTTGGCGCTTAATTGTTTTCA
>JACZSC010000019.1 GCA_022574415.1 Nitrososphaerota archaeon | reverse complement strand
GAGCGTTACCTTGGTAAGGTAAAGGTCGCGGGTCCGGATCCCGCTCGAAGCTTCAGTAATTTTTTATCAATAATTCAGAATGGCCTGTTCGTTTTCTGGAATCAGAGTTGATGGCTCTGTTTGCTTCTATCTCAAAAATTTTCCAGTTACTTTTTGAAAAGATCTCTAATACCTCTTCAGAGTTAGAATTTGATAACATGAATTTACATCCTTTAGAATCTAATTTTTGGCAGAGCACAGCAAGACGTTCTAAATCATCAAAGGTGAAATTACGATTTGTATAACTCGTGAAATTGGCAGTTGAGCTAACTGGTTGATATGGGGGATCAAAGTAAACAAAGTCCCCTTTGTGTGCATCTTTCAAAATTGATGAAAAGTCGCTACAAGAAATGATGATGTTTTTGGATTTTAAAAAATGGCTTACTGATCGAAGGTTTGTCTCATTTACAATATTGGGGTTGGTATAACGACCAAGTGGAACATTGAATTTCCCTTTACTGTTAACTCGGTATAGTCCATTAAAGCAGGTTCTATTTAGAAAAATGAGTCTTGAGGCTTTTTCAACCTGGTTTTTGGGTTCAGAGTCTCGAATTTTATAATAATATGATTTTGAGTTTTTGAAATAATTCTTTGAATGATTTTTGAGAGAGGGTATTAGCTCTTCAACCTTGTCTCGGATCGTGACATATGTCAAAATTAGATCAGAGTTCAAATCTGAGATTTGGCATTTTTGATTGGGATTTTTTCTAATGATGTTAAACAGCATAGCTCCCCCTCCCAAAAATGGTTCAAAAAATGAATCAAAGTTTTCAGGAAGGTGCTGATTCAAAATTGGAATTAATTGTCTTTTCCCACCAGCCCATTTTACAAAGGGTCGAGGCTCAGAAGATAAAATCTGACGGTATTCCTGCTTCATCTCTCATGATCTTGAATTTGGTTATTGGTGTCTAGAGTCAGAAAAGATTACAACGTGTACAATATTTTTTTATCAATTACAAAATAGCTTAAATACAAATTTTGTAAATCAGGTTTTTCCAAAATTGATGATCTTTTTTCTCTGTTTTACATTTAAGACGTAGTTCACAGTAGATATCATAGTGGAGAAAAAGTCCTTTTGGTGCAAGATTGGGTTTCATGATATGTGTCCAAAAGGTTGTCAGTGTTCTTGCCACGATCGACAAAAATTATCTGGTTGGTAATAAGGAGAAAATTTCATTAAAATCACATTTGGTACGAACTGTAAATGAGAAAAATTGGCGAATAAAATTTTAAAATTTGACTAGCTACGCTTAATGTTCAAAAAAATCAAAGAAACGTTCTACAAATGTATAAATTTGAACAGAGTACAAAAATCGAAAATGGCAAAAGGCTCAAAACCTGATGAAGACAAAAAAAAGCAAAAAGAATCTAAACTAAAATTTCTCAAAAAAAGAGCCCCGATTTATGGTGTTATAATAGCAATCACTGTAATTTTTCTGGTTCCTGAATTAACACAAAGTGATCTGCAGAGCATTCTGACAGATGATGCCGCAGGAAATGAAAAACTAGCAATAGATATGATAAAATCATATGATGGCCCTAACCAAAAAGGACTTCAGCTAATAGATGCATTATCTGATCAAATCAATGATGAGTATTCAGATAAGAAAATTTTTGATCATAAAGATACTGTTGCAAATATTTTTGCCATAGATACTGCTGGAACATTGGGCCAAGGCATCTATGAAGTTCATTTTACTTTTGATACATACAAAGAAAATCGTGAATATGTCTGGAGCATAAATATAGACACTGGCGAAATCAAAGCCATTAATCCTGAGGCCAAGAGAATTCTAGATATTGTAAATTATTCATGATTGATTTTTACTAACTTAAGATTATGATCGCTCTTAACCTAATCTTTTACTGCTAGACCCGTTAAATAAGAAAATGAGAAGGAAGGGTTTGAGATTCTAGTCCCACTTTGACCAAGCGGCCATCCATCTATACGTCCACGTAGTCAGTTTACATCCTAACGCTGCCATCGTAACGGACAATGCTGCACCAGCTCCCGCACCCAGCGCAACTGGGCTGTTATAGAATTTTCCGACCTGCGGTTCTATCGGGGTCATGTATGGAGGCAATGTAGGTCTTGGATATTTGAATGCCGTTTCAAGTGGATCTGCTATAGTGATCAGATTTACCATATTGAACAATGGTAATGACATTCCTACTAAAACTCCACCGAACAATATCAGAGAGTGCTTGTTTCTCTTCGTTGCCCAGTACGCCAAATCCAACAACATGCAGGATGGTATCCAAACTGGTGTAACGATAAAGTCATAGGGATATCCTAGTGCAAACCATGCACCTTTTGCAACCCATGTATACACAGTGATGATTAATCCATAGTAAGTAGCTGTTCCTGGAACACCGGTAAATGTCAGATAATAAACTGCACCCACAGTGAGCATCAACGTTTGTGATATTGAGAAAATGACAAATGATGTCCAAGCCCAGTCAGTGTAGAAAATGTAGTCACCTGCATTAATTGTAAGCAGAGTACCGTTTACCGCAACTACTATAATGAACAAGTAGTGAGTACAACGTCTAAGCCAGACCATTATCCAGTAGAGAATGGGGACAATATATAAAATTTTAGTCACAAATTTAGATCGACCATTAATTTAGCATCAAAAATATGAAAAATAGAGAAATACGAGTCTGTCTAGAAACCGACGAACATAGATATGAATAGAGTGCCTACTGCAATACTACCCATTACTACAGCAATCATGCCATCGGACTTTTTGTTAGAGCCTTCTTGGGTGACCTTCATACAGAATAGGTATCCAGTTGATTCTATAATTGTCAGTACAATAAAGGCAAAGTGACCGCTATTGGTTGGATAAGCCCATGGATAATAAAAGTATCCTGCTGCTGTACCACCAAAGGTTGCAAGCCATGCTGCAATATATGCCAATGTTATCAAGCCTCCCATGTTTTCAACACGACGACCAATCATTTGTTCTACGTCTGCGCTTGTGGCTCCACCGCCTGTACCGAATCCTTTAGGAAGTGTCATTTGGGATTATACTATGTAGAATCTTTTTAAGTCTTTCTTATGTGAGGAGCCTAAATCGATCTAATTTTGTTAAATAAAATAAAAAGAAAAAAGGTGCTTATCGCACGTTTTGTCTATGGTATGGATCTGCTGTACAATTTGCCTTCTAAGGCCATCTTGTACATTTCAGCAACGTAGGGGTTCTCACCTGGTGTTTCTGCGCCAAGTTCAATCAGTCTGGCATATATTCTAATTACGTATGCTAGAGCGCCAATAAAGGCCACGACTACACCCATGTTAAACATCCAATGGTTTGGTACTGCAAAGATTTCCTCTACAAACCAAAAATGCCACATCTCATTGATTCCAATAGTAAACATTGTTGCAAGGTAACCAAGGATGGCCATCTTCAAGCCAGTGTTCATTGAATTGTTTGGGCCCCTAAGAACTGGTACTTTCCTATCATAAACTGCAACCATACCCCAACCTATTGGCAGAGCCACAAAGTGGGAATATAGCCACCAGTGTGCTGGTGTAAATGCACTATCTCTGATAGATGTTTGATGTAGAGAACCGTCAACGAAGTTGTCGACTTCGACCGATGCAGCAATTGATCCCAAAGCGATAATCATTAGCCAGATTTTTTTCAGTCTTTGAATCTCGACTTCTTTTGGAATTAGTGCCGGCATTTGTGCCATAGTATAGTACTTGTTTCTTGAAATATAAAGGAAGAGTTTGAAATAAAGTAAATTTATTGTAATTTCTTATATTTTAATGGTTAATTTTATAACTTTTTTATCAAAAATTAAGAAAAAAATCATAAAATTACTAGATCCAAAAATCAGATTTCAATGCTAATCATTGATGTTAATCATTAAGATCTTGTTCTTGATATCAAAAGTAAGGTAAAACATATAACGATGGTTGTTCCTTTTTGGTTAATTAATGGGATAACTATGGTCGATAAAAAACTAATCGTAATTGGACTAGGTCTTGTATTAGCTCTTGGAACACTTGGTTTCAACTGGGTTGAATATTTACTTCCAACTGCTGAAGCACACGGTGTCCAAGCACAACTACAGAGTCGTTTCGTAAGAATTGAAGATGAGACGTTTAATCGACAATCACTACAAACTGGTGAAATTCTAACTCTCAATGGGGTCTTGGTAAGCCTTGTAGAGAGAGATATGAGAGCGTGGATTTCAATCTTTTCTGAATCAACAAACGCAGGTAACAGATGGGAAATGCTCGCAAGAGATCCACCTGGAAATGTATTTGATATTGAAGGAAACTCGGTAATCCCATATTCGCTATCTGCAAGGGCACTTGAGCCAGGAGTTTATCACGTTCACACTCAGCTCAACATTGCAAGTGTTGGCCCAGGATTAGGTCCAGGACAGACAGTTGTTGTAGATGGTGAGTACATTCTCAAACCAATTCCATATACCAACATTGCATATCAGTCAATCATAATTGGTGCCGGATATGTCATTACATTTGCGACACGACCCTGGCAAGTAATCTAAAATTCCCAACTTTTCATTTTCTTCAGATATTGACTGCTTACATTATTTTCATAATTTATAAATTAAATTTTATCTTGGACATGCACCAATTACAAATGAATGGTATTCAGTTTCAAGGTAATCCGGCTTGACATTAATCAGAGCTATTTTTTTGGTCAAGTTCAATATAAGAATAGAGAGTTCAAAATTAATATCCAAAACGAAATGAGGGGCAAAATCCTAAAACTCCCATTTGGTTTTGTCCCAAAAAAAGAACGAATGATAGTTCGATTTACTGGCCAAGATGACCTTTTTGTTGAGGATTACATGGCTTATGGAGGAGAATCGGAATGGCTAGAAATTAATTCTGATGAGATAACCTATTTTTTGGCTGACCGTCAGGATCAGTTTGATACTTTGGAAATAATAGATGAGTGATTTATAGAAACGACTTTAAGTAATTCGTATTGAATCATGTCATGTTTTGGCCTGGCATGGGAGATCCTTACAAAAGGAAAAAAACTCTGAGATACCTGGCGCTTACTGCAGCTGTTGGAATTATCGCAGTATTAATTACTGTTCTTTCTATAAACCCCTTCCTTGAATCCCAACCCCGAAGTGCATGTATTAATGACATTGAAACAAATTATAAAATTTCATTTACAGTTGAATTGTATGTAGATGGTCTGAAAGCTGACATTCCCGCCAACATCGGTTTTATGGAAGGGGGGTGTCAGAGAGCGATATACACGCTTAGTAATGATGGAACTGTTTTCGTCGAATGGAAAGAAGATCCAAGTTTTGAAATTGGTCACTTTTTATGGATTTGGGAATTTCCCTTAAGAGATATGGATGTATCAAAATCAAAACTTTTCGTAGATGGTATTGAATCTGAGCATTTTATTAAACACCCAATAAAGGATGGATCCCATTATCGAGTTGAATTTATTTCAAAGGAATATGATGAAACAAAAGACACTGATTTTTTGCCACCTGGAATTTGAGATATGTTTGTCGAATTTTAAATCTCCATTATAGTTATGACTAGACCAAAATAAAAATAATGAAAAGAAATGTTTTACCAGTATTTTCCGTTGTCTGGAATTAGACCAATACCTTCTCTTTCAAAGTGTCTGTCCAATTCATCAACCCATCTCTCACGGTTGTCTTTGTATGACCATCCATGAACACGAAGCCAAAATGATATAACTGCAAGAAGGAAAACGGTAAACATAATCGTGCCGAAGATGTAAGTCATTACATCGTAGAATAGTGGATCATAGTTTGGTCCTAACTGTCCTGTAATTGTTGACAAAAAGCTGAAGAACATTCCTACGATAGGTATCATTGTTTATGAGAACAATGTTCGTGCGATATATACATTTCTGCGATACTCAGTGAGTTTAGATCACATTACAAATAGAAAATTATAATAAAATAAGAGTATGGTTGTTTTGCTTAGCCTCTTCCTGGTGCTGCGTATTTGCCTTGCCTTCCTTTATAGAAGAGGGCTCCTGCCATACCACCAAAGACTGCTCCTGCAATTATAGTAGAGCCAAGTATGCCAGTTGCATCGAGAAATGGTGTACCTGAACCAGCTCCTGGATTTTCCGCAGTAATTCTCACTGCATCTCTTGCAAGTTGAAGGGTCTCTTCAAGTGAAGAAGCGCCAGTTTCGCCCGTCGAGTATTGAGCAAATGCCAATCCTGCTGTTCCATAGAATCCTACAACAGATATAGCAAGTATACTCGCAATTAGTGTCTTATTCATAGTGTTTACCTATTCAGAAGAACCTCTGTTGATATTTAACTTTTCTTTTTAGTATCAATTTTGACATTTTAAGATCAAGTAACGTTTAATTTTGTTCCCAAGCCACACATACCATGGGACGTATACATACACATAGACATGGAAAATCGCACTCGATTCGGCCTGTTACTTCGGGATCATCCTGGGTTTCTCAAAATTCAGCAGAGGTTAAAGAACTAGTTGAAAAATATGCCAAAGAAGATCTTTCGCCTAGTCAGATCGGCATAAAGCTTCGCGATCAACATGCAATTCCTCTTGTTAAGGCGATTACAAAAAAAACACTTATGCAAATTTTACAAGAAAAAAAACTAAAGCCTGAACTTCCAGAAGATTTGGATAATATTATCAAAAAAGCAGCGGGTTTACAAAAACACCTAAAGACCAACAAGGCAGATAATAGAAATGTTAGATCCCTTGAATTGATTGAAGCCAAAGTTCACAGGCTTTCAGTATATTACAAAAGAACTGGCCAACTTCCTAAAAACTGGAAATATAAATCCGTAGTAGCTCAACTAGAGTGATGTCAAAAAATCTGCAGCAATCCCTATCTTACTTTACTGATAAAGTATCTGATTGTATAAAATCAAAAAAATCGATTTTTGTTTTAACACATATTGATTGTGATGGATTAAGCTCTGGCAGTATTGTTACAAAAGCATTGATCCGTGCAGGTGCAAGGTGTACGGTTAGAACTACAAAAGAATTGAATAAATCAGTAATTTCAAATCTCAAAAAAAACTCTCGAGATCTTCATATAATTACTGATCTTGGTAGTGGCTTTGCAAAAAACCTTGATGAAACCCTATCCGAAAACTGGCTAGTATTGGATCATCATGAGATTTTAGAAGGTGAACATGATAATGAACGGGTAATTAATGCATGGAAATATGGAATTGATGGAGGTTCCGAAATTTGTGCTGGAGGAATGGCATATCTCGCAGTAAATTCTTTAGACGCTAGAAACGTTGATCTTTCTCCAATAGCTGTTGTTTCGGCTTTGGGTGATAGACAAGATCAGGGGGAGAGAAAATCCTTTACAGGAAAAAATTTTGAAATTGCAAAAACTGCAAACGAGCAAGGATTACTTGAGATGGATTTGGACTTGCTATTAGTTGGAAGAGAAACAAGACCACTGCCAGATTCACTTGCATTTACTTCACAGCCATTTATTGAAGGACTTACTTGGAATAGAGATGCTTGTCTTTCTCTGATAAATTCTGCAGGAATTAATCTGAAAGACGGACAAAGATGGCGAGTTCCAGCAGAACTGTCGGAGGATGAGAAGAGAGCCCTTGTTGAGAAAATATCAGAACATGCAAGAAGCAAAGACGCTACTGAAATTATGCAGGAATTGATTGGATACACCTACACTTTCCCAAGAGAAGACAAAAGAAGTTTTTTGCGAGATGGGCGTGATTTTGCTACAATGTTGAATTCGTGTGGAAGAATAAGTAAAGCGGGGGTAGGGATTGGTATTTGCATGGGGGATAGAAATAAGATGTTACAAGAAGGAGAAGACATTCTTACTGAATATAGAAAAATGATTAGAAATTACATGAACGTTTTAGCAAATGAAAGATGGAGGATATCAGATAGTGAGAATTGTGTAATGGTAAATGCTGAAGGGTTAGTTCCTGAAACCATGACAGGTACGATTTCTTCTCTGATTGCAGGTTCACCAAAAAATTCAGGAAAAATTGTAATATTAAGAACAGATGGTGATGAAGACACAATCAAGTTTTCCTCAAGAAAATCATTTGGGTGTAAATCAAATGTGAATTTAAGTAAATTAATGAGAATAGGAGCGGAAAAATTTGATGGGGTGGGGGGAGGACATGATGCTGCAGCTGGAGCCAGAATAACTAAAGACAAATTGGATGGATTCTTGGACTATTTAGAAGCCAATGTCATTAACATGCAAAGTTCAAGTAACTCTTGAGAATATTTCTGATAAAAAAGCTAAAGCCGTAAGGAATGCTCTCGAACCTGACAATGTTAATTTCCCAGAAAACTTGACTCTGGAACTAGAAAATTTTGATAACAAACTTGTTTTTAATTTTCAAAGCCAAGGAGATATGAAAAAGTTGATTGCCACAGTTGATGAAGTTTTGGAACACGTACAATTAGCACTTAAAGTGATTGAGTAATGTTAGACCCAAAAATTCTCAGAGATGAACCTGACAAAATTCGTCAGATGCTAAAAGATAGAGGAATAGATTTTAAGCTGGAAAAATTATTTTCGGTAGAAAAACAAAGAAGAGGGTTTATTGTAAAAGTTGACAATCTTAGAAAAAAAAGAAATGAAATGTCTATTCAAGTTTCAAGCCTTCTAAAATCTGGAAAGAAGGATGAAGCTAAAAAATTGGTTGAAGAATTACAAGTTGATGGACAGGCATTAACAGATTTGGAATTTGAGCAAAAAGATATAGAAAAAGAATATGCTCGTCTGGTATATACAATTCCTAATTTAATACATGAATCTGTTCCAAAAGGTCTTGACGAAACTGCAAATAAGGAAATAAGAAAATGGGGAAATATTCCAAAATTTGATTTTCAAATTCAGGATCATGTCGATCTATCTGACAATTTAGATTTAGTTGATTTAGAGCGTGCAGCAAAAGTTTCTGGAGCACGATTTTATTATCTTAGAAATGAATTGGTTAGACTAAATCAGGCTCTGATAAATTTCGCACTAGACTTTCTTGCTGAAAAAAATTATTCTCTTGTGCAACCACCATACCTCATTAATCGAAAATCTATGGAAGGCGCAATAATTGCAGAAGATTTTAAAGATGTAATTTATGAAATTAAAGGTGAAGATCTCTACCTCATTGGAACTTCAGAGCACGCAATGGTAGCAATGCATTCTGGAGAAATAATTGAAGGAAAGCTTTTACCAATAAGATATGCTGGTATCAGCACTTGTTTTAGAAAAGAGGCTGGAGCACATGGAAAGGATCAAAAAGGAATCTTTAGAGTTCATCAGTTTGACAAAGTGGAACAATTTGTTTTTTCAAGACCTGAAGAATCTTGGAATGAGCATGAAAGGATGATCCAAATTGCTGAAGAATTTTATCAAAAATTAGAGATTCCTTACAAAGTAATGCTTCTCTCAAGTGGCGATATGGGAAAAATTTCTGCTAAAACATATGACATTGAAGCTTGGATGGCAGGTCAAAATGCCTATAGAGAAATTGTATCGTGTTCAAACTGCCTAGATTATCAAGCAAGACGACTCAAGATTAGATTTAGAGATAAAACAAATGAAGACACTCAATATCTTCATACTCTAAATAGTACACTAGTTGCAACATCCAGAGTTTTGGTTTCAATTTTAGAAAATTTCCAAACTAAAGATGGACACATTAATGTTCCAAAAGCTTTGCAAAGATTTATTGGAAAAGCTACAATCTAGTCACATACCCTTATATTTTGGATTCAAAGTTCGTTACTAATTGGCACGGAGAAAGACACGAGTTAAGGACAAATGGCGAGAGAAGCGATGGATCACTATACTTGCTCCCGATTCTTTTAACAATGTTCCAGTGGCTTATGTACCAATTACTGATGATAAAAATGCTGTTGGTAGAGTTATTGAAGTAACTCTCTTTGATATATTAAAAGGAGATCCGTCACAACATCAATACAAAATTTTCTTCCAGATAAGCAAAATACAAGGTGACAAAGCGATTACAATTTTTAAAAAATATGAATATGCAAAAGAGTTTTTGAGAAGTCTTGTAAGACGTGGCTCTTCAAAAATAAATTTCATAACAGATGCAAAAACAAAGGACGGATATATTTTCAGATTAAAGGTAATCATACTGACTCATAAACAACTTAACACCTCAAGAAAACATGTCCTTAGATTGATTGCACAAGATGTTATTGAAAAAACTGTATCTCAAATGTCAATTGATCAGTTTGTACAGGCTACCTGCTATGGTAAGATTAATTCAGATATTATGGCTGCTGCCAAGAAACTTATTAGAATAAGACATGTTGGTCTAGAAAAAGTAAAGCTAGTAAGAACTGCAGAAAAAGAGATTGCGTTACTACAGGCCTAAATATTTTCAGAATGTCTAAACATCAATTAGAAAATGGATAATAAAATCCAAGTCACCATCGATATAATTATTCATGCTACAGAAGACATTTCAAAAATTTTTGATGCGTTAAATCAATTATTTGAAATTAAACAAGAGAGAATTTTGGTACAGGAGCTCAAAGGCCATTTTGATAATCCTATAACAACCTTACATGCAAAGTTTTCCAAAAAAGATGCAAAAAAAATCGTAGGAAAAATTGTTTCTAATCTAACTAAATCGCAGGAAAGAGAGCTGGTTGACAGTCTGGAACAGCGAATTCAAAATTCTACACTTCATTTAAGATTTGACAAGCAAAAGTTAGTTCAAGGAAATATTGATTTTAGAGAAAAAGATCCAGTGAAGATAAAGATTTTTACTCCAATTTACACTAAGAAAGATGCTGTCAAAATCTTCTCTGAGCTTTTAAAAAAAACTAATTAAATTTAATAGGAAATGATGATTAATCTTTGTGGGAATGAGGAGAGAAAAGCCGCTCCAGTCTGAGCTAAAGCTTTGAAGACGCCGCGACGAACTGACCCAAAAAATTTAATTTGATCTCCAAGATTATTTTAAATAGCTATTAACGAGGTGAGTGATTGTGACAGACTACGATGTAATAGTTGCTGGTGGAGGACTTGCAGGTACTGTTGCTGCTCAATCTGTTGCTTATTACGCTAAACAGGGATTATCAATTCTTGTAATTGATCGTAGTCCCAAATTCATGCCGGGTAGTAAAAATGTAAGTGGATGGATTTGTGGTGATGCTGTCAGTAAAGAAACAGTTGATTATATGACTGAACGTATTAAAGTTCCATGGACAGAGCCAGAAATTGAACATAAAGTAAAAGGTGTAATGGCATTTTCTCCAGATAGAGAAACTTCGATTCCATTTGATGGTGAGGGATATATGCTCAATAGACAAAAGCTGCCTGAGCACCAAAATGAACGGGCTCAAAAGATGGGCATTAAATTTGATTTTGAAATAAATCTAACTGGATTACTTTATGATGATGGGCAGGTAAATGGAGTTCAAGGAATAGATAATCAAAATAAGCAACCCTACAAAAAAACTGCAAAGCTGGTCATTGATGCAACTGGCGTTACATCAATGCTAAGAAATCAAATTAAAAATACAGACAAAATGGAAAAAAAGATCGATCGTAAAGATGTAGAATCAACTGGTCGACACATCATGTATTTTGATAAGGGAGAGGAAGACTTGACTGAGTTTGATCCTGATTATTGTATCATTCATCTTGATCAAGATATTGCACCGGGTGGCTATGCTTGGGTTTTTCCAAAAGGAGACAACAAAGTTAACATAGGTTTAGGAGTAGAAAAATCCCGTTTAGAAAAACGAAATAAAAGACTAGGGAAAAATGATAATGTTTCTACTCTCATAAATGAATATGTGGAAAGAAATCGAGCTATAAAAAATCCAAGGCTTTCACAAGACCCTGAAGACAAAAACAATGCAACCGGCAATTTCCAAGTATCTGTACGAAGGCAAAATGATTGTATGGTCGCAAATGGTTACATTATAGTTGGTGATTCTGCATGGATGCCAAAACCACTTGATGCTGGAGGTATTGGTCCAGCACTTGTTGCAGGAACAATAATTGGAAAATGTGCAGTAGATGCAATACAATCTGGAGATGTGACGGAAAAAGGATTGTGGAAATACAATAAAGAATTCATAAATGAATATGGATACAAAACTGCAGGTCTTGAATTATTCCGAAGTTTGATTCAAACACTTACTAATGATCAAATCAGTTATGGCATGAAACATTTTTTGGGCCACCTAGATATTGAGGCAATTTCAAAAGGAGAACATCCTGACTTTGGTGGGCTTGGAAAATTGGGAATGATTATTCGTGGAGCACTTAACAAAAAACTTGCAAACGGACTCAGGTATACTACTCAACAAAACAAATGGCTTACTGATCATTATTACAATTATCCTGAAACACCAGAAGGATTTTACAAGTGGAGTAAACAATTACGCAAAGTACTAGACGAGTCTAATGCTAAATTGATTTCCTTCCAAAACTAAGACTTTGTTAGGTATAACACATCTAACTTTTGCCCATTAGATGAAATTCTCCGCTTTTGATTTCATTAAAATCATCAATTATTTCTTTTTCTGTTTTTTCTAATTCAATATTTTTTGCGATCTCTAACTAACATGAAAGCAATTCATTTTTTGTGTGATCGTCTAATGATTTTTTACAGTTACTACAGATCGCGTTTTTATTCATGATTTGTATATTATTTTCTAGAAAATAAGCTATTCTTCATACAACCTTGCTGAAATTAAGTTGATAAACAATAGTTAATTTATCATATAGTATCGCATTGTAATGGCAAAATTTGAAGAATTAGAGAAGGAGCTCTTCGATATTTTCTATGAAATGCCTGAAGGTAGTACTTTGACAGTTAAGGATAAGCAGCAAATTGCGGATATTATTAAAAAAGCGATTACTGATTTAAAATAGAATTCTTAAGTTAGAAGCAGTGTGTTCCCATTTATTGACTAAGAATGAACCAAACCCGCTTTGATCAGCTGTCCCTAAGACTCATTAACCAAATAAATTAATTATAGATACATTCACTGGTTTTTCTATGAAATTTTCTCTCTCAAAATTTGTATGGTTTGATGGCAAGTTTATTCCTCTTGAAAAAGCAAAGGTTCCAGTAACAACTCATGCGATTCAGTATGGAACAACAATTTTTGAAGGAATTCGTGGCTATTGGGATTCAAAAAGTCTGTATATTTTCAGATTAGATGATCATATCAAACGGTTTAGAAAGTCTGGAAAATTCTATTCTATATCACTTAATTTTACTAATGCTCAAATTAAAGAGGCCGTCATAGGTCTATGCAAAAAAAACAAGCTGAAACGATCATGTTATCTTAGACCGTTTTATTTTGTTGGAGATTATGGGATTAATCTTCACGTTACGAAAAAAGCACCAACTCATGTTGTTATCTATTCATTTCTGTTTGGTGATTTGTTTAACAAAAATGGAATTAAGGCCTGTGTTACATCATGGAGAAAATTTAGTGATGCTTCAACACCTACACAAGCAAAAATGGGTGGAAATTATCTGAATTCCATAATTGCAACTCAAGAATGCAAGAGGAATGGATTTGATGAAGCCATTCTCTTGGATCTAAAGGGTGATGTAAGTGAGGCTCCTGGAGAAAATGTCTTTTTGATTAAAGGTGATAAAGTTATCACACCTTCCTTAAGTTCCTCTGCTCTGGAGGGAATCACCAGAGATTCTATTTTCAAATTAGCGCGAGATTTAGGCTATAAGATTGCAATTAGAAAAATTCCTAAAAGTGAACTCTATGAAGCAGATGAAATGTTTCTTTCCGGAACTGCAGCTGAAATTACTCCCATCATACAAATTGATAGGAAAAAAATTGGCACTGGAAAATTAGGAAAGGTGACTAAGAATTTAATGTCAGCGTATTCTGAAGTGGTAATGAATAAAAACAAAAAATATTCTCATTGGTTAACAGAGGCGTATTAGAATGAAAGTTGCACAAATTGGAACTGGAGGTTGGGGTAAAAATCATGCTCGAGTATTATCGGAATTAAAAGTTTTATCAGCTGTTTGTGATATAGATAAAGAAAGGAGTAAAGAATTTGGAAAAAAATACTCTGTAAACCACTATGAGTCTTTAGATTCTTTATTAGAATCGGAAGAATTTGACGTAGCGTTTGTTTGCACTCCAACATCAACACATTCTAGTATTACATCACAACTGATCCAAGCACACAAACATGTTTTTGTTGAAAAACCAATGACTTATCTTTCTGAAGAAGGTGAAGATCTGTTGGAGCTTGCGGAAAAAAATAAAGTAATTCTTTCATGTGGATATATTGAAAGGTTCAATCCTGCTGTTAGTGTTGTAAAAGATTTTGTCAAGTCAAAAAAGTATGGTGAACTTGTAATGTTGGAATTTCATCGTGAAAATAGAATGCCACTTCACATTAAAGATGTGGGCATAATTTATGATACTTCGGTTCATGACATAGATACTGCAATCTGGCTTTTTGAGGATACGCCAGAGGTCGTCTTTGCGCGATCAGGAAAAATAAATCATGAACATGAGGATTTTGCAACAATAATGCTTGGTTTCAAAGATAACAAAGTAGCAATGATTTCATCAAATTGGGTTACGCCAACCAAAGTTCGAACTTTTAATGCTGTATGCACAGATGGAATAATCTCATCTGACTTTATTTCACAGGAAATTACTGTTCAAACAGAGCAAGGTGCCAAAAAGCATGAACATGAAAAACAGGAGCCTCTCTTGGTCGAAATCAAGAATTTTCTGGGTGCAATTGAAGGAAAAAACGAACTTTATGTTAAACCAAGACATGCAGTCAATGTTACAAAGATAGCAGAAGCGGCACTTTTATCAAGTCAAAAAGGAGCTCCAATTTATCTGGATTTAAAATGAACAAAAAAATGATGGATATGCTTGTATGTCCAATTGACAAGCATTTTCCTCTTGAGATTTTTGAAGTAAAATCAAAAGAGGAGTCAGTGGAAGAAGGTGTGTTATATTGCACTCAATGTTCAAGATTCTATCCCATTATAGAAGAAATTCCTATCTTACTTCCTGATGATTTAAGAGATAAAAAACAAGATATGGATTTTTTAAAAAACCATCAAGAAAAGCTACCTGAAAAAATAATTAAACAGGCATCTCCATGGCATTTGTGATATATTTTGGTTACAAATTCTATTTCGGATAATGCCAAAATTGGAGAAAATGTAAAGATTTGGCATTTTGCATATGTTGGCGAAAACGTCGTGATTGGTGATAATGTTAAGATTGGTTCTCTTACTCATATTGATTATGATGTTAAAATTGGAGAAAACACCATGATTGAAGGTCTGGTTTACATTCCACCACTAGCAAGAATTGGTAAAAATGTTTTCATTGGTCCAGCAGCTGCTTTAACAAATGATCCATATCCACCAAGTAAAAAACTAGTTGGAGTTACAATTGAAGATGGTGCAATAATTGGAGCACGAGCTGTAATTAAGGCTGGTGTAAAAATTGGTAAAAATAGTGTTGTTGCAATGGGTGCAGTTGTTATAAAAGATGTTCCTGAAAATACGGTAGTTGTTGGTAATCCAGCCAAAGAAAAATTCTCTAGAGAAGAATACGATAAAAAACAAAAGAAGTGGAATGAATCTTAGGATTTAATCTCTTTATGGAATATCCATTTATTCATTTTAGACAATATAACAATCCAAATAATTACCAAAATTATTGCAATGATCGCTTTTATTCCAGATGCAATCATCTGATTAAGATCCCCATAACCGGTAATTGAAATTGGTCCCAAAATTGTGGTCACTATTCCTCCACCAACGATCAACAAAACCCACATCATTCCAACAAAAATGAAAATTGAAGAGCCCCTCATAGTGATATGCCCATCATAAATGCTGAGATTATTCCTAGAATACTTGAAAAAATTGTCAGTTTGAAGATTGTGTTAGCTACTTGTTTTTCCGATAATGGTCCACCTGCAAGAATCAAACGTACTAAAGTAACTGGAGCAAATTTTTCAGTTGTTGCCTTTAGGTTGAAATCCTCAGTAAGTTCTACGGGTTTTGCCTTAATTTCTCTGTGCTCTACAATCCTTTTCATGCTTGAGAGGAACAAAAATGAGTTTATGACAGCTGGTAGGAGTATTATGGCAGCAATGATTTCTATGCCTCCAACTATTGCCAAGGCACCATACATTCCTCCAAATGTCAGGGCTCCAGAGTCTCCAGGAAATATTTTACTTGGAAATTTGTGGTATTTGTAAAATGCTAAAGATACAAATCCCAATGGTAGACTAACTATTGCAATTTCGTAATTTTGAATTATAAATAAACAAGTTGTTAATGCAAAACCTGCAATGGTCATAAAACCACTTGCAACACCATTTAAAACATCAATTGAA